>SVNM01000013.1:0-37339 GCA_015066875.1 Ruminococcus sp.
AAATATCCAAATTTTTCTTAAATAATGATTCGGAGGTGCTGGGTGATGCTGTTCAGAGATTTTGAAATCAGTCAGATAAATTGGGAATTGTCGAACGGACAAACTGAAATTTGTACCTATATTCTACCATTAGGATTTTCTTCATAAATATCTAAACGTCCATATCCACAATCGTTCCACTCAATTATGGTTTTGCACGGAATCTGATTTTTATTTTTCATCTTCTTTCCAATGTGGAACATCCGGCAGTTCGTTTCTTATTTGACGGCAAGGTTTAGTTGGGGAGCAATAATGCAATAAGATCAGATCTTTCATAACGATTATGTCCTTGTAAACTTTTTTTGTATTTCCAGCATATAATGGCTTCTTCAAGACTTTTCCCCTGATTATCCTCAAAGAAATCACGGATATATGTGTTATACTCGAATTGTTTGTCTATTGTTGTTTTCCTCTTTTTCTTTTCCTCAAGGATCTGATAATAGGCTTCAATAGCATCTCTGTAGGTTTTTCCGGCATTATTTTTTAGCCACTTCTGAAACAGCACATTAAATGAGAAACTTTTTCCGATTTTTTCTTTGAAAAAAGCTCTGTGCTTTTCAGAACAGACGATATTATTTTCAATTTCCGTGTCCTCAGTAATCAAACCTATGTCTATTGATGGTTTCTTGTGCGTGGAAGTTTCAGAAATAATTCCTGTATCAAGGAATAGTGCAATTCTGTCAGTAAGTTCAAGCTTGCCGCCAGAAACCGGCAGATTGTTTTCTCTGCAAAAATTTACAAGTTCTTCTTTAAGATAATAAAAGCTGCGAAACACAGCTGAGTTAAGCTCTTTGCTTAATTTTGGTCTTTCTTTCATTAACATTTCCTCATTGTATTCCTATGTTCGCTATAAAATCAAACATATAAAAGCTGTTTTCCATAATATTTTGATTCATCTGTCTACAACATCTATCAGCACAGCTCTGCAAGGCGAACCGTCCGCACCGGATAAATTCAGCGGCGCAGCATTTAAAAGATAGACACCTTCTGAAACCTCTGCCAGACGAATTCCTTCAAGCAGAACAACATTGGCATTTAACAGTATCAGATGAACTTCCATGGGAGCATTTTCCGGTCCGACAGTCTGGGATTCATTTCCCAGAAGAAGAATTCCAGCAGAGGCAAAAACTTTTGCGGCTTCCGGAGAAACTTCTGCGTCACCCTTAATCAGAATTCTTTTTGCTGCTTCGGGATTCTGTTTTTTTGCTTTTTCAATTATTTTCGCAGCATCATCACCGGAAACAACCCCATGATGTTCTGCTGCATAAGCCATTCCCACGAAAGATTCCATGCCAATGGCATCCACAGTTTTTCCGTCTTTGATAAAATGAAATGGTGCATCTATGTGAGTTCCGTTGTGGGCGCACATGCTGAATTCCGTAAGATTATACAAGTCACCGTTTTCCATTGAATTAAGCTTCTTTTTTTTAGGTATCGGATCTCCCGGATATACCTTACAGCTGAAAACTTCCTGTGAAATATCGTATATTTTCATTTCTATCCTCTCTTAATTCTCCTAAAATACTACATCTGTATAACAATTATTACGAGTATGCATAAAAAACTCTCCGTCAAATTCTTATTTACGAACATGTTTTCATATGCATTATTATACCATGTATACATAAATAATGCAACTGCTTAAGCTTGTTTTTGGAATAAATATTGCTGAAAATAAAAAGCAGAAAATAGTTACTGGAATCAGTGACTATTTTTTTATACAAAGCAAAAAGAAAATTACAGGTTGATTTTGCAGAAAAATAATATCAACCAAACGTTACTGCTGTAAACGTAAAGTTGAATTCAATAAAAAAAGCATTGGTTGCATACAACAGAAACTTGTGATATAATAGCAGATGTAGACAGATATCCGGATATCTATCGTTCAAAAAACAATTACAGGTTGATTTTTGAGGTGTAAACTAAAAATGGAATTGCAATTCAGTAAAAATTTAGTAAAATACAGAAAGACCTGCGGACTGACACAGGGACAGCTTGCCGCTAAGCTGAATGTCACTCCACAGGCAGTTTCAAAATGGGAAAACGGAAGTTTGCCTGATTCAGAGCTTCTGCCGAAAATTTCTGGAATATTAGGCGTTTCTCTTGATATGCTCTTCGGAATCAAGCAGGAACAGGCTGAATATGATCTCGATCAGCTTATCATCCAGAAGATCCGGCAGACGCCTCCGCAAGAACGTGCTGATCTTATAATGAAGCTGTATTATACTACCCTTTCAGCTTACAACGATTATACCCTTTCAGCAGCAAAATTTCCTGAAAATCTTGAACTTGAAACATACGCAGAACTGAGAACAGATTATGAATGCTCTATTGCCCGTCTGAATGATGATCTGAAATACTGCTGTTTTGTGAAAATTCCCGAAAATGGTGTAGATTCATATACCGAAGCAAATGAAAATATGATCTATCTTTTTCAGACTCTCGCAAGCAAGGATGCAATAGAAGTTATCCACTATCTCGGAAGCTGTTTCCGCAACAGGATGCAGTCGCTGGAATTTATATCAAAACAGGTGAATATTCCGGTGAAACGTGTAAAGAAAATTATGGACAACCTTGACCGTCTCGGAATTGTATGGCGTGTTTCCGCTGATATCAGCGATACCCCTACTATTATTTATGGATACGGACATAATACGCCGCTTACATGCCTGCTTGTCATAGCCAAGTCGATTTCAAGATATATAAGATTTCATGACCTTTTTATTGATCAGTACTCACGAGGACCTTTCCGATACAGTTCTCTGAAAGAGCAGACGCCCGTTCCCGAAGTATCGTTATGGACTGAAGCAGAAGCTTCAGATGAGGAGGAATTATAATGAAGAAGTACGCATCACTTTTAACAGCAGTCGTAATGATGACTGCACCTATGTCTGTCCCTTTCGCACCCGTTAATGCAGAGACAGCAGAAAAAATGAACATCAATATTGACCTCTCCGCAGAGAGAAAAGCAATCAGCCCATATATCTATGGTGTAAACCAGTATGGCAACGATCTGAGCAAGGTTTCTGCAACCTCTATAAGACAGGGCGGAAACAGAATGACTGCCTACAACTGGGAAAACAACGCATCTAACGCCGGATCAGACTGGAAACACAGTTCAGATAACAATCTTTCAAATTCTGACGAACCTGCTGACTGTGCAATGCAGCTTTCAAAGGAAGCTGAAAGAAACGGCGCTTCATACAAGTTCACAACGCTTCAGCTTGCCGGATATGTTGCAGCTGATAAGGACGGTACTGTTACAGAAGCAGAAGCTGCTCCCTCAGACCGCTGGAATGAAGTAGTTCTCACAAAGGGAAGCGCATTCGATGAAACTCCCGACCTTACGGACGGTAAGGTATACATGGATGAATATGTAAACTACATCATCAGCAAATTAGGAGATTCAACTTCACCTACAGGTATTCAGGGATACAGTCTTGACAACGAGCCTGCTCTCTGGCATCATACACATGGCAGAATCCATCCTGAGCGTGTAACGATCGCTGAGCTTGCTGAAAAGTCAATTGAAATGGCAGCAGCAGTAAAGAAGCTTGATCCTAAGGCAGATATTTTCGGACCGGCACTTTTCGGATATTCTGCGTTCTGTAATCTTGCTGATGACGATTCGACTGATGAGTGGGAGAAAATCAAGGCGGAAAATAACTACCACTGGTATCTCGACTGCTATCTCGAACAGATGAAGAAGGGGGAGGAAGAACACGGAATCCGTCTTCTCGATGTACTTGATATCCACTATTACCCTGAAGCGAAGGGACAGTGCCGTGTTTCTGAATGTACTGATCCTACTCACACAAAATGTGCAGAAGCAAGAATGCAGTCAGTTCGTACACTTTACGAGGAAGGCTATATCGAGGACAGCTGGATCGGACAGTGGGGCAAGGAAAATCTTCCTATGATTCCTACAATTCAGGAATCAATTGATAAGTACTATCCTGGAACAAAGCTTGCTATTACTGAGTATAACTTCGGCGGTAACGATCTGAGTGCAACAATCGCACAGGCAGAAGCTCTTGGCTGTTTTGCAGATGCAGGCGTATATCTTGCAACAAAATGGAGCAGCAATGACTATCAGTTCGCTGGTATCAACCTCTACACAAACTACGATGGCAACGGCAGTTCATTCGGTGATATGCTCGTTCCCACAAAGACAGATGATGTATCACTTTCAAGCGCCTATGCTTCTATCAAGGGCGACGATCAGGGAACAGTTACAGCTATGATCACAAACAAGGATCTTACAAATTCTGAAAACGCTGTTATCAATCTCAAGAATGCAGATACATCATATGAGGCAGCCGCTGTATATGCAGTTTACGGCGATTCTGCCGAGATCAAGCTTATCGAAATCGTTGATGATGTAAAGGATAACGTAGTTAATGTTGAACTTCCGGCTTATTCAGCAGCTATGGTTGTTATCACTGATGACGCATCTGATTTTGAAGGTCTTGAACTCTACAATCCTGATAAATTCAAATATGAGACAGAAACTTTTGAAGATATAGAAAACATGATAAACAAGAACGGATACGTTGAAGTTCCGATTTCTGATCCTGAGCATCTTGCAAGAATCGACATCCTTGCCGATGTAACTTCAAGTGCTGGTTCAAGCTGGGCTACTGCCGGATGTGCTGTATGCATCAACGCTATTGATGAAGATGGTAATGATTTCTGGACTTCCAAGAGCTATTCTCTGAAGCTTGGAAAAGATTCAACTGCATCTGTTGAGTTCGACGGAACTCTTAAAAACAAGGAAGAAATCGTAAACGCAGTTGTCGCTGACGGAAAAGTAGAATTGCAGAAATGGTGGGATTCTTCCGAACAGGCTGAAAATGAAGTTGCAGATACCATTTCAGTAGACTATAAAAAGATTGAAGTCGTTTATGAATATGAAAATACTGGAAATCCCGATAATCCTGTTCCGCCCACACCTTCTGTTTCACTTTACGGCGATACAAACGGCAACGGCGAGGTTCTTCTGAACGATGCAGTTCTTATCCTCCAGCACCTCGGAAATCCCGATGCATACCCTCTCTCTGATGAAGCTAAGGCAAATGCTGATGTAAGCAATACAGGCGACGGCATAACAAACAAGGACGCTCTTGCTATACAGAAATATCTGCTTCACCTTATATCAAGTCTTCCCGAAGCATAAAAAACAATGTAATTATACATGAGAAAGATTTTTACAGGACTTTCTGATATTATAATGAGAATGATAAATATAATCATGATTTAGCAGTTTATTCTGAACCATATAATGAGGGCAGTTGCCTTCGTTATATGGTTTTATTTTTGCATGAATTCTGAATACAATGATTTGTAATGCTGTAATGTGTAAAATTTTCGTAGGAAAACATACTCTTATTGGTTTATTTCTTTATGTAAGGTCGGACGCTTACATCCGCCCGTGATGAACGGAATTATTCTGCGGTGCGATGTAGGCACCGCACCCTACATTACCTATATTTATTTCACACATATGTAATGCCGTTAAGGGATTGTTTTTCAACTTGTTTTATGGTATAATGTTGAAAAAGCTAAGGAGGAACCATATGGCTTCAAGCAAAGAGTATCTTTATTTTGTTCTGGAACAGTTATCCGGACTGGAAGAAATTACTTACAGAGCAATGATGGGGGAGTATATTATCTACTATCGTGGCAGGATAATCGGCGGAATTTACGACGACAGACTTCTTGTAAAGCCAGTGAAACCGGCAGTATCCATGATGCCGGACGCAGTATATGAATTGCCGTATGACGGTGCAAAGGCAATGCTTCTTGTTGATAACATTGACAGCAAGGAATTTCTGACAAGGCTTGTAGATGAGATGTATCCGGAACTTCCGGCACCGAAGAAAAAGAAGTAGGAGTTGTTGTTTATGTATAATCCATGGGAAGAAATAGATTTAAATGATTATGAGAATCACATGAGTCTTGGAAGTATATATCAGCTTCAGACAATGAATCAGATGATGAGGGAACAATTCTGCGAATATAATGTGAATTCCGTTATGATTCTTGGTGTTGCGGGCGGAAACGGACTTGAACACATAGACAAAGAAAAAATCCGCACTGTTTATGGTGTGGATATAAACAGGAATTATCTGAATGAATGCGTGAAAAGATATTCAGCATTAGGTGATATTTTTAAACCGGTTTGTGCTGATTTGACCGATTCTTCGTCGGAATTGCCTTGTGCTGAGTTGCTTGTTGCCAATCTTCTGATTGAATATATAGGATACGAATGCTTTCAGCGTGTTGTGAATAAGGTGAATGCCGGATATGTTTCCTGTATTATTCAGATAAATACTGAAACTTCTTTTGTTTCCGAATCGCCTTATCTTCATGCATTTGACCGGCTTGATGAGGTACATCATCAGATGGAGGAAAGTATTCTTATTGATTCCATGCTGAAAATCGGATATGTGAATGTTCTTGCGGATGAAAAAAGTCTTCCAAACGGCAAAAAGCTGGTTCGTCTTGATTTTATGAAAAAAGGTTTACAAAGGGAAATATAATGAAAATATATGAAATCAAAGAAAACAAAAAGCAGTTACTTCCGCTGTTGCTGCTTGCCGACGAACAGGAAGATATGATAGACCGATACATTGACAAAGGTACGATGTATGTGCTTGACGATAACGGTATCAAGTGCGAATGTATTGTAACTGACGAGGGCGACGGTATTCTTGAAATCAAAAATATTGCAACATATCCCGAATTTCAGGGCAGAGGCTACGCTAAAAAGCTGATTGAATATGTTGCTGAAAAATATAAGGACAGATTTTCCGTTTTGCAAGTGGGTACAGGCGACAGTCCTATGACTGTTCCTTTTTACGAGAAATGCGGTTTTGTGCGTTCACACAGCATACCGAATTTCTTTACCGATAACTACAACCACCCTATTTTTGAATGTGGTGTTCAGCTTGTTGATATGGTTTATCTGAGGAAGAATATAAAACAGAGGTGCTACTATGAACAGACCATACATAATCTGCCATATGGTTACTTCCATAGACGGCAAGGTTACAGGAGATTTCCTGTTCAGGCCACAGTGTGCCACAGCTACGGAAATATACTACGATATAAACAGAAAGCTTCAGTCAAACGGATTTATCTGCGGACGTGTCACTATGGAGGGAAGCTTTACCCAGGGATACTATCCTGACCTTTCACAGTATGCTCCCGTCAAGCACGATCACGGCTTTAAAATGGACTTTATCCTTGACGATATGTCAGGTTTTTACGCTGTTGCTTTTGACCCCAAAGGCAAGCTTGGCTGGAAGTCAAACAGAATTATCGATCCTGACGGAGATCCGGGATATGATAAGGCTCAGATTATCGAGGTGCTTACCGAACAGGCTGACGAGCGATATCTCGGCTATCTTGAGGCTATGGAAATACCATATATTTTCGCCGGCGAGACTGAGATCGATGTTGGGCTTGCACTCTTTAAGCTGAAAAATATTATCGGCTGTGAAACTCTGCTTCTTGAGGGCGGAAGCATTATTAACGGAGCATTTCAGCGTGCCGATGTCATCAATGAGCTAAGTCTTGTTGTTGCTCCTGTTATCGCAGACAAGAACGATAAACCACTTTTCACAGACAGTGTGCTCTCGGACTTTGAGCTTGTAAAGGCTGAAAACATCGGTGGAAATGTGGTTATGAATTATAAAAGAAAATTTAATGAGGAGGACTTACTATGAGCAAAAAACTGACAGCATATTTTTCTGCAAGCGGTGTAACTGCAAAGGTCGCAAAGACACTTTCCGAGACATTGGGAACTGACCTTTTTGAAATCAAGCCCGCTGTTCCCTACACTGACGCTGACCTTGACTGGCAAGATAAAAATTCAAGAAGCTCTGTTGAAATGAGCAATCTTTCATTCCGCCCCGAAATCGCTGAAAAACTTACGGATATTCAACAGTATGACACCATTTTTGTGGGATTTCCTATCTGGTGGTATATTGCTCCCACAATAATCAATACTTTCCTTGAAAGCTATAATTTTTCGGGAAAGAAAATCGTTCTTTTTGCAACCTCCGGCGGAAGTGGTTTCGGCAGGACTGCTGAAAAGCTTGCTGACAGCTGTAAGGGCGCTGAGCTTATTACAGGTAAGCTCTTCAACGGCAGAATTAATACGGACGAGCTTGCAAAGTGGGTAAGTGAATTTTGAGATTATGATTAAGATTGATTTGAAAAACTATTGCGATTATATTTGCTATGCTGAAAACTGCAGATACGGAAAAGTTTATCCGCTATCTATTGCCGAAGGCTATCAGCAAGGCGACATTTACGTGAATTCCATAAGCAGTACGAAAAATGTGTTGTTCTGGCATTTCAGCGGATTTGCTTTTATTTCGGGTGAATATAACACTTCTTTCCTTGAATCTGTATATGATTTTATCTCTGACAAAAACGGTACGAATCCACGAAGATTTATTTTATTTGCTGATGAACAGATAATGTCTTTCTTTGAAGCTAAAGAGGATATCGATATTGAACGCAGATTTTTTTTCGGGTTTGAAGACAAGACGTTCAACAAATCTGTTGCATTGCCCTCTGATTGTGAGCTGAAACCTGTTGATAAAAATCTGCTTTCAAAAATAAAAGGTAGAATTACACCTTGTTTTTCATGGGATAACGCAGACGAATTTCTGTCAAAAGGAAAGGGTTACTGCGTTGTATGCGGTGAGGAAGTCACTGCATGGGCATTTTCTTCTGCTGTAAGCAGTAATGAAATTGATATCGGAGTGGAAACCGCTGAGAAATATCAGCATAAAGGATTTGCTTTGGCAGTTTCAACCGCTATGATACAATACATTTTGGCTCAGAAGAAAGCTCCTGTATGGGCTTGTCATTCCAAAAATCTCGCTTCTGCAAAATTAGCGAAAAGGTCCGGTTTTCACAAAATTTCCGAATGTTATGTTATAAAAAGTAAAGATACATAAATGCAAAGCAATTTAAGGAGGCATCGTTATGTGTGGACTGTTATCCAATTAAGAATACAATAATTGGAGGTAAAAATGAATTATAATATCAGAAAAATCCGTGAGGACGAATATCCTATTTTGAACGACTTTATCTACGAGGCAATTTTTATTCCTGAGGGTGTAGAGCCTCCGCCGAAATCAATCATAAATCAGCCCGTCATCTTCTGCTGATGACGGGTTTTTGCATAATATCAGGTTTTAACAGCAACCTTGATACTCAATAATTATTTTGTTTTCAGCTCTGCTCGCTGAGCATTATTGATACTCTGTTCTGGATATATTCTGCAGTCTGCTCAGCTGTCTGATCCCCCGCAAAGAAAGCCTGGATCTCCTCATCAGTAATAAGCGAAACATCAGAGTTATATGTATGTTGCTTTACCTGATCAGCTGTGAGAATAAACTCCATAAGGTAATCACAGTCCTCCTGAGTAAGTGGCGGAATACTGTTGCCTAAAAAGCTTTCATTAATCCCCTGTTTTTTCTGACTGTCCTGAGCCATTCTGTCAAAGCTTTCCTTCATAACAGGGAAAGAATACCATTGCACAACCTCATCACTGTCGGTTTTGAATTCCTGCTGAAGACAAAGCTTTACAAACTCCCATGCGGGTTCCTTGTGCTGACTGTTTTCTGAGATGGTGAGATTATAGAAAAAGCTTATCATAGGTCGGCTTGTTTCTCCGAAAGGCATACCGCAGAGTGTAACTTCCTCGCCGAAATAGCCGTATTTGTTATAGTTGTAGTTGTAAAAATAGCCGAACTCGGAAACGTCTGTAATAAGAGCCATATCATTTCTCAGCCATGTCGCCTTGTCTCTGTAGAAATTATCAAAAGCTTCAGGCTCGGTAAATTTATCGGGCATCTGTTCTGTTTCGGGAAAGGTATTGCAGAATTCAAGAATTTCTATAAACTGCGGTGTGTCAAAGTAACACTCTGCCTTTTCGTAGTCAACGAAATTTTCACCGTAATTTGCAAGAGTCATAAATACTTCCATTTTTGTATTTGCGCCGTCGCTGAACTTCATTCCCGCTACAGGAGGATTATTGTAAAGCTCAATAAGCTCGTGAGCTGTCATCGAGGGCTTATCCCAGTATTTCGACTTGATCATAAGCGTGTCAACTTCAAAACAATTCGGCAGAGTATAAAGCTTTCCGTCATCAGACTCACAGGCTTTAAGCACGTTGCCCATTAATGTATCACGGTTTATCTGCGGATCATTTTCCATAAATTCATAAAGGTCGGCAAAGACTCCTTTATCGCAAAGCTTCTGCACAAAGGAAAAATTATTGTGGATTATAACATCAGGAGCACTGCCTGAGATCATATCAAGCCTGAGCTGTTCCTCAGAAGTTATTTTCTCGCCTGAAACTGCATAATTCTCAAAGGTCTGGTTAAATGTGCTCAACTCCTTTGAAAATTCGTTGTGATCGCCCATATATCCTACTGTAATCTTTTCGATTTCACTGATATTACCGGAAACGGCTTCGGTATATCTGTTGAGCTCTGATTTCTTTGTTTCATCATTGATACTGCTTACAAGGAATGAGCCGTCCTCACGTGCAAGACTTACGTTTGCTCTGTTGAAATCAATGCACGATTCAAGCCAGTCCATAACAAGTACAAGCTGGGAATTATCGGTAAATCCATAAAGGCCGTCCTGCTTGCCGATAAAGAAGCGATAATCTCCTGCGCCCTTTAAACGACCGTTCCATTGTTCCTGCGGAAGAGCAATGCCTTCGCCTTCAAGAGTTTTTTTCTCTGTATTGAACTGATGAAGTTTAACCTCGTTCTCAGTTCCGACAAATGCAATAAGCTCTCCGTCGCGGTCAGCCATAATGCTCATATTTTCAAACTCCGCAGAGCCTGTATCAACCTTACCTGTATGTTTGCCCGAATTCTTATCAAACAGAAGAAGCTCATTATCTGTAGTCGAGACAAGAAAAGTATCCTCGTCCCACTGAAGAAGCGGACTGACGGAAAAGATGTAATTGTTATGTGATTTATTTACGAAATCTGTAAGAGAGTCCATCTGCATACAGGAAGTTATTTTGAAATTCCTGTCATAGTGAATCAGAAAAATCTCCTTGTAAGACGCTTCCTCGTAGGCCTGATAGTCAAAGTTTTCATCATATTCATCGGGAGCCTTAAGTCCGCCGTGAGTTACACTTGTAACAACAGCAATAACAGAACCGTCTTTCTGCGGAAGAAAATTAAAAGTGTTGATGCTGTCCTCAGGGCATTGCTCAGGAAGTTCAGGGGAAACTGCATTGTACTGAGAAAAATCCCCGTCGGTCTCAAAGTAGTAAATGCGGAAATTATCGCTTGTGGTGACAAGATATCTGTCATCTTCAAGCTGAATAACACCATTGAAGAAATCACCCTCTGCAGGCAGAGCAAGCTTTTGTGCAGAATATGATGTAATTTCATTTTTCCCTGTCTGAGCAGTGATATTCTGTGTAGAGCCTGAAAGCTCCTCAGTTTTTTTTGTATCCTTATTACAGCCTGTTGCTGAAATCAGAAGTGTAATAGCAGACAGCATTGATATTATTTTTTTCATATTTAAAGCTCCTTTTGCAAAAATAGTTCTGTTACTCAGTGTCATAGCCACAGAAAAAAGACGAAGAAAAATATATTTTCTGCCTTTTGCACAATTTTATGTTTGGGATTTTATGTAGTTTGAACATATTTTTGTCTATTCTTCTTTTGATATGCCCGCCTGAAGTGCTAAGAGAACTCTGATTCAGCTGACTAACGAGGGATTCGGCTCACGAGCTGACGATGATAAACGTCACCATACACTATACGAAGTTCTGAAGAATAATACCGCTCAGCCATAATGGTGATGTCCTAATAGGAGTTTATGTGTATTTAGTGGGGGAACCTTTCTGAAGAAAGTTTGCCCCCACACCCCCTACAAAGACTTTTAATACTAATTTCAGCCCCATAGGGTACACACAAAATTTTTATAAGAGTTCAATTTCTCGTTATCTGTGTGTACCCTATGGGGCTGAAATTAAAACTTGAAAGTTTTAGGAAAGGAGTTTGAGGAATAACCCTTTTTCAAAAGGGTTTTCCTCATTAATACGTATAAATTCTCCTATAAGAATACCACCGATATCAATGCCTCCCGTTTTTCAAGAGAGGCATTGTTTTTTTATGGGGTTTGTGGTATAATTAGGAAAATAATTCTCACTTTACGGAGGTAATTATATATGAGACTTGACGGCTTTGGAATTTTTGTAAACGATATGGGTAAAATGATAAGATTTTACCGTGATGTGCTCGGTTTTGAAATCAAGGAAGGCGAGGATACCTCAAATGTGTATCTCATTAAAGACGATACACTGTTTCTTTTGTACGGAAGAAACGATTTTGAGAAAATGACAAGCCGTAAGTATGAATATGTAAAGGGACTCAACGGTCATACTGAAATCGCTCTGTATGTTGATACTTTTGAAGAGGTAGATGCTGAATACGAAAAGGCTGTCAGCAAGGGAGCCGTTTCTGTTCTTGCTCCCGAAACAGAGCCCTGGGGACAAAGAACCTGTTATATTGCTGACCCTGAGGGAAATCTTATCGAAATAGGCTCTTTCAACAAGCCCTTCAGAAGCTGAGTCTTTATAAAAGAATAAAAATCAACCGCCATTCCTGCTTCTTCGGAACGGCGGTTTTTCTGTATTATGACTTAAATTTCAATTGTTATCCTTCTGTTTCTCTGCAAGCTCAGCCAGAAGCTTTCTGAGTACATTTTCAAAGGCAATATTCTGCTCCTGTGTGCGTTTGGGCATACCCTTTGTTCTGCCTCCGCTTCTGCGTATTTTCTTTCCTATTGCACGAAACTCCAGAAGTCCTGTTATGTTTTCTTCCGTATACTGCTTGCCGTCCTGATGAAGAACTACTGCCCTTTTACCAAGACACATTGAGGCAAGTCCGTAATCCTGAGTGATTACCATATCTCCCGCTGAAATCATATTCACAAGACGGAAATCCACGCTGTCTGCGCCCTGTGATACCACAATGGTTTCTGCTCCGTCAAGCTCTATTCTGTGAGATGTATCGCAGATTATCACGCAAGAAATCTGAAACTCTCCTGCAATCTTAACAGTACTTTTAACAACGGGACAGCCATCTGCGTCAATGTATATCTTCATTTCACACCATCCTTGCCATTAATGCTCTGCCGTTATCCTTAAGCCATTTATTCCACTTGTGATAATCGGGATAAACTCTCAGCACGTGTTCGTAAAATTTTGCAGAGTGGTTCATCTCCTTTCGGTGACAAAGCTCGTGCACCACTACGCTGTCAAGCACCTCAGGCGGAGTCAGCATCAGAAGACAGTTGAAGTTCAGATTGCCCTTTGAAGAGCAACTGCCCCACCTTGTATGCTGATTGCGTATGGTTATTCTTCCATAGGTCACTCCCACCTGCGGAGCATAATATGCAACACGCTGTGGAATTATCTTAAGTGCCTGCTCTGCAAGTTCTTCAAGCTCCTTTCTTGTAAGCTTTACAGCTGAGCTTTCACGCTCCTGTACTTTTTTAAGATGCTTTTCTATCCAGTCGCGCTTTGTCTCCACAAACGACGCTATATCCGCATTTGAAGCCCTCAGCGGAGCACGCACAAGCAGTCCTTCGGCTGTTATCTCAAGGCACAGGGTTTTACGACTGCTTCTTTTGATTTTATATTCCATTACAGTTGCAGACCTTCCTCCCCCTGATTTGCTTTTTCCGTTATGCTTCGTTGACTATTTTGCCTGTCATATGCTCTATTTCAAGCTCAAGCACAATTGTATTATCCGCATACTGACGTATTTCACTTTCTATGTACGCCATATCATCGGTGAATTTTTTGCAGAACTCAACCATCATTTCACGGGACCAGTTTTCTGTTGCCTTTATTCGCCCGAAAACTATTACGCTTCTGATATTCAGCGACCAGTGTCCTTCCTTGCGATATCCCTCATCATACACGCAGAAGGATACCTTATCGTGTTTTGCTATCGAGTCAAGCTTGTGTCCCTTTTTTCCGCTGTGAAAATATATTCTGTTCTCTTTTTCGCTGTAATAGAAATTTATAGGCAGTCCGTAGGGATAGCCTTCATCACCGAGCACTGAAAGTACTCCTCTTTTTTCATTACCAAGAAGCTCTCTGCACTCTTCTTCAGTAAGCTTCTGCTTTGCTCTTGTTACATCTCTGAACATTGTTGTTACCTTTCTTTGTCTGCAATTTCGCTCAGCAGATTGTACAAGCCGTCCTGTGAAAGCACTCCTCGTCTGAGTCCGGAGGGAAGCATGCCTTGCTCGTCTGCTTCATAATCTGCAAGCCACTGTCCGTTTTCGTAGTACGCAGTCAGCTCTTCAAATACAGACCGCAGAGCTGTGTCACGCTTAACAGACTCCGCGTCCTTCTCAACCGCTTTGCAAAGCGTATCAAAATACTCTTCCATACGGGCTATACGCTGAACTCTCGTTTCCCTTTTTTTAACTGTTTTTCTGCGAGTTTTTTCTGCAGTTGCTGAAAAGCTCATATCTATCAGCCACTTTACAGTTTCCTCCTCCGCACTGCCGTCAAGCGCTATTGAAATCCAGTGACTTTTATTCATATGATATGCGGGAAAAAATCCGCTCTGTCCAAGAAGCGAGCCAATCACAATATTATCGCATTTTACATTCATCACATCAATATTTTCATCGCTTTCAAGACCAAGCTTTGTTCCCGAAACTCTCATTATTATTGCAAACCACTTGCGGTTGCTTTCGTGGCGGAATACCCCGTGCATCGGCGAGCTCAGCCACGGATATTCAGGTGCAACTCCGTATTTTTCCGCTATATAGCCTTCTGCCTGTTTTCTGTTCATAGCATTATCCCTTGCCTTTTTATATCAGCACTCCGTTGCAGTGGTCGATTTCGTGCTGGATTATCTGCGCTTCAAAGCCTGTAAAGTTCTTGATGCGTGTCTGCATATCAGGTGTCTGATACTGAAGCTTTATCTTCTGATATCTTACGCATTTTCGGGGTCCGCCAAGTAGTGACAGACAGGACTCTTCTGTTTCATAGGGCTTTTCGCTTTTAAGTATTACTGGATTGAACATAACTGTGTATTTTCCGCTTTCATTTAAAAACGCAATAATACGCTTGCGCACTCCTATCATATTCCCTGCCATACCCACACAGCCCTCTCTGTGAGCTATAAGCGTTTCAAGCAGATCCTGTGCAGTACCGGCGTCATCTTTATCCGCTTCCTCAGACTTTATTGCAAGGAAAATCGGATCGTGCATAAGTTCTTTTATCATAGCTGTATATCTCCCCTTATTTTATCTTTGAATTCACTGAAATTATATCATATTTCTGTTCCAAAAACAAGTATCATACCTCTGTGTATTGTCCGCAGAATAATTATGTGGTATAATTTTAGCAGAAGATGATTATGAAAATTGCCTGTGCACTCAAGAGCACAAAATGTCGGGCAGACTTTTATTTTCAATGTTATAATGAAATTACAGATGAGGAAAGGTCGTGTTGCTGTGAACAGTCTTAGTGAGGGTATTCAGAACGCTGTTGATTATATTGAGGATAATCTTACACAACAGCTAAGTATCAGCGATATCGCTTCAAAAGCTTTTGTTTCACCGTTTTATTTTCAAAAAATATTCAGCGTTCTCTGCGGATTTACTGTGGGTGAATATATCCGCTGTCGCAGACTTGCTCTTGCCGGTCAGGAGCTTTCTGCAGGCTCTTCACGCGTGCTCGATATCGCTCTGAAATACGGTTATGAGTCTCAGGACAGCTTCTCAAGAGCTTTTACTAAATTTCACGGCATTACTCCCTCTTCTGCCAAGGAAAAAGGCGCAAAGCTGAAAGACTTTGCTCCTATTCAGATTATTTTAACTTTGAAAGGCGGTACTGTTATGGATTACAAAATCGTTGAAAAGGCTTCGTTTACTATTATGGGAAAGGTTAAGAGATTCAATACCGAAACCTCTTACACCGAAATCCCTCAATTCTGGAATGAACATTACGCATCAGGCGGTGGTGATATTATCCGCGGTATGTTCGGTGCCTGTGTGGACAGCGACGGTAAAAATTTCGATTATTTTATCGCTGACCTTTACGCTCCGTTTATTGATATCCCAAAAGACTGCACCACATTTACCTTTCAGGCGGGTACGTGGGCTGTTTTCCCATACAACGGCAAGTGCCCCGAGGCTCTTCAGGAAGTGAATACTAAAATCTGGAGCGAGTGGGTTCCAAACTGCAGAGAATATGAGCTTGCAGGAAATTATAATATTGAGTTCTATATCAGTCCGCAGAACGGTGAAATATGGATTCCCGTCAGGAAAAAATAATTGCGGTGCTGTTTAAGGCTTCCGCGTTGACTTCTGTGACTTCATAGGATATAATAATATTGATATACGCTGTGTCGTATAATCTTTTTCTGCGGAGGTTTTATTATGCTTGAAACAGGAATCAAGGCTCCTGATTTTACACTTCAGGATAAGGACGGTAATTCAGTTTCTCTTTCAGATTTTAAGGGCAAAAAGGTTGTTCTCTACTTCTATCCCAGAGATAATACTCCAGGCTGTACACGTCAGGCACTGGGCTTTTCTGAGCTTTATGACCGCTTTAAGGCTGTGGGAGCCGAAGTAATCGGTGTAAGCAAGGACAGCGTGGCTTCTCACGTGAAATTCGCCCAGAAGCACAATCTTCCATTTGTTCTTCTTTCAGATACTCAGCTTGAGGCTATTCAGGCTTACGATGTGTGGCAGGAAAAGAAGCTCTACGGCAAGGTTAGTATGGGCGTTGTAAGAACTGCCTACGTAATCGACGAAAACGGCATTGTTATTAAGGCTATGCCTAAGGTCAAGCCCGATTCAAACGCTTCTGAGATTCTGGAATTCCTCGAAAAAGGAGAGCTCTGATATGCCTGAACAGGTAAGCTCTGCGGAAAAAAGCTCCGCTAAAACCAAAACAACTCTGCTTGTTGTATCTGCTGTAATCTTTCTGATTATCACTGTGGCTGTGTGGCTTTCGTTATCCTACAGCGCTCCGTATAATTACACTGAGGACTGCTTCTATGCTCATCAGGAGGATTTTCAGGACCTTGTTTCATATGCCGAAAAGCTGTATTCTGAAAACTGTTCATATGCTGAAATCAACGAGGACAATGCTCCCGATGGAATAAAGGACTTTCTCGATACTCTGCAAAATCAATACAGCAAGGACAGTCCTTATTCTGTCTTTTCTTCTGTTGATGTCCGCTTTGACCACGAGGGCGATATGATGCTTTATGTCCGTGCCAAAAATGAAAAACTCAGAAGCGGTGACGGTATGAACTCTCCTGATATAAGATTCTATTACCTTATTTATATTGATGAAAATTACGATGGCAAGGTTCCATTCAGCAAGGATAAACCATTTTTTGAAAGCTGGTACACAGGCTCGTCAGATACGTACTCAGGTTAGCTCTAAAAGCGTTTTTGCCTGTATTACGTTACTCTACCAATGGTTGAGCTGTAAAAACTCCCCCACTCAACCACTGATATGTGTACTTTTTGCCCCGAATCGTTTATGCTTGAAGCAAAGGAGGTACAGCGATTTATGGACCAGATTAAAATCGGTAAATTTATTGCAATGCGCAGAAAATTAAAAGGGCTTACTCAGTCACAGCTTGCGGAAAAGCTCGGCATTACTGACAGGGCTGTCTCGAAATGGGAAACAGGCAAGTCTATGCCGGATTGCTCTATAATGCTTGAACTGTGCAGTGAGCTTGATATCAGCGTAAACGATTTACTTAACGGGGAGGTTGTTTCTATGGAGAACTATAAGGAAAAATCAGAGCAGATGCTTCTGGATATGGCAAAACAAAAAGAGGAAAGTGATAAAAGATTGCTTCATATCGAAATTGTAATGGGTATATGCTGTATTATACCGCTTATCGCTTCGACTATAATCGTTTCAGCTGTGCCCATGAAGGAATGGCTGGCAACTGTAATCGTTCTTGCAAGTCTTGTTCCGCTTTTAATTGCAACTCCGTTTGCATTAAAGATTGAGCAGACTGCGGGATACTATGAATGTGCACACTGCCATCACAAGTATGTTCCCACATACAAAAGCGTTTTCTTTGCTATGCACAGCGGAAGAACACGTTATATGAAATGTCCGCAGTGCAACAAGCGCTCGTGGAACAAAAAAGTAATCTCAAAAGACTGATTTATAAAAATTACGGTATAGTGATGCTGATACGCTCTTCATCACTATACCGTTTTTTCTTTGCTTTTATTCGTGCCAGTATTCGTTTATGAACTCTACACGGGTTTTAAGCCACTCAAGAAGAAGGTCTGACGCTTCCTTGTGTGTTTTGCATCTTGCCGACTTTCTTGTAAGCTCGCTTGCAAATTCCTTATTATTCACAAGATTATCCCACTTGGCATAGTTTCGTGTGAGCTCTGCCTCATACTGCGCTGTGTCGTTTTCTATCATTTCATATGCACGGTCAAATACTCCGCTGTCATATGCGTTTGTCCACCTGTCTTTTATGATTTCACAGAACCAGTCCTCGTACATCAGCACTGCAAGCCAGGGGTTAACTGTTTCATATGTATCATTTACGTCAACAAGAATGTTCGACGCATAAAAGCCTGTGCCGTCTGCACATCGGTCTTTATTACCCATTGCCGAGTCAAAATCCCAGGGAGCTTCAAATCTGAGCTTCTTATCGCCCTGAGCTCCGAAATCCGCGCTCATAAAAAAGCTCGACCAGTATAAATCTGCGTCACAGGCAAGCTCGTTTAAAATGTACGTATCAGCAAGAGAATTTACATTCACTGCCTTTTCTATCGCTTCCTGTGGAGTAAGCTCTGTTGTTTCGGAAATTTCTGTGCAGTCGTCATTGAAAACATACGCTTTATCCTCATAGGCTCCGTAATACATTATCCTGTAGACGTTGTTTATATATGAAGCTATGAAATCGTGCTGTGCCTGAGAATATATGTCGCTTTTTATTGTAAAGCCTGTATCCTTGCCCTTCTCACTGAAACAGGTGATGGTTTTTCCGCTTCCTCCGTTGCCGTCAAAGGGCACCAGCGGAGCATTTTCTGCATAATCAACCGCAAATCCCGAAAGAGCGTCCTCGCTGGTGAAATAGCCGTCAAATTCAAGGAAATAGCCTATATCCGTTCCCTGATAGTCCTTAGGGGCTTCGGTTACGTTTACTCTGTTGCTGTTTATCTGCTGTTGCTCTGTAAGAAGATATACTCCCCAGTATTCGCCGTTTATGAATACCTCGGCAAACTCTGCGTCGGCAGAGTAAAGTCCCTCTTCCTCAAAAAGCTCTGACGCTATGTATAATACCGTTTTGTCCCTGAGCATTGAGCCGTCCTTGTACTCTGCAAGAAGCACCCAGTTTCTCATCTGAGCTCCGCCGTTTAAGTCAAGCACGCTCTGCTTTTCTGTGAATTTTATCCTCAGTGGCTTTTTGGCATAGGTAGTGGTCCAGTTTCCGCGCACCTTTACCTGTGCCTCAACGTCTTCAAGAAGCACTGTCTTGTCTGAATCTGTAATCGTTATATTGCAAAGCTCGTAATAAGGCGCCGGAGGCATCTTGTAATTTGGCGTCCAGCTGGCAATCTGCTCGGAAACGTGAGGTGCAACGGGCTCTGTCACAAAATCAAGCACATCATCTGTCTTGTCTATTGTCGTTATTGATATTACAGGCATCGATGAACCTGCGGTTATTTCTTCCTCGTCAAAAGCCTGTTGCGCAGTCGACTCGGTATTTTCAATTTCCTGATGTATATCAGACGATACTTCACTGACCTCTGTTTTCACTGCACAGGAAGTCATTGCTATAGACATCAATACAGTCAATAAGCATAGCTTAATCTTATTCATAATGGTTTCTCCTTATTTACTCAAGCATTAAATCATCTTTCATTGTACTATCATCAGCCTTCTTTGTCAATAGACCGTATGTTAACATCACATATCAAAAACGGAGCTGTTACACTCCGCTCAGATTGCCGATAAAACTTGATTTTTCGGGCGGATAATATCCGCCCCTACACAAATATTACGTGATATAGTATCACCTGTTATAACAAAACAGCTTTATACAGACAAAACGGAGTGTAATCACTCCGTTTTGTTTTTTCTACAGTATATCGTTGATGTCGGATTTCAGCACATCTGCCTTCGGTCCGTATATCGCCTGTATTCCTTCACCCTTTACAATAAGCCCCAGTGCTCCCTCTGCTTTCCACTTATCTGCATCTGCAACGAGGGTTGGATTCTTTACTGTAACTCGAAGCCTTGTCATACAGGCGTCAACAAGGTTTATATTATCTCTTCCGCCAAGAAGAGCTATTATTCTTTCAGGCTGTCCTTCTGAAATGCTCCGTGCCTCTACCGAACGCTCCTCAGCATTGTCAGTGTTAGCAGTATAGTTGCCCAGCCTGCCCGGAGTTGCATATCTGAATTTTCCTATCATATAGTATGCTACAAGATATCCTATACCAAAGAATATCACAGAGCTTATTATAAAATTGATTATATCTCCCGTAAGTCCTGCCTTTACCGACATTGGAACTCTTGTTAAAAATTCAAGATTGCCAAAGGAATGAAGCCTCAGGTCTATAACTCCCGACAAGGCAAAGGCACAGCCCTGAAGCAGAGCGTATACGATATAAAGCGGAAGTGCACAGAACATAAACATAAACTCTAAAGGCTCGGTTACTCCTGTCAGAAACACCGCCAGCGACGCTGAGAAGAACATTGAGCGGTAATTTCTTCGCTTATCCCTGTCAGCTCTGCGGTACATTGCAAGCGCTATGCCAAGAAGAAGTCCGGTTGAGCCTATCATCTGTCCTACCTTGAAGCGTGCGGGAGTTACTGTTGCAAGCAGATTTTCATAAGCTGAAATGTCTCCTCCGCTTTTAAGATTGATAAGGTCAGTTATCCACGCAAGCCACAGGGGGTCCTGTCCGAATACTACTGTTCCCGCATTTGCCCCTGTGAGAATTTCATAGCTTCCGCCGAATGAGGTGTAATTCATAGGAATCGTCAGCATATGGTGGAGTCCGAAGGGAAGTAAAAGTCTTTCAAGCGTTCCGTAAACAAACGGTGCAAGAAGCGGAGAGGTATCTGCCGAATTTGCTATCCATATGCCGAAAGAGTTTATTCCCGACTGAATTACAGGCCATACAACTGCAAGAACAAGAGAGATTATCACCGACCACAATATTACCACAAGAGGTACAAATCGCTTGCCATTGAAGAACGACAAGGCTTCGGGAAGCTTTCTGTAATTGTAGTATCGGTTGAAGATGACTCCGCCGGCAAAACCTGATATTATTCCCGCAAAAACTCCCATATTAAGTGCGGGAGAGCCTAAAACCGAGGTGAAATAATTGCTCACCGCCATTTCTTGTCCCCACAATGACGTAACAATCGCTTCGGAATCGCTGAGCATATCATTTGTAACCCCGAAAACTGCTCCTGTTATGGCGTTTATCAGTATAAACGCAAGAAGCGAGGCAAATGCTCCGCCCGCTCTTTCCTTTGCCCACGAGCCTCCTATTGCTACGGCAAATAAAATGTGAAGATTGCTTATTATCGCCCAGCCGATATTCTCGGTTACGCTTCCTATCGTCGCTATAAGCGCAATATCTCCGCCAGCCATTGCTATAAGCTTTCCGATGCTTATCATAAGTCCCGAAGCAGGCATTACGGCGATTACTGTCATCAGCACCTTGCCAAGCTTCTGCAGAAAATCAAAGGACGCTCTTTTGTCCTTTTTCTGTACGGAAGGAGCAGACTCAGCTGTCGGTTTGTTTTTTCTGAGGCACATCAGCTCCTGTCCGTGAGTTACCCTTTCAGCCGGTATTTCAGGCTTCAGATTATCCTCGTCTGCGTCTGTGATTATAACGGGAGTCACTGTATTTATGCCCTTTTCTCTGAGAAGCTCCATATCAGCCTCTGCAATAAGCTGTCCTCTTTCAACTCTGTCACCCGATTTTACGTGTGAGACAAAGCCCTCGCCCTTCAGGGATACAGTTTCAAGTCCGAAATGAACAAGCACATCACACCCGTTATCTCCGCTTATTCCATAGGCGTGCTTTGTTTCCGCAACAGTTGATACTGTTCCGTCAACAGGACTGTATATTTTTCCGTTTTCGGGAATTACTGCACAGCCGTCGCCAAGAACTTTCCCCGCAAATGTCTCATCAGGCACTTCTTCTATAGGTACAACTCTGCCGTCTACAGGCGACGCTATAATTATCTTATCTTTATTTTTCTCCATTATATTCTCCTTTTGCCATAACCTGTTATGAGTATTATGTGCAGTTTATCCCTGAGAATACATCAAAAACAAAAAGAGCCACAGACCTTTTTACGTACTGTGACTCTTCTGCATAAATTTTACTTATCAAGAAGCTCTAAAATCTTTTCCTTAGGACGTGCTCCTACCGCAAAATCTACTATTCTGCCTTCCTTTACCGCGAATATCGCAGGTATGCTTGTTATTCTGAACATCGCAGAAAGCTCAGGCTCGTTGTCAACGTTTACCTTGCACACCTTGATTTCAGGGTGCTCGCCGGCAATCTCCTCCATTATAGGAGCAATCATTCTGCAGGGTCCGCACCAGGGTGCCCAGAAATCGATAAGTACAGGTTTCTTGCACTGCATTACCTCTGCTTCAAGATTTCTTGCTGTGATTTCGGTTATTTTCATTATTATTCCTCCTTGTTTTATTTATTCTGATGTCTTCAGCATCGACAAGCCCTGTTCAAGCTGATCGGCTGTCAACATTCCTGTTGCATATGTTACAAGCTGTCCGCTTCCGTTGATGAAAAATGTCATAGGAAGTCCTGATGCTCCGTAGGTTTGTGTGGCTTCAAGAGTTGTATCATAGTACACGGGGAATTTATATCCCTCGCCGTTTACATACTCCTGTGCCGTTTCAATGGTCTCGCTTTTTCCGTCGGTTACGTTTATCATCATAAACTCCACATCGGAATGGTTTTCATATGCCTTGTCAAAATCAGGCATCTCTACCTTGCAGTAATAGCACCACGACGCCCAGAAATTCACCACAACCGGTCTGCCCCTGAAATCAGAAAGCTTCACAGCTTTGCCCTCGCTGTCGTAAACGGTGAAATCAGGGGCTGTAAAGTCCTGTTGCTCTTCGTTATCCTGTGCAGAACTGCCCTCAGACTCTGAAGTGCCTGTGGATACATCGGCAAACCTGTCAGGAGCATACTCCTCCTTCAGAAAAGCGTACAAGAACCATATTCCCACAAAGACAAGCACGCATATAAGAGCTGTCAATGTCCATTTTACTGATTTTTTCATATTGCTTACCGCTCCTTACCCCAGTATTGTGATCAGTCGGTTGAGTGTTCCTGTCATCATAAGAATTCCCACAATAACAAGCAGTGCTCCGCATATTTTATTTATCACCGAGTAGTGCTTCTTGATGAATGTGAAGGCTGTTTTAAGCTTGTCTATTAGAAGCGCGCTTACTATAAACGGGATTCCCAGACCCAGCGAGTATAAAAGAAGCATTATTATTCCCGTCATTGTACTGCCCTTTTGCGTTGCAAGCATCAGTGCCGAGCCGAGAAATGCTCCCATACAGGGTGTCCAGCCTACCGAGAAAATCACTCCGAACAGTAACGATGAGAAAAATCCCGGTTCGCCGTATCTGAATTTTCCGCTTATGCCCTTGAAGATGTTAAGAGTAAATACTCCCATAAAGCTGAGTCCGAAAAATACGGCTATGGCTCCTGTTATAATATTGAGGGCTTTGCGGTACTGTATAAGCAATGAGCCAAGCGAGCCTGCAAGAGCTCCCATAAGCACGAAAAGCGTTGTAAAGCCCAGAACAAATCCCAGTGCATTTTTCAGAGTTTTTCCCGTTGAACGCTCCTGTGCTCCCCCTGCAAAATATGATATATATATTGGAAGCATAGGAAGCAGACAGGGTGATATGAAGGTTATTATGCCCTCAAGCACGCAAAGAAGATAATATATCATTTCTCATTTTCCTTTATTACAATATCGGTTTCATTTTCCTTGGGAGCTTCAAATAACGCTTCCGCTTTTTTATAAAGCCCCTCATCTACATAGTATGAACGCTCGCCCTTTTCTTTTACCGAATTATTGCGTTTTTCTATGTTTTTACGGTGAGTTTCATCTGTGATTTCTATATAGTGAAGCTCTGTAGCTATACTCCGCTCACTGTAGAATTCTCTCACCTTATCTCTGTAGCTTTTTGTCCAGAAGCCCCAGTCAAGTATCACATCACAGCCCGACTGTACTATCTCCAGCGACTTTGCAAGAAGATAACTGCGTATTCTTTCTGTACAGTCATCGTGATTTGCTCCCATATCGCCGTCAAAGAGTGCAAAGGCTATTTCGTCACAGGATAATAGTACTGCTTTAGAGTCTTTTTTCAGTCTGCGGGCATATGTGGTCTTGCCTGAGGCTATTTTCCCGCATATCATTATTACCTTGCCAGACACAGATTATTCCTCCTCTGCCGATACCGCCTGTGATGCTTCTTGCTCAAGTGCAGTGAAAGCTCCGCTTTTTATATACGGAGCCTTCGTTACCGATTTATTATTCCCAGCTTGCGCTTCCTGTTGTCTGTAAATCAGAATAATATGCAAGAATCTTTGCAGCGTCTGAAGGGGTGATGTTTCCGTCAAAGTTTACATCGCCCACAATGTTCTGCTTCTCTGTGAAGGTTGTACCCTCGCCTGTTGAGTATGATGCATACTCTGCAAGAACAAGTGCAGCGTCAAGTGTTGTGATCTTAAGATCATCATTTACATCGCCAAGAATATAATCTACGTAGAATACGATATCTGTTTCTACTACCTTTACTCCGTTTTCTGTGAACTCTGCAACCTCTGTAGCATAAGCCTCTTCAACGTCTGAAACCTCAATTGTTACGTTGTAGCGGTAATCTACCCATGAGCCGGAATTAAGTACTCCGTCGGGAACTGTAAAGCTCTGTGAAAAGCTTTCCGATACAAGCTTCTGAATCTCGTCGCTTACGCTGAATGTGAGGTTGTAGTTTCTGTAATCCTCATCTGTATTGTCTCTGCCCTCTATTTCAAAGGCAAATGAGCTTCCGTCTGCTGAGGCAAATTCGTTATCGTAATATGAAAAGCCTTTGCCCTCGTTTGAGTCCATTGTGATTTCAACGTCAAGTGCAATGTTTTCGGGAAGATTGATCACCACTCTGCCGTTTACATCGTGTGAGTCAAAATATTCGTATGCGGGAGCCACCTTTATGGGCTCTTCAGTCTGTGCAAAGGCTGTTACAGCTGTTAATGTTGCAAGCACACATACGGCTGATAAAACTGAGATTATACTGTTCTTTTTCATTTTATTCCTCTTTTCTTTAATTTGAATATGCATCTTTTACCGTTCTGCCGTCAGAAGAAAGCGTTATAATCGCTACACGGCTTTTATCGGGAATTTCACCGTTTGCCATGGGAATATACAGCGAAAATCCGTTATCGCTTGTTTCTCCCTCACATTCGAGAAGCTTGTCCTCAAAGCAGTTGAAGGCTTCGTATGCGGTATCGTCTATTTTTATGAATATGCGTGTGTTGTCGTCGAGGAAGAAATCGTCTCCGAGTACTCCATAAAAGTGATAGTACTCTCCGCTCTGCTCTATCTCCATAGAAGCTTCATAGCATATATCACCTTCAGGAAGCTCGCCCTCGTATACGGGAGCGGGCATTACAGGAGCGTATTTCTGCAAGTCGCCCAGATTTCTTTCTACTATTTCAAGAATTACGCTTGTACCCTCGGTTACAGAAGCTGTATTGTAAGGTACCGAACGTGTGAACTCTGCCTCTGCAAAGGACTCTGCCATAAAGGGCAGTATAGCTTCGCCGAATGAATCACGGTACATAAGTAGCTTGCCATCTGCATTTTTACAGGTGGTTTTTATGTTGATATCATCAAGTCCGCGAAATCTTCCCACGTACTCATAGGTGAAATCATAATCGGTGTAATACTGTGTATCAAGCGGTACATCTGACGGGTAAAGCATTTCCGCCAAATCGCCCGACCAATCGGTTGAGGCGCTCCAGCCACTGCTCCATTTACCGCTTAGCAGTGCATTTCTTCCCGCCAAGGCTCCCACGTTATTCCAGTGAGTATCGGTCTTATGGTAAAGAGGCACTGAAACCTTCTCCTTCTGTTCAAGCAGAAACTTCTTCAGGTCACAGTAGTCGTAAGTTAAAAGCTCCTGTGCCTTCAAAGACTCCTCAGCCAGCGACGACACGGCATATCTGAAATACTCGTCGCGGTCTTTTTCATAGACAGCTGTAAGCTTTTCAAGATTGTCACTGCCGTCGGTTTCAATGTAATTATATGGCATATATTCTGGATATATAGTGTTTTTGTTGGGAGCTACAGTGAATGTAAACCACGCTCCCTTATCACGGCAATAGTCGCTGAGAAGAGTAAGATTATGGTTTATATTGTTGATTGCTCTGTCGCTGAGGGTATTTGTATTTGCAAAATCATCTGTTGTGGGAGCGTAGTAAAGCCAGTCTTCCTTACCCACAATAACATCCTCGTTAGAGGAGCTTCCAAACAGCGACGCTCTCAGCTTTCCGTCCAGCGTTACAAGCTGAGTACGCAAACCAAAATGCTCGGAAAAATACGTTTCAAACTGAGAAAAAAACTCAAAGTTAAGCGAGCCTTCCTCATTCCTAATCTTCGGAGCCTCTGCCTGAGCTCTGTTTTCCTTTGAAGCATTCTTATCGGTCACAGGCATAAGCACTGCGGGGGCAAGGCATATGCCTATAAAAAGTGCCGAATAAGCTGTGTAAAGAATGTTTTTCTTATTCATATACGGCACCTCCTAAAACCTGAAATAGATAAACGGGTTGTATGAAGCCGATGAAAGTGTGATTATACAAAGCACAAGCATCACAAGCGATATTACATATGACGCTGTTTCGCCCATAATAACAGTCCTTTCAGACTTTATTCTGCTTCTGAGAGTCTGCCATACGGGCATTGAGAATACTATCGCAGTTATGAATGTCACTATAAACAGCGGTGACATCTGCTGAGCAAACTGCGCTGTCTGAGCCTGTCCCGTATCAATAGCAAAGGGATTGAACATATGTCCTATGAATGTACAGGCTGTGGATATTGTTTCTGCTCTGAAAAATACAAAGGCTGTTGTTACAACAAGCATTGTGTATATGTGTCGCAGAGGCTTAAGCCACTTTTCTGTATTGAACACCTTATATGATTCAAACATCATAAATCCGCCGTTTATAAGTCCCCATACTATGAAGTTAAGGCTTGCTCCGTGCCAGAGACCTGTGCAGAAAAAGACTATCAGCTTGTTTATTGCTGTGCGTAGCTTTCCCTTGCGGTTGCCTCCCAGCGGAATATATAAATACTCCTTGAACCAGGTGGATACGGATATGTGCCAGCGTCGCCAGAAATCCTGCATACTTGACGAAATGTAGGGATAATTGAAGTTCTCCTTGAAATCAAAGCCGAACATTTTTCCCAGACCTATTGCCATATCGCTATAACCGCTGAAGTCAAAGTATATCTGGAAAAGATATGAAAGCGCTCCCAGCCACGCAAGAGCCATACTGAGCTCTGAAGCGTCGAGACCATAAACGTAATCTGCCGTTACTGCCATTGTGTTGGCGATAAGAAGCTTCTTTGAAAGTCCTGTAATAAAGCGTCTTATGCCCTGTGCCGTCATTTCGGCGGTTGTTTTTCTGTTGTCGATCTGATCGGCAAAGTCGTAGTACTTTACAATGGGTCCCGCAACAAGCTGAGGGAAGAAGGTTATGTAAAGAGCTACATTGAAAAGACTCTTCTGGATATATTTCGGGTCCTTATATGCGTCGATTACATATGACATCGCCTGGAAAGTGTAGAAGGATATTCCGATAGGCAGTGCTATCTGCGGAACAGATACTCTCACTCCCGGCAGAAGATTTATCATCTCTGCCGTAAAGCCTGCATACTTGAATACTCCCAGCATAAGCAGATTTGCGGTAACGCTTACTGCAAGAACCGCCTTCCTATGCTTGTTTTCGCTTTTCATAGCAAGTCCGAAGAGATAGTTCATCACAATTGATATTATCATCAGAATTATGGCTTTAGGCTCGCCGTAAGCATAGAAAAAGAGGCTGAACACCAGAAGCAAGATGTTTTTTGCGGTTATTCCCGGAATTATACGGTAAAGTATGTATACTGCCGTTAAAAACAGGAACAGAAATACGGGACTGCTGAATACCAAGACAGTTCCTCCTTATTTATTCTGAATTATACCTCTGCGGAATAGCCGATTGAGGCAATTTTATCTCCTGACATATAAAGGTACATATATGTAGAGTCAGTTGAGTAGTAGGAAACTACTCCGCCTGAATATGTGTAGTTCTTTCCGTAAAGACGCTCTGCGTCAGCAAGAGTCATTCCCGGAGCAAGTCCCTTATGAGTTGAATATGAAGCTGAGGTAAGCTCAATCTCATAGATGATCTCTCTGCCGTCCTCGATATATGTATATACGTTGATTCCGTTGTTGTAGTAGTAAATCTTTACATCGTTTCCGTTGGAAAGACAGCTCTGAGCCTCTTCTATATGGTCGGGAGCTCCCAGTGCTGAAACAAGTCCTGATGCGTCGGCAAGCACTGTTGCCTGTGTGTTTCCGTATACGAAAATCATATCATTGTATTCAAAGCTTCCTGCGGGAGCCTCTGTTGGTGCCTCTGTGGGAGCTTCTGTAGGAGCCTCTGTTGGTGCCTCTGTGGGAGCTTCCGTAGGTGCCTCTGTTGGTGCCTCTGTAACAGCATCTGTGGGAGCCTCTGTTGTCTCATCGGTATTCTCCTCAGTCCACTCAGCCTTTGTCTCTTCTTCCTCAGTAGTCTCCTGAGCGATTTCTGTTGTTGCTTCGTCTGTAGAAGCCTCGGTAGAATCAGTTGCGTCAACAACTATTTCAAGAGCTGAGGAAAGCTCGGCTTCTTCAACCTCTCCGCAGGCTGTAAGCGCAGAAGCAGTAAGTGCTGTAAGTATAAGCGATGTTAAAATAAGCTTTTTCATATTGTTTCCTTTCATTTTATCAGTTATATTCAGGGTATACAAACTGTGTCCATGTATAATTCTGAGCCTTGAGATAATCATCTGTTACGTTTGCATAGCCGTTGCAGGTATCGTAATTAGTCCATACTCCGTTAATCAGCACCTGATTCCAGTAGTGGTCGCCTGTACCACGGCCTGTTCCGTAGACAACTCTTGTTTCATAACCTGCCTGCTTGAACAGTACATCGGTGATTGCTGCAAAGTAGTAGCATACAACAAAGCGGTTATCCATTGCGTAATCTGCAAAGAAGCTCCAGCCCACGCTCTCGATCTGTGCGAGAGTTCTTGTTGTTTCCATATATTTGTACTTATTGTTGCTTCTTACGTAGTTGTAGATATCGTCTGCACCTGTTCCGATTGAAGCAAGAATAGCATCTGCACGCTTCTGAACTTCCGAAAGCTTTGTTGCTATGCCGTCGGCTCCGATTTCATAGCCGTCGATGTTTGTATTCACAGACATAACGCCTGTTGTTTCATCAAAGTGATAAAGGTTGCCGTCAATGGTCTGCCAGCCAAGCTGTTTTACGCCTTCCGCATCAAAATAATACTTAAGTGTTGCAAGAGTCTGCCAGCCTGTAAGAGCAATTCCCACAGAGTTGAAGTAATATCCCTTGCCGTCGATGGTCTGCCAGTCTGTTACAGCCTTTCCGTCCTCGCCAAAGTAATACTTACTGCTTCCCTCGGTGTACCAGCCTGTATGCATTACTCCATCGGCTGTGAAGCAGTAAATTGCGCTGTCTATAATATGTACTCCTGTGAAGGTCTTGCCGTCTGCGTCAAAGTAGTAAAGCTTTTCTTCAATGGTCTGCCAGCCTGTGTACATTACGCCTGTTTCAGAGAAGCAGTACTTTTCGCCGTCAATAGTCTGCCAGCCTGTTGCGGGAACTCCGTCCTTTGAATAGTAATGAACAGTATCGTTTACTGTCTGCCAGCCTGTTTCCATATAGCCGTAATCGGCATTGAACAGGTAATCTAAATTATCAATTGTGTAAACTCATGTGATTTTGCCTTCTTCGGTAGTTATATAGTAATACTTGTCTGCATATTCAATGAGTCCGAAAACGCACTCGCCTGTTGCGGGATCATAATAATAACGCTTGCCCTCATACTCTCTCCAGCCTGTTCTGAGTCTGCCGTCTGTTCCGAAAACATAGGGGATTCCGTCGATAACAGCTGTCTGAGTATAGAGTCTGCCTGTTTCATCGGGATAGTAGTAATCTCCGTCGATATTTATAAAAGCCTGCTCGGTAATAACCTCGCCTGTCTCGGCGAAAATATAACAGCTTCCGTCAGCGTCCTTGAAATAGCCTGTACGCTTGCCTGTGCCCTGAGAAATGTAGTATTTTCTTCCGCAGTATTCAAGCCAGCCGTAAACTGCCTTTCCTGTTTCGGGATCAAAGAAGTATCTTGTTCCGTCGATTGTACGCCACCCTGTTCTGAGAACTCCGTCGGGCGAGAAGAGGTATTTCTGTCCCTCGATTTCGTGAATTCCAGTAATTGCCGTGCCGTTTTTGTCGTAGTAGTATATTCTGCCAAGCTCATCTGTATAAAAGCCTGTGATTTTTTCATCTGTAGACTCCTCAGTTGTCTCCTCTGTTGACTCTTCAGTTGTCTCTTCTGTAGTTTCCTCTGTAGTTTCCTCGGTTGTCTCCTCGGTGGACTCCTCGGTTGTCTCCTCGGTGGACTCCTCGGTAGTTTCCTCGGTGGACTCCTCAGTTGTCTCCTCAGTGGACTCCTCTGTAGTTTCCTCGGTGGTCTCCTCAGTTGTCTCTTCTGTGGACTCCTCTGTAGTTTCCTCGGTGGACTCTTCTGTGGTCTCCTCGGTAGTTTCTTCTGTGGACTCCTCCGAGATTACTGTTTCGGATATTTCAGGGGCTTCTCCGTTTTCTGCTATGGCTGTAAAGCCTGAAAATGCGCCTGAACTGATAAGCTGAACCATTGCTATTACTGTGCATAATAACGCTTTTTTCCTTTTGTTCATATTATTCTCCGTTCTGTTGATTTTAATTCATTGCCTTTCCCGCCGTCGTTAACAGCGGGCTGTATTTTTACATACACCTATTATTATATCAAATAACAGTGCTTGTTGCAACAGTTTTCCATATTTTTTTACATTTTATTTGACCTATCTCTCAGCCTTCTGCTAAATATATTATTTAAAACTACTGCTATTGACATAATCTGAAAGTCATATTATAATTATTATGTTTGATTATTTTAAGAAAGGTTACGGTTTTTTATGGAAAAGCTTTATAAAATCCATATGGGAAAAGCCAGGTGCGCTGTCGATTTAGGCGACGGCAGTGAGCGTGGCGAATACGTTAATCAGGACTATATCCTCCATAAGCTGGGACGCCCCCACAGAAGTATCAGTCTTATGTACTGCTACTACCCTCTCGATAAAGAGTGGCCCGGCCGTATCTCTGAGGTTATGAAGGACGCTCAGGTATCTTTCCAGTGGGATTATCCCTATGACGACTACTTTACCTATAAGGGCGGTTTAGGCGGTACTACCGATGATGAGCCCTTTACCTGTATGAGAGATGTCCGCAGACACGGTCAGGACGTTACTCTTACTCTCACTATGGACCCTAATCTCACTGATGAGCACCTTATGGCTATCGGTAAGGACCTGCGTCCCTTCGGCAGACTCCTTCTCCGTATCAACCACGAGGCTACAGGCAACTGGTTCTCTTTTAATAAGCGAGCTTCCTATCAGGAGGTTGCTGATTTCTTCTGCCGTGCAAGCAGAATTATCAAGGAGAACGCTCCAAATGTTTCTACTATCCTCTGTATCGGCGGTGTCGAGCACCCCGAAAAGGGCGGAGAAATCGAAATGGAAAAAGAGTTTTCTCAGGCTGTAAGAGAAACAGATATCTGGTCTGTTGACAAGTATATGGCTCTACACTGGGGCTGGCCTTACGATGTCGCAGAGCCGGGCGGTAAGTCTCACAGCAGAAGCTCTGTCCGCAAGACATATGAGATGACTAAGGCAAGCTATGAGCGCTTTAAGTTCATCAACGGCGGTGTTTCAAAGCCTATGGTTATGTCTGAATTCAATGCCGACGGCGATGTTACAGGCGCTTACGAACAGGCTGAAATGGTTAAAATGTTCTGCGATATCCTTAAAGAAGATAATGCTGACTGGTTCAGCGGATTTACCTTCTATCAGTTCCGCGACAGAGGCAGACTCGGCCTTGAAATTCAGGATCCCAATAATGCTGATGTGGGTATCGAACAGCCCGTTTTGAAAACATATAAGGAGATTATCCACGATGAGTGGTTCCTTCCCGAAATGACTATGGGCGATGAGCTCTCACTTCCCTGCACTCTCCGCTGGGGTGGCTCTGAGGACGCTGACGGTATTGCTGTTCCTCTTCACTTTGACGGCAATCCTCATTTCTGTGAACTGGTTTTTGAGGACGACTCTAACCTTATGATCGAAATCAACGGAAGATGGTTCTACAAGTCTCCTCAGGCAAAGACTATCGACCTTATGTCTGCTTTCTACGAGAAGCCTCTTGACGGTGAGTGTGATATGACTCTCAAGATTTTTGCTCCTCCCGCTACAGGCGAAAACGATCTCTCAGCTGAGGACGGTCTCTTCAACAGCTATACTACTATCGAGAAGCTTCCGAAAATCAGAATCAGAACTTCTGCCGTTGAACCCGCTAAGGACTGATAACCGCGTTATACAGGCAAACGTGACAATTATAATTAAAATTCCGCTTCTGATTTTTATGTCAGAGGCGGATTGTTTTTTACGTTGACTTTTGCACCCATTACTGTTATAATTTAATCGGAATTAAACCGTATTATCTGAACAGGAGTATCGTATGGAGTTTATAAGACCTGCGCTGGCAACAGACGCTTCTCGTATTGCAGAAATTATTATTACCAATTACCGCGTTAATTTCTATCCGTTCTTCCGAAACGACTCGTTCTATTTCGGGGAGTTGAATGTTATGGATATGGCAACCGAATATGCGGAAGGCACAGATGCTCTCCGCAGTACCTATGTGTATGATGACGGCGTTGTTAAAGGTATAATCCGCATCTCAGGCAATGAAATCGAAAAGCTTTACATTGAGCCTCAGTTTCAGAGTCAGGGAATAGGTGCAAGGCTTCTTGACTTTGCTGTCAATGAGAAAAAAGCTTCATGGCTCTGGGTGCTTGAATACAACACACGCGGAATCTCGTTTTATCATAAACACGGCTTTCTGCTCACAGGTGAGAAAATTATTGAGGACGAGTGGGTACCGCTTCTGAAAATGTCGAAAGCTCAGGAAATTCAGCTCCGCATCATTACACAGAATTCCCCCGATAAAGCCCGATTGGAGGCTATAAACGAGGAAGCTTTCCCCGTTAATGAACGAAATTCCATTGACGACCTATTCGCTTCAGGTGGCGACGGTAATCTCGATATCATCGGAATTTACACCGATGATGAACTATCAGGCTTCTTCGCTGTAAGAAAATTCGGCAGAATACGCTATATGGCATATTTTGCTGTTTGCTCAGAGAAACGCTCTATGGGTATCGGCAGTAAGGCTCTGCATCTGCTTAAGGATTTCTACCCTTGCTGTCAGATTATAAATGAATTTGAAGCTCCCGATGAAATGGACGAGAATAACGCTGTCCGCCTGCGTCGCCGTGATTTTTACCTCAGAAACGGCTTCTGCGAAACAGGCTGGTACAGCTTCTACGATGATACGGAATTTGTAATAGCCTGTTCAGACGCTCAGTTTGATATTGCTGAATTTCAGAAGTTTATTGTCTACCTTAATTCTATTGTTCCCGACCATATTCCAAAGCCTTATCAGAAAAATATCATATAACACAAATGCTCCCGACTATTCATCGGGAGCATTTTTTTACTTAAAGAAATTGTAAAGGCCCATAAGGAACACTGCAAGAACTATAACAGGAAGCACATAGGTCATATATCCGCGCATAAAGTTTTTCACCTTTATGCCTTTTCCCGTATTTGCTTCGTTTACAAAATTATCCCAGCCCCACGCCTTTTTGCTTACGCAGAAAAGTATGAATATCAGCGAGCCTGTGGGAAGTATCAGATTGCTTACGATAAAGTCCTCAAGATCCATTATTCCTGTTCCCTTACCAAAGGGCTCAATGAAGCTGAGCTTGTTGAAGCCAAGTGCACAGGGAAGCGAAAGCACAAACATCAGTATTCCGTTGATTATACAGGATTTTTTTCTGCTCCAGCCGAATACGTCTCTTGTACAGGCAATGATTCCCTCAAACACCGTAAGAACTGTCGAAAGTGCTGCAAAGGTGAGGAAAACAAAGAAGAGGCTTCCCCATAACCTTCCAAGTGGCATATTATTGAATATGTTGGGCAGTGTTATGAATATCAGGCTTGGACCGCTGTCAGGCTGTACTCCGTATGCAAAGCAGGCAGGGAAAATTATAAGTCCCGACGCAAATGCCACGAATGTATCAAGAAATGCTACGTTTACAGCTTCGCCCATCAATGCACGCTCTTTATCAATGTAGCTTCCGAATATCGCCATTGCTCCCATTCCGAGACTGAGAGTGAAAAACGCCTGATTCATCGCTCCTACTATTACATTGACAATGCCTGCTTCTTTCATATTTTCAATGCTGGGGAGAAGATAAAACTCAAGGCCGGCTTTTCCGCCTTCCATAAAAAAGCTTCTCACTGCAAGCACTACCATTATCAGAAGAAGCGCTATCATCATTGCTTTTGTGATTTTTTCAAGACCGTTCTGAAGCCCGAATGAACATACAAGAAATCCCACAACGACCACTATTGCCATAAAGCCCACCACTGTCGGCACACTTGTCAGCATATCACCGAAATACGTCTCTATTCCGCCACTGTCAAGTCCTACAAAATCTCCCTTTGCCGTAGCTATAAAATAGTAAAGCATCCAGCCTGCTACTGTTGTGTAGAACATCATCAGCAGATAGTTTCCTATCATTGCCACTATTCCATGAATGTGCCATTTGCTTCCCTTGGGTTCAAGCTCCTGATACATTCTTGCGGGACTCTTTCTGCTTGCTCTTCCAAGTGAGAATTCCATTGTAAGAACGGGAACTCCCATTATTATGAGAAAAAACAGGTATATAAACACAAATGCTCCGCCACCGTATTGTCCCACCATATACGGAAACTTCCACACGTTTCCTATGCCGATTGCACAGCCTGCACTGAGAAGCAGAAATCCCAGACGGCTTCCTAATTTTTCTCTGCCACCTGACTGTACTATCGTGCTGTTTTTCTTTGAGTCCATAAAAACCTCCGATTTATATTACATTGATTTATGTAGAACTGTAAGCCTGCTCATATCAGCTGAGTGTTACAGGAAGTCCGTTTATCTCGATTGTAGGATCGTCAATATCTATAAGCAGACATCTTCTGCCGTCAACTACGCTTGTTCTTATCTTATCTGTCGCAGACGGCTTGATGTTTACTGTTATTCCCGGAGTTGCAAGTACTGTTTTTGTCTCGATAAGATTTGATACAGTAAGGGGTGCGTTTCCACAGGTTTTCTCGTATACAGGCTCAAGCATCTGAAGTCTCTCCTCAGGCACGCCCGAATCGCTGAGAATTGTTTTCAGCTTTGTGTTGTCAATTACTGTCTTGTCGGTATCGTGCTTGTTTTCCTCGGCAACCTCCTGAAGCTTCTCGTTCACTGTCTTTATGAGCATATAGTCAAGGTCATCGCCCACTACGCTCTTGAGAATATTCTGAAAGCTTGCCTTTTCGTTATCGGCACTCATTACAAAGCTACAGCCAAGAACCTCCTCTATAATGGAAATATTCGGCTTGTTGGCTGTTTTGCTGTAGTACATTACGTGGTTTATATCACTGCTTCTGTTGCTGAATACGGGATATAAAAATCCGTCTGACGGAGCCTTGCTGATTATAAGCTCGGTATTGAGCTTCTTTGTGATTTCATTGTTGAATGAGTCAAACACAAAGCCGTCGCTTCCTGTATTTACGGGACATATTGCTGTAAGCAGATAACGGTAAACCTCGTCCTCGCCCTCGGCATATTCGTCCATTTTGTCCTTTGTGCGCACTGTATATGCACAGTAGGCTGTAATAACCGCAAAGGGACCTGTATAGACTATATTGTTTACGATATGATTGAGGAAATTCTCCACACATTCCTCGTCCTTGAGCTCTGATTTCAGAAGCTTGTAAAGAACTTCCTGAGGCTTTCCTTCCTCATACGCTTCGTTGGGAAATTCATACTCAACAAAGGACTTGCCTACGTTTGTGTTAAGCACCTTCTTCAGAGTCTCGTCATACACATCGTGCTCCTCAACAGGCATTGTAAGACAGGAATTCACATTGTGATATCGTAAATTCTTGTCTGCGTCAACAAAGGCGGTAAGTATTCTTTCCATTATGAAAAATCCGCTTTTATCGGAAAAGTTCTTCTTGATTTCAGCTGTTTCCTTTTTATTCATTTTTCTTTACCTCTCATATTACTTTTTCCATATTACGAAAAAACTGCCGTAAAAGGACATTTCTATTATTATAACTTATTTTTATGCCGATTGCAACGTTTTTTTTGCCCTCTTTTACGTAAGTTATTAAATCATTCATATGTTTGGAATAATTTTGTATTGAAATTACTATGATTTGGTGCTATACTTATTTATTGTATTATCAGATGAAAGGAAAGGTTATTCTTGATTATGATGAAAAAATTTATTTCCGCTCTTACTGCCGTGACGCTCGCTTTTTCCTTCGCTTCCTGCAGTGATAAGGATGAAAAGAAAAGCTCGGTGAATGAAAACGACTCTTCTGTTTCAGAAACTACTTCCGATAACTCTGCCGAAACAACCTCTGCTAAGGAGGAAGTACAGGAGGAAACTACTGAGCCCCTTGCTCCTACTCATAAGGAGACTGTTACATCTTCCCTCGGTTCGCAGATTACCGTAAGCAAAACTATTTCCCGTGAGGAAGGTAAAAATACGCTTTCAGTTCCCCTTTCCGAGTTTATTCAGGACGGCGATAAAATAGAGTCCTTCACCTTTGTGGTTTACTCTGACGGCGGTAATATCGGCACCTATCAGGGAGGATGCGGTATTTCAGTGTTCTCTGAGTGTCCTTCCGCTACCGATACAGGCTGGTATCAGTCGGAA
>SVNM01000013.1:37349-43950 GCA_015066875.1 Ruminococcus sp.
AGTCGGAAAACTTTACCGCTCCCACTCAGGGAACCTACGGAGAGATTACCTGGAATGTTCCCGCTGAAATCCGCGACTACATCAGCGTCGGCGGAGAGATTATGTTCGGATACTGGTGGGGAAATACAGAAAATATCCGCGTTGAAGAGATTATCTGCTCCTATACACGCACTGAGGAGCTTGATGTTCTCGATACCGCTGATGCGAATATCGGTAAATCCGCAAACTATGACAGCGATGAGAATAATATCAAGTTCTCACTTGCCGATATTATTCCTGAGGATAAAATGACTCCTGTTGCTGTTACCTTCAATATCAGCTCATCAGGTCCTTTAGGCAAGTTTACAGGCGCTTTCGGTGCTACAAGCACCAAGGAAAGCGATATGTGGTATCAGTCAGGCGATATCGCTGTTTTCACAGACAGCTCTTCTCTTGCTCTTACCTGGATTATCCCCGACAATATCAGAAATTCTGTTCCAAGAGACGGTGAGATTATGCTTGGCTACTGGTGGAGCAATCAGCCATCGGTTACTCTTGACTCGGTTTCAGTTAAATATACCCATATGGACAACTCTCAGAACAGCAACAGCGGAAGCTCAGGCTCGGCTCAGATAAAACCCGACGGAAGCAATAACAGCATTGTTATTACTCCTGATGACGGAAGCTTCAGAAGCGCTCAGGAAATTGTCGACGCTATCAATGTGGGCTGGAATCTCGGAAATACCCTTGAATGTTACGACTTCGCAAGCTGGACCTCAAACGCCGAAACTGCCTGGGGCAACCCGAAAACTACTCAGGCTATGATAGACTCGGTTTGTGATGCGGGCTTCAACTCAATCCGTATCCCTGTAACCTGGGGTGACCATATGACAGGCGATACTATCGACAAGAAGTGGATGGACAGAGTTCAGGAAGTGGTTGATTATGCATATAATAACGGTATGATCGTTATCCTCAATATGCACCACGATGACTATACCTGGTTTACTCCAAGCGAAAGTGAGTATGCTTCAGACAGCGCTAAGCTCTGCAATATCTGGTCTCAGATTTCAGAACGCTTTAAGGATTACGGCGACAGACTCCTCTTTGAGGGTATGAACGAGCCCCGTACCGTTGGAAGCTCTATGGAGTGGATGGGCGGTACTGCGCAGGAGCGTGCCGTTATCAACAAGTACCTTCAGGACTTCGTTGATACTGTAAGAGCTTCAGGCGGTAATAACGCTATGCGTTCACTTATCGTTACCTCTTATGCAGCTTCCGCAGACGCTAATGCCATTAATGATGTGGTTGTTCCTGAGGACGACAATATCATCGTTTCTATCCACTACTATGCTCCCTGGAATTTCGCTTTCGGAGATACCGACAGCTGGAGCAAGGAAGATCTGGGCTATGGCTTCAACAGAATCAAAAAACGCTTTGTAGACTGCGGAATCCCCACTATTATCGGTGAGTTCGGCGCTGTCAATACAATCGACCACAGCATTCTTAAAGAGTACTATCAGTACTACCTTGAAACTGCTGAAAACTATGGTCTCAAGTGCTTCGTATGGGATAATAATGTCTTCGGCGGTGAAGCTGCCTTCGGTGTGTTCAACAGACTCGCTCTTACCTGGAATTCAGATATCCTTGAGGGTATTATGAACGGCGTGAACTGAGCTTTGTTGCCCTGAGTTTACAACATTGCCAAAAAAATAACAATTTTTTGAAAAATACTACTTTTTATATTGACTTATTCGACGGAAAAGAGTATAATTATTATTGTATAGTTAATACTCAAATTTATATAAATTTATGGAGGTTTTTATCATGAGCAGAGTTTATAATTTCAGTGCAGGTCCTGCTGTTCTTCCTGAGGAAGTGCTCAGAGAAGCTGCTGAGGAAATGATGGATTACAAGGGTACAGGTATGTCCGTTATGGAGATGTCTCACCGTTCCAAGGCTTATGACACTATCATCAAAGAAGCAGAACAGGATCTTCGTGACCTTATGAATATCCCCGATAACTATAAGGTTCTCTTCCTTCAGGGCGGTGCTTCACAGCAGTTTGCAGCTGTTCCTATGAACCTTATGAAGAATAAGAAGGCTGCTTACATAATCACCGGTCAGTGGGCTAAGAAGGCTTATCAGGAAGCTCAGATGTACGGCGAGGCTGTTGCTGTTGCTTCAAGCGCTGACAAGACTTTCTCTTATATCCCCGATTGCTCAGATCTCGATATTCCTGAGGATGCTGACTACGTTTATATCTGCGAGAACAATACTATTTACGGTACTAAGTTCTGGAACCTTCCTGATACAAAGGGCAAGGACCTCATCGCTGACGTTTCTTCATGCTTCCTTTCAGAGCCCGTTGACGTTTCTAAGTACGCTGTAATCTACGGCGGTGTTCAGAAAAACGTTGGACCTGCAGGTGTTGTTATCTCTATTATCCGTGAGGACCTTATCACTGATGATGTTCTTCCCGGAACTCCTACAATGCTTAAGTGGAAGACTCAGGCTGATAATGACTCTCTCTACAATACACCTCCCTGCTACGGTATCTACATCTGTGGCAAGGTATTCAAGTGGATCAAGAAGATGGGCGGTCTTGAGGCTATGAAGGCTCACAACGAAAAGAAGGCTGCTATCCTTTATGATTTCCTCGACAACAGCAAGCTCTTCAAGGGTACTGTTGCTAAGGAGGACCGCTCACTTATGAACGTTCCTTTCGTTACAGGCAATGACGAGCTCGACGCTAAGTTCGTTAAGGAAGCTAAGGCTGCAGGTCTTGAAAACCTTAAGGGACACCGTTCAGTTGGCGGTATGCGTGCTTCTATCTACAACGCTATGCCTATCGAGGGTGTTCAGGCTCTCGTTGACTTTATGAAGAAGTTTGAGGAAGAGAACGCTTAATCTGTGAGAGACTCCCTCCACACACAATGCACAATATACGATCGACTGTAGGGGCGAACTTAGTTCGCCCGCAGTTGCATATTAATTCCACATAAATTTCGGACGAACTCTGCTTCGCCCCTACAACTAAATTGAAAGAGGTAACTGAAATGTATAATATTCAGACACTTAATAAGATCGCTGCTTGCGGTACAGATATTTTCGATAAGAGCATGTATACAATTTCTGATGCTCCTGAAAATCCCGATGCTATTATGGTAAGAAGCGCTAAGATGCACGATATGGAATTCGGCAGCAACCTTCTTGCTATCGCTCGTGCTGGTGCAGGTGTTAACAATATCCCCGTTGAGAAGTGCGCTGAAGAGGGTATCTGCGTTTTCAATACTCCCGGTGCTAACTCTAATGCTGTTAAGGAGCTCGCTATCTGTGCTCTCCTTCTCGCTTCAAGAAAAATCGTTGAGGCTGCAGCCTGGGCTGCTTCACTTAAGGGTACTCCTGACGCTCCCAAGACTGTTGAGGGCGGAAAGGCTAAGTTCGCTGGTCCTGAGCTCAGAGGCAAGAAGCTTGGCGTTATCGGTCTCGGCGCTATCGGCGGTAAGATCGCTAACACTGCTATCAAGCTCGGTATGAAGGTTATCGGTTACGACCCTTACCTCTCTCTTGAGGCTGCTCTTCACCTTGATTCTCACGTTCAGATCGTTAAGGATCTCAACGATATCTATAAGGAAAGCGATTACATCACTATCCATATGCCTTATACTCCCGCTACTAAGAATACTATCGACGCTGAGCAGATCGCTATGATGAAGGACGGCGTTCGTCTTATCAACCTCGCAAGAGGCGAGCTTATCAACAGCCAGGCTGTTGTTGACGCTATCAAGGCTGGTAAGGTTGCTAAGTATGTTACTGACTTCGCTGATGATATCGTTCTTGGCGAAGAGGACGTTATTGTTCTCCCCCACCTCGGTGCTTCAACTCCTGAGAGTGAGGATAACTGTGCTGTTATGGCTGCTCACGAGCTTATCGACTATATCGAGAACGGTAATATCAAGAACAGCGTAAACCTTCCTAACGCTACAATGAACGCTGTCGGCACTAAGATCTGTATCATTCACAAGAATGTTCCCGCTCTTATCGCTTCTATGACTACTGTTCTTGCTAATGACGGTCTCAATATCGACAATATGGTTAATGCAAGCAAGAAGGAATTTGCTTACACTATGATGGACGTTGCAGGCGATGTTACTGACGCTATCGTTAACAACATCAAGGCTATTGATGGCGTTATCAGAGTAAGAGTTATCAAGTAATTCTTTACATATTTTCAGGGAGTCCCTTTATGGACTCCCATTTTTTATAATTTTCCGTTTTTTTGTAACGTTACAGAAGTCTCAGTTGTCTAATTAACAAAGGAGGTGAAACAATGATTAAAGAGTTTGATGAGATCTATCGTCTGTATGCTGATGACGTTTATCGTTTTCTTCTGAAACTGTCGGGAAATCAGGCTGTTGCTCAGGATATTCTTCAGGATACTATGCTGAAAGCTATTACTTCTGCTGATAAGTTCAAGGAAAACTGTTCTGTCAAAACATGGCTGTGTGCTATTGCAAAAAATGAATTCTATAACTACACCAAACGTTGCGACAACAAGAATCTCACTCTTGATGAGGCTCTTAACGTGCACGATGAGCCTCTTGAACGTTGTTTTACCGACCGCCTTCAGGCACTGGAGCTCCACAGTATTATTCACAGGCTCGATGAACCATATAAGGAGATTTTTACACTTAGAGTCTTTGCTGAGCTGAAATTCACCGAAATAGGTAAAATATTCGGTAAAAGCGAAAACTGGGCGAGAGTCACCTTTTTCAGAGCTAAAGAAAAAATCATAAACTTACTTGAAACGGAGGATTTACTATGAATTGTAATATTATTAAGGACCTTATCCCGCTTTGCAGTGAAGGTCTTTGCAGTGAGGAAAGTGAAAATCAGATTAAGGAGCATATCAAAGACTGCGAGAAATGCCGTTTGCTCTATGAGCACGCTCCGCAGGCAGACAGCACTGACATCGTAACTGAGACTCCGCCACAGAAAAATATTTTCAGAAAGGTTAACAAAAAGTTTAAGCGTCACAAGATTATCGATATAATTCTGCTTCTTGTTATTGCCGGAATTATCGGTGTGTTGGGCTGGCTTACCTATGGTCAGATTGCCAAAAGCTACGGCTGTACAAGCTTTGAGACTATTTTCCAGTCTCTTGAAGTAAGAAAAATGGGAGAATATATCGCTGAAGGTGATTTTGAGACCTATATGGACTACGTAACTAACGGGCATATCGGTGACATTTTTACTCACAGTAAAATAGACGAGATGAGGGCAAATCACATAAAAACCCTTGAAGAAACCTTTGAGAAAGCTTATGGCGATACAAAGGTTACTGATATTGATGTTGACTCTACTTACAATCAGATGTACGCTGACAATTCAATCGTTATATGCTCAACGCTTACATTAACCTTTGAAAATGGCAAGGTTTTCTCTGCTGATTTTTTCAAGGACGTTGATGGCTTATACAGAGCTGAATCTATGTGGTATGTAGCTGAAGATGATTTCAATGCTGAGGAGGAGTTTTCCAACGCACTTAATTTTTCAAGCTGGAATGAGGTTTATCCCCTCGGTGTGGTTGAAGCACTTATAAAAAACGAAAATCCTACTAAAAATATGTTGCTCAATAAGTTCCACCTTGACTGTCAGGAAGCTATTAAAAACGGCCGTGACAGCTTCCTTGAAAAAGGCTTTGTCGTTGATAATTTCTTCTTCTCACGCTACAGATTTGACGAGGACCTTGAAATGTTCTACTATGATGTGGCTATGGACGCTTCTGACTCGCAGGGAACAGCTCAGCTAAGAACACGTATCTTCTACGACCATATGGGTATGATGGCTCCTGAAAAGGATCAGGTTGTAATCTACACAAACGGCTGTACACCCGAACTTGAAGAGGCTCTATCAACTTTCTTCGGATAAACAAACAAGGAGGTCTTTAAGGAAATTATCCATACGGAAGTATTATGTGTATTTAGTGGGGGGAACCTTTCTGAAGAAAGTTTATGCCTGACAGGCACCCGTCCCCTCTGTCAGCTTCGCTGACATCTCCCCACACTGTGGGGAGTCACCCACACCCCCTACAAAGACTTTTACTCTGAATTAAATCCCCATAGGGTACACACACCATTTTAAAGAGAGTTCGAGTTCTCGTTATCTGTGTGCACCCTATGGGGATTTAATTTAAAAATGAAAGTTTTAGGAAAGGAGTTTGAGGAAAACACTTTTTCAAAAGGGTTTTCCTCAATAAATCACGTAAATACTTCTGTGTGAAAAGTCTCCTTAAAGACCTCCTTTTCTTTTACTCAGATACACATAAAAAAGACCGTTCCAAACGGAACGGTCTTTACTATAATTATAGGTTATAATTATTCGTTGATAGCTGTAACAACGCCTGAACCTACTGTTCTACCACCCTCACGGATAGCGAAACGGAGTCCCTCTTCGATAGCGATAGGAGTGATAAGCTCAACGTTCATTGTAACGTTATCGCCAGGCATACACATTTCCTTATCAGCAGGAAGTGTAACTACGCCAGTAACGTCTGTTGTTCTGAAGTAGAACTGAGGTCTGTAGTTGTTAAAGAAAGGAGTGTGACGTCCGCCCTCTT
>SVNM01000014.1 GCA_015066875.1 Ruminococcus sp.
ATCACCGGGAAGATTATCCCACTTCGGACCTCCCACAGCGCCAAGAAGCACACTGTCTGAAGCAAGACAGCCGTCAACGGTTTCCTGAGGGAGTGGCTCACCTGTAGCGTCAATGGCACAGCCACCTATGAGATATGGTGTAAAATTGAATTTATGACCGAATTTCACGGCAGTTTTTTCAAGCACAGCAACAGCGCTGTCCACAATTTCGGGACCTATTCCGTCACCCTTGAGCAATGCGATATTGAATTCCATTGTTTACACTCCTTTAATGCAGATTGATACGCGACATTACAGGACACGGCACCCAGTGCCCTGCAAATCTGATCTGTCGGTTATTCCGGATTACTTAATAACTCCCTTGGCGATAGACTCGATAAGTCCGCCGTTCTGGATAATCTTCTGAATGTCCTCGGGAAAAGCGGGAGTGCTGTACTCCCTGCCTGTTGTAAGATTGCGGATAACACCATTATCAAGGTCAGCCTCTACCATATCGCCTTCGGAAATCTCCTCAACCGCTTCGGGACACTCTATAATCGCAAGCCCGATATTGATAGCGTTTCTGTAGAAAATTCTTGCAAAGCTCTTTGCGATAACAAGAGAAATACCGCTTGCCTTGATTGCTATGGGAGCGTGCTCACGTGATGAACCACAGCCGAAATTCTGTCCCGCAACCATAATATCGCCCTTCTGAACTCTTGTAACGAAGGTAGTATCCAGATCCTCCATACAATGTGAGGCAAGCTCAGCGTGATCGCTTGTGTTGAGATATCTTGCGGGAATAATAACGTCAGTATCAACGTTATCTCCGTACTTTATAACTTTTCCGTCGAATTTCATTTTGCCATTACCTCCTCAGGACTTGAAATCTTACCTGTAATTGCACTTGCTGACGCTACTGCGGGGCTTGCAAGATAAACCTCAGACTCAGGGTGTCCCATTCTTCCTACAAAATTTCTGTTTGTTGTAGCTACAGCGCGCTCGCCCTTTGCAAGTATGCCCATATGTCCGCCCAGACAGGGACCACAGGTAGGAGTTGATACAACTGCACCGCTCTCGATGAAGATTTTGAGAAGTCCCATCTCCATAGCGTCAAGGTAAATCTGCTGAGTTGCGGGAATAATAATGACTCTTACATTCTTTGCACACTTCTTGCCCTTCATAATTTCTGCTGCAATCTGTAAATCCTCAAGACGTCCGTTTGTGCAGGAGCCGATTACCACCTGATCGATTTTTATATCCTCAATCTGATCAAAGGTTCTTGCATTTTCGGGAAGATGAGGAAATGCTACTGTGGGAGTAATCTCAGAAAGATCGATGTCAATAACCTCGTCGTACTCAGCGTCCTCGTCAGCAGAGAAAATCTTAGGCTCATCTGCTCCGTGAGCTCTGATATACTCAAGAGTGATATCATCAACAGGGAAAATTCCGTTTTTTGCTCCTGCTTCGATAGCCATATTTGCAATACAGAGACGGTCGCTCATACTGAGTGAGGCAACGCCCTCGCCCGCAAATTCCATTGAGCGGTAAAGAGCTCCGTCAACGCCGATTTTTCCGATTATGTGAAGGATAACGTCCTTGCCTGTAACGTATTTTTTCAAAGCTCCCGTAAGATTGAACTTAATTGCCGAGGGCACCTTGAACCAGGCTTTGCCGATAGCCATTCCGCAGGCCATATCTGTAGAGCCTACGCCTGTGGAGAAAGCTCCGAGAGCTCCGTATGTACAGGTGTGCGAATCTGCACCGATTACAACATCGCCCGCTGTAACAAGACCTTTTTCGGGGAGCAATGCGTGCTCGATGCCCATTTGTCCCACATCGTAGAAATGAGTAACCTCTTTTTCACTGCAGAAATCACGGCACATCTTGCACTGTTCTGAAGCCTTGATGTCCTTATTGGGAACAAAATGGTCCATAACCATAGTTACTCTGTCCTTATCGTAAACGCTGTCCTTGCCCAGCTTATTGAACTCCTTGATAGCTACAGGCGATGTAATATCGTTGCCAAGCACGCGGTCAAGCTTTGCCATAATTAGCTGTCCTGCCTTAACGCTTTCAAGTCCTGCGTGGAAGGCAAGAATTTTCTGAGTCATTGTCATTCCCATTGTTATAACCTCTTTTCGTGGGGAATCTGATAAATATACGGGCACATAAAAAGTGTCCGTATATTGCTGATTACCTGGCGGACACAGGTCACCTGATAATCATATAAAATGTTTTTTGTGGTAGTAGGGGCGGATATTATCCGCCCGTAGATTTAAAAGCAACATTACATTGACGTATGCGGGCGACCACAGGTCGCCCCTACATATTTTTTGCTGTAAGAGGCAGTTTTTCAAGAAATTTCAAAAAAGTATCCGCAGTCTCCTGTGGGATTACCGAATAAAACATATGTCCCTTATCGGTAAGATGATATTCGCCACTGCACTCCTTTGCATAGCGGATACCCTCCTCACGCCACGTTGTATTCTTGGTAAAGCTTTTCATATCGCTTATGAAGAAACAGCACGGACAGCAAGGCTTGCCCTTTTCCATAGCCTTCTGTGCATTTTCGGTCGTCAGAAGCGACTCCTGCGAATATTCATCGTTGCAGAGATTTTTATAGAAAAGCTCGCTGTAAAGCTCTTTTTCCTCATCGGTAAGAGCATTTCCCGTCATCATACCTGTAGTATTGACCGTTTTATTTTTCAAAAGCTTTGCGATAAGTCCCTTTTTGGCGATAACGGAAAAAAGCTTTTTCTGATTTTCAAGAGCCTTCATACGCTTTTCCTTCGGGAATTCCTTTTCCTGAGCAATTGCCATATCGGGAAATCCCATATCAACACCAAGGATAGCCTTTATCTCTTCGGGGTAATTATTTGCCCACCAGACAGCTTCAAATCCCGAATAGGAGTGAGGTGCAAGAACATACGGAGGCTTTATTCCGGCAAGAAGAAGTGCTTTTCTTGACTCTTCAACGAGATTTTCAACTGTTCTTTCAGTTTTGGCACTGTCGCTGAGTCCATAGCCCGCCTTCTCTACAATAGCTATACGGTATTTATGCGACATTCTGCTGTACAGACATTTATATTCAAGAACGGGAGCAGTAACTCCTCCGCCTGACATAAAAACCACAGTAATATCGCCCTCGCCCTCGGTATAAACGTTAAGGAAAGTCTCACCGACTTTAACTTTTTTTCCGTAATTCACGAGTAATTCATCTCCTTTTTCAAGCATATATTTTACATTATCGGGCGACCACAGGTCGCCCATCGTATTTACTTTCTGTTGATAATAGCTCCCTTATCGGCTGAAGAAACCTGCTCTGCATAACGCTTGAGATAGCCTGTAATGCCCTCTTTTTTCTTAATGGGCATAGTCTTTTTACGCTCAGCAAGCTCTTCATCGGAAACCTCAAGAGTAATACTGTAATTCGGGATATCGATAGAGATAATATCGCCGTCCTTGACATAAGCGATAGTGCCTCCGTTAACAGCTTCGGGAGAAACGTGTCCGATAGATGCCCCACGAGTAGCTCCGCTGAAGCGTCCGTCTGTAATGAGGGCAACGGAAGAGCCGAGGCCTGCGCCCTGAATTGCTGATGTAGGTGAGAGCATTTCTCTCATTCCGGGACCGCCTGCAGGTCCTTCATAGCGGATAACAATAACATCGCCAGCCTTGATACCGCCCTCGTAGATAACCTTGATGCACTCTTCTTCGCTGTCGAAAACTCTTGCGGGGCCCTTGTGGCAGAGCATTTCTTCGGCAACTGCGCTTCTCTTTACAACGCATCTGTCGGGAGCAAGATTTCCCTTTAAAACGGCAATTCCGCCTGTTTCGCTGTAGGGATTGTCTATAGGACGTATTGTTTCGGGATCGCGGTTAACACAGCCTTCAATGTTCTCGCCCACAGTCTTGCCTGTACAGGTCATACAGTCGAGGTTGAGAAGATTTTTCTTTGAAAGCTCGTTGAGCACAGCATAAACTCCGCCCGCTTCGTTAAGGTCCTCCATATAGGTGTGTCCGGCGGGAGCAAGGTGACAGAGGTTAGGCGTCTTAGCGCTGATTTCGTTTGCGATATCCAGATTTATTTCAACTCCGCACTCATTTGCGATTGCGGGAAGGTGAAGCATACTGTTTGTTGAACAGCCAAGAGCCATATCAGCTGTAAGAGCGTTCATAAAAGCCTTTTCTGTCATAATGTCAAGGGGACGGATATTCCTTCTGTAGAGCTCCATAACCTGCATACCTGCCATTTTGGCAAGCTTGATTCTGTCAGAGTAAACAGCGGGGATAGTACCGTTGCCCTTAAGTCCCATACCGAGAACCTCGGTAAGACAGTTCATAGAGTTAGCAGTGTACATTCCCGAACAAGAGCCACAGGTAGGACAGGCATTATTCTCATACTCAGCAACATCTTCGGCTGTCATCTTACCGGCAGTATAGCCTCCCACAGCCTCAAACATTGATGAAAGAGAGGTCTTTTTGCCCTTTACGTGACCTGCAAGCATAGGACCTCCGCTTACGAAAATCGTAGGCACATTAAGTCTTGCCGTAGCCATAAGGAGTCCGGGAACGTTCTTGTCGCAGTTGGGAACCATAACAAGAGCGTCAAAGTGATGTGCAAGAGCCATACACTCTGTAGAATCGGCAATAAGGTCACGTGTTACAAGAGAGTACTTCATACCCTTGTGTCCCATAGCAATACCGTCGCAGACAGCAATTGCGGGGAACACCACAGGGGTACCTCCGCCCATAGCAACACCGAGCTTTACAGCTTCAACGATTTTATCGATATTCATATGTCCCGGCACTATTTCGTTATATGAAGACACAATTCCTACCAAAGGACGCTTCATATCCTCGCCTGTAAAGCCGAGAGCATTAAAGAGCGAACGCTGTGGAGCCTTTTCAACTCCGTCGCAGAAAAAATTACAGCTCATAATATTATTTCACCTCATTATTTGGATAAAGTTTCGGAATAAGTAGAAGCCACCTCGTCAAGAATCGCCTTGAGCTTCTTTTCAAGTGAAGTTCCCACAACATCGGGAAGATAATCAACGCTGAGCATTTCCTTTTCTCTTGTAGTTCCGCTTCTGAAGGCGTAAGCGTAGTACTTATCACCATAATTGTCAAAGCTACATCTGAAAGCGAAATACTCGCTGTCGCATTTCTCAAAGTCACCGTCAGGGAGCTCGCCTGTTTCTTCAAACGCCTCAACAGCGTCATAGATTTCATCACAGGGACCGATACCGATATGGGGAAGGTTGCTTTCATAGCCTGTATATAAGTCATTTTCCATAGCGGTACTATCCGGCTCATACTGGAAAGCGGGTTCAACCTCGCAATGGCTGTTAAACTCCACAAAATCTCCTGAAAGCATAAATCTCACATCAAACATATCGTCGCCTGTTTCTCCGCCGAAGAACTCTGTTTTTCTCTCAACCGAAGGCTTTGCGGGATTATTCCCCGATGAAATTATCCCTGAAGGAGTCTTTTTTGTCTGAGCTGAGCTATCCTTTGCTGTATTCTGCTGAGTAGCTGAAGCTCCGCTTTTATTTTCGCTTACTGCCTGACCGGCCTCTTTTGCAATCTCGCCTGCTTCCTTTGCGACAGCCCCCGCAAATTTCTTAAGAGCATCTAAAAATCCCATTATTTTTCCTTTCATAAAAAAGCAATGCACTCCCGCATCAATCGGGAGTGCATTTTGTACATTCTCCGATTACGTATCGTAAGCGGAATTATATTCGGTTATGTTAAGATCAGTTGTTGATGAACTTGTCTTCTTCGTTGTTCCAGCTATAGAGCTTTCTGATCTCCTCGCCAACCTTTTCTGAAGAGTGCTCTGAAGCGAGCTTTCTCATAGCGCGGAAGTGAGCCTGACCGCCTGCCTCTGACATATCGAGGAGGAATTCCTTAGCGAAAGAGCCGTCCTGGATATTCTTGAGGATCTGCTTCATAGCCTTCTTGGTATCCTCAGTGATGATCTTGGGACCTGTAATATAGTCGCCGTACTCAGCAGTATTTGAGATAGAGTATCTCATACCGGCAAAACCGCTCTGGTAGATAAGGTCAACGATGAGCTTCATCTCGTGGATACACTCAAAGTAAGCGTTTCTGGGATCGTAGCCGGCCTCAACGAGAGTCTCGTAACCGGCCTGCATAAGAGCGCATACACCACCGCAGAGAACAGCCTGTTCACCGAAGAGGTCTGTTTCTGTTTCTGTTCTGAAGTTTGTTTCAAGAACGCCTGCACGAGCTCCGCCGATAGCAAGACCATAAGCAAGAGCCATATCCTTAGCCTTGCCTGTAGCGTCCTGATGAACAGCAACGAGACAGGGTACACCCTTGCCGGCCTGATATTCTGAACGAACAGTGTGTCCGGGTCCCTTGGGCGCGATCATTGTAACGTCAACGTCAGCAGGGGGAACGATCTGTCCGAAGTGGATAGCAAAGCCGTGAGCAAACATAAGCATATTGCCAGCCTCAAGGTTGGGAGCGATGTCTCTCTTGTACATAGAAGCCTGCTTTTCGTCGTTGATGAGGATCATGATAATGTCTGCCTGCTTAGCAGCCTCAGCAGCTGTGAAAACCTCAAAGCCCTGCTTTACAGCCTTATCCCATGACTTTGAACCCTCGTAAAGACCGATGATAACTCTGCCGTTTTCGCCCAGTGACTCCTTAGCGTTAAGAGCGTGAGCGTGGCCCTGTGAGCCGTAGCCGATTACAGCGATTGTCTTTCCGTAGAGAAGTGAAAGATCGCAATCTTCCTGATAAAATACCTTTGCATTATGTTCCATTTTAAAGACTCCTTTAAATATTATTGATAAATTTATAGTAATTGCGTCAAGCAATTATTGATGTGGATTTCAAGCCATACGCTTGGATTTAAGGCAGTTTTCGCCTCGCTCGATAGCAACGATTCCCGTACGGCACATCTCGATTATTCCATAGGGCTTGAGAAGCTCTACAAAAGCGTCGATCTTGGCGGATTCGCCTGTAAGCTCACAGCAGAGCGCTGTGGGAGAATAGTCAACAATCTTCGAGCGGAAAATCTCAACAGCTGTCATAATATCCTGTCTTGATTCAGGAGAATTTCTCACCTTTATCAGCAGAAGCTCGCGGATAACGGTTTCGTGGCGGTCAAGAACCTCAACCTCCTTAACCTCCTGAAGCTTCTGAAGCTGTTTTACGATCTGCTCCTTGATATGCTCATCGCCGTGAAAGGCAATGGTAATTCTTGAAAACTTATTTGATTCAGTCTCGCCAACGGTAAGACTGTCGATATTGAAGCTTCTTCTTGTGAACATTCCCGATACTCTTGAAAGAACACCCGAAACGTTTGAAACAAGAACAGCGATTATAAATTTCTTACTCATTTTCATCACCTCAGTCTATCTCGGTAATTATTTCGTCTACCGAACCTCCTGGCGGAAGCATAGGAAGAACAAACTCATCACAGTCAACAACGCAGTCGATAACAAAGGGACCGTTTTCGCTGAAGGCCTTTTCAGAAGCCTTTTCAAGCTCCTCGGCGGTGCTTACACGGATACCCGATGCTCCGAAAGCCTCGGCAAGCTTTACAAAGTCGGTTTTTCTGCCGAGAGTTGTGTTTGAGTAGTGCTTGTTGAAGAAGAGTGTCTGCCACTGACGCACCATACCGAGAACACCGTTGTTCATAATAACGATAACAACGGGTATTCCGTAGGAAACAGCGGTAGCAAGCTCATTGAGGTTCATACCGAAGCTTCCGTCGCCTGTAACGAGAACTGTTCTGTCGTTTTTAGCAACAGCCGCACCGATGGCCGCACCCAGACCGTAGCCCATTGTACCCAGACCACCACTTGTAAGCAGAGTTCTCGGCTTTGCAAAGGGATATCTCTGAGCAGTCCACATCTGATGCTGACCTACGTCGGTAGCAATAACGGTATCCTCTTTAGTATATTTACTGATAATGTCGATGATAGTGTACGGATTAAGACGATTTACTGCAGGAACTCCTGTCTGATAACATTTTGCGCTACAGCCTGAGCAGTCCTTTCTGCGACTTATTGAAAGAGCACGTTCAAGGCGGATATTCTCCTCCTTTTTAAGCTCAACCACACGATTTTCCCAATCGGTGAGCTTTTTCTCCTCAACCATAGCGCAGAGTCTTGCCAGAGCGTCCTTGATATCGCCCTGAACGCCGAGATATGAAGTGATATTCTTATTGATTTCCGCAGAGTCAACGTCAATATGTATAATGCGCGAATTCTTACAAAATCTTGTTTTATTACCTGTAGCTCTGTCGCTGAAACGTGCACCTGCGGTAATAATGAGGTCTGCCTCGTCCTCTGCGATTGAGGAAGCGTAATGTCCGTGCATACCCTGCATACCCAGGAAGTTTCTGTGACTTACGGGAACAGCTGAAAGTCCCATAAGAGAACAGCCCATAGGAGCGTCGATTTTTTCGGAAAGAGCTATAATCTCATCTGAAGCCTTGCCTGAAATAACTCCGCCACCGAAATAGATATACGGACGCTGTGCCTCATTTATAAGGGCGACAGCCTTTTTCAGAGACTCATCATCTGCAAGCTTCATAGGCACCGGAACTACAGGAGCTTCCTTTGCTTCAAATTCACACTTTGCGATCTGAATGTCCTTGGGAATATCTATAAGCACAGGGCCCGGTCTGCCTGATTTTGCGATCTTGAATGCAGAGCGTATGGTATCGGCAAGCTCTTCAACATTTTTCACGATGAAGTTATGCTTTGTAACAGGCATTGTGATACCTACAATATCAACCTCCTGAAAGCTGTCTCTGCCGATAAGGTCGCAGGGAACGTTTCCTGTTATAGCAACCATAGGAATTGAATCAAGGTAAGCCGTAGCGATTCCTGTAACGAGGTTAGTAGCTCCGGGACCCGATGTAGCTATAACAACACCGACCTTGCCTGTAGCTCTTGCATAGCCGTCGGCTGCGTGTGAAGCGCCCTGCTCGTGAGCGGCAAGCACGTGTCTGATTCTGTCACTATTAAGATAAAGCTCATCAAACAGGTTGATAACCTGTCCGCCGGGATAGCCGAAAACGGTATCACAGCCTTGTTCGATAAGTGTTTCGATTACGATTTTAGCTCCGGATATATTCATAGCTAATTCCACCTTTTTTATATTTTTCTGACTGGTAATGAGTCCGGAAAATGTCCGAGGGCTTTCTGCAGATACAAATTAAACAGTAAAACCTCCGACAATCTGCCGGAGGTTCTGAAACAGCGTCTCTTGCTTTAACGCTTTAAGCGTCAAAAGCTTTGGGATAGAGTCTCAGCGCCGTAACGGCAGAGCGAATTGAAGCGACAGTCAATGACGTTCACGACTGCGCTGTTAATAATGACGATACCCGAAATAGTGATAATCGATTTCATTACATTCACTCCTTGTAAAACTCTTATTGAATATTATAACACTTATTTATAATAAAATCAATAAAAACAGGAGTTTTTTTAATTTTTTTCTTATTACGTCCTTTTCAACAGCTGTTATTGTGCATTTTGCAGTTATACGGACGTTATTTATTGAGCATATTGTTTACCGCACTTATGAATGCCTTGATCGATGAAGTTACGATATCCGTGTGTACGCCTGTTCCCCAGAAGCTTTCGCCCTCTGCGGAAACGATCTCTACATATGATACGGCTTCGGACTTAGAACCTACCGCAAGAGCGTGCTCGGTGTAGGTATTGATACTGCAGTTTATTCCAAGGTGAGCACATACAGCATTGCTTACTGCGTCAAGACGTCCGTTACCTGTTGCCTCAGCTGATACGGGAGCTCCGTTGTACTCAAAAGCAACCTTGGCTTCAAACTCAGCTTCGTGCTGAGTAAACAGGGTTTTGCCTATCTTGACAGGCGATGTGATATTCACATAGTGCTCCTTGAAAATTGCGAACACCTCATCAGGCATAAGCTCCTGATGCTTGTGGTCGGAAACGCTCTTGACCATATAACCGAACTGCTCGCGCATTTTCTTGGGAAGGTTATAACCGAACTTGGTTTCGAGAATGTAGCCGATACCGCCCTTGCCTGACTGGCTGTTGATGCGGATAACGTCTGCTTCGTAGACTCTGCCCACATCGGTGGGATCGATAGGAAGATAAGGAACGGTCCAGTGGTCGCAGTTTTTCTCCTCACGCCACTTCATACCCTTTGCAATAGCGTCCTGATGAGAACCGCTGAATGCAGCAAAGACAAGCTTTCCGCTGTAGGGCTGTCTGTCGTAGACGTTCATTCTTGTTACTCTTGTATAGAGCTCGGTAATTTCGGGGAGATCTGTAAAATCAAGCTCAGGGTCTACTCCTTGAGAAAACATATTCATAGCCAGAGTTACTATATCAACGTTGCCTGTACGCTCGCCGTTTCCGAAAAGAGTACCCTCAATACGATCAGCGCCTGCAAGAAGTCCCATTTCGCTGTCGGCAACGGCACAGCCTCGGTCGTTATGGGGGTGAAGAGAAACGATAACGTTTTCGCGGTATTTCATATTATCGCACATATACTCTACCTGATTTGCATAAACGTGAGGCATTGAAACAGAAACTGTAACGGGAAGGTTGATGATAACCTTATCCTCTGCTGTAGGTTTCCACACGTCCAGAACGGCATTGCAGATTTCAAGAGCAAAATCAGGCTCGGTTCCTGTAAAGCTTTCGGGAGAGTACTCAAAGCGGAAATTACCCTCGGTTTTCTCACGATACTCCTTGCAGAGCTTTGCTCCGTAAACGGCAATGTCGATGATTTCCTGCTTGCTCTTGCGGAAAACCTGCTCACGCTGAGCAACAGATGTAGAGTTATAAAGGTGGACAATTGCGTTCTTAGAGCCCTTCAACGCCTCAAAGGTCTTGGCAATAATGTGCTCTCTTGACTGTGTAAGAACCTGAATTGCCACATCATCGGGAATTAAATCCTGCTCGATAAGTGCACGACAGAACTCATACTCTGTCTCGGAAGATGCGGGAAAGCCTATTTCGATCTCCTTGAAGCCGATTTTTACCAGCAGTTTGAAGAATTCAAGCTTTTCTTCAAGGCTCATAGGAATGATCAGCGCCTGATTACCGTCTCTTAAATCAACACTGCACCACCGGGGAGCCTTGTCAATATAGGATTTTTCTGTCCACTTCATTCCTGTCTGCGGAGCTTCAAAATACTGTCTCGTGTACTTTTCAAAATTTTTCATAGCCAAAATTCCTTTCAGTTCATTCACGATGCACGAATGACGAGGCAGAAATTCCTTCGGATAACAAAAAAGTCTCTTTCACGCTTTATCAGCATGAAAGAGACGAAGATTCATATACTCCGTGGTACCACTCTTTTTGACACAGCTTTATGCTATGCCCCCTCATTCACATCATTGGTTAATGTGTATCTCTGTAACGGGAGAACCCGTTCAAGCCTAATCGCCAAAGCTTTCAGCCGACTGCTCAGGGAGGAGCTATGACCGGTTGCAATCTGCTGTCTTCCACCAAACGACAGCTCTCTGTGAAATCGCTATACGGTTTTATTTCCCTTCATCGCATTTGTTGAGTTTATTATAGCCCCTGTTTTTCATTTTGTCAAGCACTTTTTTCAAAAAACAGCAAAAAATTATTCTTCCCTTCGTTTATAGCAATATTCTGCACGGGTAACCTCTTGACAAAATGAATTCAATGTGTTAAAATAATATTCAGCGTTAGCTTTTGAAAATTTCAGATTTTCTGAGAAATTCCGAAATATAGATGTGCGGGCCCTGTGCAATGAGACACCGTGAACCATGTCAGGCGGGAGACCGAGCAGCATTAAGCGGACCGTTTTGTGTGCCGCAGCAAGCCTGCACATCTATGTTCCGGAATTTTTTTCAGAATAATGCAATTATCTCATAAGGAGGGATTAACTGTGTATAAAGCTCTTTACCGTAAATGGCGTCCCATAACCTTTGACGATGTCATTTCTCAGCAGCATATCACCGATACATTGAAAAATCAGCTTGTAAACGGAAAAACTGCTCACGCTTACCTTTTTACAGGCTCAAGAGGTACGGGTAAAACTACCTGTGCAAGAATTCTTGCCAAGGCTGTAAACTGCGTTAATCCCAGAAACGGAAACCCTTGCCTTGAATGTGACAACTGCCGTGATATCGAGGACGGCTCGCTGGTTGATATCATCGAAATCGACGCTGCTTCAAACAACAGTGTTGACGATATCCGTGACCTGCGTGACGGAGCTGTGTATACTCCCGAAAGAGGAGCCTACAAGGTTTATATCATCGACGAGGTCCATATGCTTTCCACAAGCGCTTTCAATGCTCTGCTGAAAATTATGGAAGAGCCCCCCGCTTATGTTAAGTTTATCCTCGCCACAACCGAAATTCACAAGGTGCCTGCCACCATACTTTCACGATGCCAACGCTATGATTTCAGAAGAATCAAGGCTGAGGATATCGCTCAGCGACTCCTTTATATCGCTTCACAGGAGGATATCAACCTCACCGATGACGGCGCTCACCTTATAGCAAGACTCGCCGACGGCGGTATGCGTGACGCTGTTTCTCTGCTTGACCAGTGCTCTGCCTGTGCCGATGTTGTGGACAGCAATGCTGTTTCAGCTTCCGCCGGAATTGCCGGTAAGGACTACCTCTTTGAAATCCTTGAAGCAGTTACCGGGGGCAATGCTTCTGAAGCTATACGCGTTACGGGCGCTCTTTATGATATGTCCAAGGATCTCACTCGTCTTTGCGAGGAGCTTATTATGCAGATGCGCAATATTATGCTTCTGAAGGCGTCTCCGAAAAGTGCTCAGGAGCTTATCTCGTGTATGCCCGATGAAATGGAAAAGCTTAAGGCTCTGGCAGAGAAAATTGACCTTGAAACCGTTATTGAGCGTCTTAATCAGCTTCAGCACTGCCGTGAACGTATGCTGAGAGTTATGAACCGCCGTGTAGAGTTCGAGATGACTCTCATAAAAATGTGTTCAGATATAAAGAATAATACCGAAACTATTGACAATTCTGAAATTTATGATAAAATAAAACAGTTAGAGAATAAATTAAACAGAGTTCCTACAGGCTCTGTAAACGCTTCAAGGTACAGCGATAAGCCTGAGGTGATGACCGCAAACAGTCCCGCTGTTGAAGCTGAGCCCGTTCCCAATGTCGACCTTAAAAGCGTCAAGCCTGAGGATATTACTCCCTGTACTCGCTGGGGCGAGGTTCTTGAGGAATTCAAAAAGGTAAATCCTTCCGTTGCGGGAAGTCTTGAGGATTCCGAGGCAAGTACTGTGGGAAATATTATCCTTATTACCGCTAAAAACAGATTCTTTATGACGCTGTTCAAGAATAAGGAAAATGCTGTTTCTTTAGGCTCGGTTATCGCAAAGGTTCTGGGACAACGCTATGTCATCAGAGCAAAATGCGCCGTTTCTGTTTCGCAACAGCAGTCTATGGCGGAAAAACTCATCAAAAAAGCAATTGACAGCGGAATTGATACGGCTGTTGAAAATAATCAGAATTAATTTAAAAGGAGATTTTTATTATGAGAGCAAGAATACCTAAGAATATGGGCGGAAACCAGAATATGAATTCTATGATCAAGCAGGCTCAGAAAATGCAGGAGCAGATCACTGATCTTCAGAATGATATCGAGGAGAGAGAGTTTACTGCAACTGCAGGCGGTGGCGCTGTTGAGGTCGTTGTAACAGGTAAGAAGACTATCAAGGCTCTTACTATCAAGCCCGAGGTTGTTGATCCCGAGGATATCGAGATGCTTCAGGACCTTATCATCAGCGCTGTTAACGAAGCTGTTAACAATGTTGAGACAACTACTGAAAACGAAATGGGCAAGATCACAGGCGGAGTTTCTCTTCCCGGCCTGTTTTAATCGGTAATGGCTGATCATAACGCTCTTCCCCTTGTCATACTGGCGGAAAAGTTCGCTTCTCTGCCCGGTATCGGTATGAAATCTGCACAGAGACTGGCTTACTATGTTATGTCTATGGAGACTGAAGCTGTCGAAGACTTCGCTAAGGCTCTTATTGACGCTAAAAATAACGTGAAGCAGTGCGGTTGCTGTTGTAATCTTACCGAGCGTGACATATGTCCCATCTGCTCAGACAGCGAAAGAGATTCAAGCGTTATCTGCGTTGTAGAGTCTCCCAAGGACGTTACTGCCTTTGAACGCACAAGAGAGTATAACGGACTTTATCACGTGCTTCACGGACTTTTATCCCCTATGGACGGAATTACTCCCGACAGATTAAGGGTTAAGGAGCTCCTTGCAAGAATTGCAAAGGGCGGTGTGGAAGAGGTAATTATGGCTACAAATCCTACGGTTGAGGGCGACGCTACTGCTATGTATGTGGCAGGTCTGCTCAAGCCATTGGGAATAAAGGTTTCAAGGCTTGCCTTCGGACTTCCCGTGGGCGGTATCCTTGAGTATGCCGATGAGGTTACTCTGTATAAGGCTCTTGAAAACCGAAACAATATGTAAAAATAAGGACGCATTATAAGAGTAATGACCACACAGAAGTTATTACGTGTAATATTGAGGAAAACCCTTTTGAAAAAGGGTTATTCCTCAAACTCCTTTCCTAAAACTTTAGTTTTAATTTAAGCCCCATAGGGTGCACACAAAGAGAAAGTTTAGATTCTCCAAAAGATGATGTGTGTACCCTATGGGGCTTAAATTCAGATTAAAAGTCTTTGTAGGGGGTGTGGGTGACTCCCCACGGGGTGGGGAGATGTCAGCAAAGCTGACAGAGGGGACGGGTGCCTGTCAGGCACAAACTTTCTTCAGAAAGGTTCCCCCGATAATTACATATAATTCTTCTATATGAACATTGCCTTTATGAGCGTCCTTTTTATTTTATTTACTGAAATTTTGTTTTGTATATAAGCCACGCCATTTCAACTGCGCCTAATCCGATAAAAGCAAACATTGTCTTCATACCCGGCTTTTTAACCTTGAAGCGAGTAATGAAGGCTATTGCGATCATAAACAGAAACGCACCATAAACTGCGGGGAAAGCGTCATCGCCTATATCCTTGCGGAAGCTGTACAGCAGAGGCAGTATCAGCGAAACGCTTGTTACGGGAAGTCCCTCATAGACCTTGCGTCTTTCCGTTGTTTTTTTCTGGCGTGCCTCCTCCATAACATTGAAGTAGGCAAGTCTTATTACGGCGCAAAGGGGAAACAGAATCAGCACGGGAATATCGATCCAGCTGTTCATTCCGATTGAATAGCCGATTACAACAGGCAGAACTCCGAAACAGACTAAATCACAGAGAGAATCAATCTGTATACCGAAGCATTTTTCCTCATCGGTACGCTTGCGTGTACGGGCGATTTTTCCGTCGAACATATCGCAGAGTCCCGAAAACATAAGGCATATCATTGCATACTCAGGGTGAGCGTTCATTCCGCCCACGCCCGAAGCAAGGAAAATTCCCAGAACAGACGACATAAGACTTATATATGTAAGAATAACAGTATAGTTATAGAAACCTATCATCAGATTTACCTCGAAATACATAATATGCACCGCTGTGCGGTGTGTTTACAATATATTAATATATTATATCACATATGTCTGCTTTTTTCAAGAGTTTTTTACACTTTTCTGCTTTTCTTTATTTATACAGTCTTTTTCTTTGTTGTTCTTTTTGCTGTCTGCTTTTTTGCAGTTTTCTTTGCTGTTGCTGTTTTCTTTTTTGTATTCTTTACTGCTGATGCCTTTTCACGATTTTCACGCAGACGCTCCTGTCTCTGCTTTTTATCCTCGGCTCTCTTATAAGCCTCATCGTAGAAGTATTCCTGTGAATTAAGAGGCTCCTGTCCGTCGGCGGGCTCTGTATGAACGTACGTGCCGTCGCTGAGCATTACTCTTGCCTTTACGTTATCGCTCATAAGAGTGCAGAACATCTCCCACAGACGCTTTTTGATCTTTTCGTCAAGGATAGGAGTTGCCACCTCTACACGGCGGATTGTATTTCTTGTCATATAGTCGGCAGAGCTTATAAAGATTTTCTGCTCTACGCCTTCTTTTCCGAAAATATAGATACGGCTGTGCTCAAGGTAACGTCCCACAATGCTTCTTACGGTGATATTTTCGGTATAGCCCTCTACTCCCGCAACAAGACAGCATATGCCTCGGATAACAAGGTCGATTTTTACACCTGCCTGTGAAGCCTCTACCAGCTTATTGATAATGGTCTTGTCGGTAAGTGAGTTGATTTTCGCCCCGATATAGCCTTCTCCGCCGTTTTCAGCGATTTTAATCTGCTCATCCATCATTTCAAGAATGGGCTTTCTAAGACAGAGCGGTGCCACAAGAAGCTTGTCTGTTTCCTCAACGAAATTACCGCTGAGAAGTCCGTCGAACACCTTTTCAGCGTCCCCGGCAATCTCCCTGTCGGCTGTGAGATACGAAAGGTCGGTATAAAGAGTTGATGTCTTTTCGTTGTAATTTCCCGTACCTATCTGGGTAACGTAGTCATAACCGCCTCCCTGAGCCTTTCTCGTGATAAGAAGAAGCTTTGAGTGAGCCTTGTAGTCCTTGGGACCGTATATAACCTTACAGCCTGCAAGCTGAAGATGCTTTGACCACTCGATATTGTTAGCCTCGTCAAAACGTGCACGGAGCTCTATCATTACAAGAACCTCCTTACCGTTTTCGGAAGCGGTGCAGAGAGCGTCTATAACCTTGCTGTTTCTTGCAAGTCGGTAGAGAGTAATCTTTATGGAGGTAACCTTAGGATCGTTTGCAGACTCCTGAAGAAGTCTTATAAACGATGAATTGATAGACTCAAAAGGATAGCTGAGAAGCACGTCCTTAGCCTTTACCTGTGAAAAAACGGATTTGCTTTCGGAAAGTGCCGATACCTTCTGAGGAACTCTCGGATTATACTTCAGCTGAGGAAGATCTGAAAGCTCGCCCATTGCAAAAAGATATGACAGATCAAGGGGAATTCTCGTTACAAAAACACGCTCGTTCTTCAGCTTCAGCTTCTTGCAGATATAATCAAGAGCTGTTCTGCTGAAATCGTCGGAAATCTCAAGGCGGACAGGGGCAAGCTTCTTACGCTTTGCAACAAGCTCTTCCATACGCTCGCGGAAATCCGCACCCTTGCCCGAAACCATAATATCGGCATTTCTTGTAACTCTCAGCAGAGCGCGGTCTGTAACCTTATAGCCCTTGAAAAGCAGATGCGCAAAGTGAAGAACAACCTCTTCCTCAAGGATAAAGCGCTTTCCGCCTGCACCGAGAGCTATTACACGGTCGCTGTGCTCCTGTCTTATGGGCACGATACCGATGGTAATTCCCTTTTTGGTATTCAGCTGGACAGTAGCATAGATCTCCTTGTTTTTAAGGAAAGGAAATGGAAGAAGATCGTTTACAACAATTCCGGATAAAAAGGGCTTGAGCTCACGCTTGAAGTAAAGCTCAAGAAAGGTAAGCTCCTCCTGAGTAGCTGTATTGAAGCTTACATGCTCAAAGCCGTAGGGAGCAAGCTCTGCCATAGTTTTTCTGTATGCGTTTTCTGCGTCGGGAATGAGTCTGCGCACCTGAGTAAATATTGCGTCAAGCTGTTGCGAGGGAGTCATTTTTGTCTTATTTTCCTTGCTGTGCTTGTTTATTTTCTCCTCATCGGTGATAGAGCCTACTCTTACCATAAAGAATTCGTCAAGATTGCTCTGATAGATTGACGAAAATGTAAGGCGCTCAAGAAGCGGTACAGCGGGATCAACAGCCTCTTCCAGCACACGTTTATTGAATTTCAGCCACGAAAGCTCGCGGTTTTCAAGATATTCCATAAGAACCTCCGATTTATATTTATTGTCGAAAATGTACATTTTCAACATTTTAAGCCATTGTTATACATAATAATTATACAACAGTTGTTCTGTACTGTCAAGGGATAACCGCCATTTCCCCTCTCTTTTTCCACCTTGCACATAAATGCCCCGCTTTATTTGACGGACAATACAAAAAGCTGTCGGAGTAAGGGTAATGCTCTACAGAAGTTTTACGTGTAATATTGAGGAAAACCCTTTTGAAAAAGGGTTATTCCTCAAACTCCTTTCCTAAAACTTTCAAGTTTTAATTTCAGCCCCATAGGGTGCACACACTAAGTAAAGTAGAAATCCAAGTATTTCTCTGTGTGCACCCTATGGGGCTGAAATTAGACTCAAAAGTCTTTGTAGGGGGTGTGGGGGTAAACTTTCTTCAGAAAGGTTCCCCCACTTAATACACATAAACTCCTATTAGGACATAACCGTTACCCGACAGCCTTGATTTTTATTGATTATATCAGTCGCTCATCATACATATCCGAAAATCGATGAAAGGAAGATTACAACCATACATACGGGACATATATACTTTATCATAACACGATAGAGCATCTTTGACTTAAACTTTGAATTAAGTTGAACCTCGTCCTCGATGTACTTTGTGCCCACCACGTATCCGATAAGAATACAGGTAAGAAGTGCTACGATAGGCATAAGAATATTGTTGCTGAGGAAGTCAAAGAAGTCGAGGAACTGCATTCCGAACAGCTTTACTTCTGCCCAGTTGCTGTATCCCAGAACTGAAAGCATAGCTATAATCATAGAGAATGCAACTACAATAAGTGACGCGGGAATTCTCTTGAGACCTGTCTTCTCGCAAAGAATGGAAACGATAGTCTCCATAAGAGAAATTGACGATGTAAGAGCTGCAAGAAGTACAAGAACAAAGAACGCAATGCCGATAATCTGTCCGCCAGCCATTGACTCAAACACGTTAGGCAGAGTTATGAACATAAGTCCGGGGCCCGCATTAAGAGCTGATTCATCTCCGCCTGAAAATGCAAATACCGCAGGAATGATCATCATTCCCGAAAGAAATGCTACTGCTGTATCGAAAACCTCAATCTGTCTTACCGAGCCTTCGAGATTATCCTCTTTACGCATATATGAGCCGTAGGTAATCATAATTCCCATTGCAAGTGACATTGAATAGAAAAGCTGTCCCATAGCGGCTACAACTGTCTTGATTGAAAATCTGCTGAAATCAGGAAGCAGATAGTACTTAAGACCTTCCATAGCTCCGTCAAGAGTTACTGCATATACAGCAATTGCAACAGACATAAGAACAAGCACAGGCATAAGGATTTTACTTACCTTTTCAATACCCTTTTCAACGCCCAGCATTACTACTATAGCAGTAAGTCCCATATAAATCGCAAGGAAAAGTGTAGGCTGACCCGCACTTCCGATAAAGTTGTTGAAGAACGAGCCGTCACCCGCAGCTGTTGCGCCTGCTCCCGTAATATAAACCGTCAGGTACTTCAATACCCAACCGCCGATTACGCAGTAATACGGGAAAATTATGATTGGCACTGCTGCTGCCAGCCAGCCAAGAGGTGAAAATTTACTGTTGATTTTAGAATACGCTCCGATAACGCTCTTCCCTGTTTTTCTTCCGATGGAAATTTCTGTTATCATAAGCGCAAAGCCAAATGTTATGGCAAGTACAAGATATACGAGAAGGAAAATTCCTCCGCCGTATTTTGCGGCGAGATACGGAAAACGCCATATGTTTCCCAGTCCTACAGCTGATCCCGCAGCAGCAAGGACAAATCCAAGCTTTGAACTGAAACTGCTTTTGGCTGTTCCGGAAACTTCATTGTTATTCATATTTTTTACTTCCTTTCCGACATAGATACATTTATTATAACAGTTTTTGCCTGCTGATGTCAATAGGAATGGCAGATAATCTCAAACAATTAATCTTACACCGTTTTAGCAAAATAGCCTAAATCGCTTGACAACAGCTTGCGTAAATGGTAAAATATGTACACAACAACACCCTATTTATTATACGGAGGTTTATTATGGGAAGAATATATCGAAACGACGGAGCATTTGGCGAAGTGCCAATCGGACGCTTTGATTCAAAATATGTAGAAGGTACAAGCGTTTCCTATCAGAATGAAAGAATTTTTTGCAAGCATCTTGTTAACGATTACAAAATTGCAGAATGCAGAAACGGTATTATTTACAACGCAGACGGAAATACAGCTCTGGCACGACTGAATAATGGTATTGTTTATGATACTAATGACAGAGAAATTGCTCGCTACGAGGGCGATGTATATGGTGCGGCTGCGGCTGTTGTTGCTCTTATTCTGAGAATAAATGCAGAAAATTACAACGAATTTAAAAATGAAAAAAGTGATGTAGCTGAAGTGAACAAATCCAGCGGCACTTCGGCTTCTTCGGGCGGTTCTCAACCCTCTGATACGCCTAATATTTTTGAAATAATAATCGGTTTGATAGGGGCGGTTATTACATTTGTTGTCAAGGCGGTAAAATTTGTTGTTACATTGATAATTAACCCGAAGGTTATGATTGGTGCAATAATCGGAAGCTGGGTTCTAGACATTATTCTTAGGATTATGCATTGCATAACAGAAGGGGGTGCTTTTAATTCTATTCTGGGTTGTTTTATTTGCTCCATTTTTTTTGCAATAGGTTTATTTACGGCAATAAAACTGAACAAAAGCAAGAAAGAAGAGACATTAAAAAAACGCACTGTAAGCTTTCTCACCCTTATAGCAAGTCCTTCGTGGATAGTATATTTCTTGAATTCCGTATGTTATCTTTATGGACGTATAGCAGCAATGATACAGGGTGTCGATTATTATTCAGGTGAATATGAATTTCCATTCTTCATAGAAGCATTTTTTGTTCTTCAAGGTAATTTTGGCAACCACAACCAAGACCTATATCCACCTTCTTTATCATTTCTGCGCGAGATAACATACTTTATTGGTTATAGGTTTAAATTAATGCCTAGAGTAAATTTTTTATACCATTACATATCTGATGATATGTTTTTTGCACTGGTTTTTTCAATTCTCGTTCTTATTATTATCGCAAATTGCAAAAGAAAACACAAAAAACAACAGGGAACACAGCCCACAACCGAAACCTCATCTACATAACCCAAATCCCCTTGAAATCAAGGGGATTTCCTTTTCTGTTGACACACTACGCAAAAAATGGTATAATTTATGTAACTGTGCGGTTTACCGCAAAATGTTTATAAAGGAGTATTTGATTATGAGCGCTAATTACAACAGCTATGAAAGTCCCTTCTGTACCCGTTACGCAAGCGAGGAAATGCAGTATGTTTTCTCTGCAGATAAGAAATTCACCACATGGAGAAAGCTGTGGGTGGCTCTTGCAAGAGCTGAAATGAAGCTTGGCCTGCCCGTTACCGAGGCTCAGGTAAAACAGCTTGAGGAGCATATCAACGATGTTGATTACGCTGTTGCCGAGGCTCGTGAGAAAATCACCCGTCACGATGTTATGGCTCACGTTTTCACCTATGGACAGGCTTGCCCCGACGCTGCAGGTATTATCCACCTTGGTGCTACTTCCTGCTATGTAGGCGATAACACAGACGTTATCATTATGCGCGACGCTATGCAGATTGTCCGCAGAAAGCTTATCAACGTTATGAACAATCTGGCAAAATTCGCAAACGAATACAAGGCTATGCCCTGTCTTGCTTATACACACCTTCAGCCCGCTCAGCTTACTACTGTAGGCAAGAGAGCTACACTCTGGCTTAACGAGCTTCTTATGGATTTCGAGGACCTTGAATTCAGAATTTCAAAGCTTCAGCTTCTCGGCTCTAAGGGTACAACCGGTACTCAGGCTTCATTTATGGAGCTTTTTGAGGGTGATACAGATAAAATCAAGGAGCTTGAAAAAATGATCGCAGAGGAAATGGGCTTCGACGGCGTTGTTCCCGTTTCAGGTCAGACTTACTCACGTAAGGTCGATTCACAGATCCTTTCCGTGCTCAGCGGTATTGCTCAGTCATGCAGTAAGTTCTCTAACGATATGAGAATTCTTCAGAGCTTCAAGGAAATGGAAGAGCCCCGTGAAAAGAAGCAGATAGGCTCTTCTGCTATGGCTTACAAGAGAAATCCTATGAGATGCGAAAGAATTACATCACTTGCAAGATACGTGATGATCGACAGCCTCAACCCCGCTTTCACAGCTGGTACTCAGTGGTTTGAAAGAACTCTCGATGACTCTGCAAACAAGAGAATTTCCGTCGCAGAGGCTTTCCTCGGTGTTGACGCTATCCTCAACATTATGATGAACGTTACAGACGGTCTTGTGGTTTATCCCGAAATGATCCGCAGAAGAGTTATGGCTGAGCTTCCCTTTATGGCTTCTGAAAATATTATGATGGACGCTGTTAAGAAGGGCGGAAACCGTCAGGAGCTTCACGACAGAATTATGGATTACTCTATGGAAGCAGGTAAGCAGGTTAAGGTTTACGGCAAGGATAATAACCTCTGCGACCTTATTCTTGAGGATCCTATGTTTATGGTTACAAAGGAAGAGCTCGACTCTGCCCTCAAGCCCGAAAATTACACAGGAAGAAGCGCTCAGCAGGTTGATGAATTCCTCAGCGGACTCATTAATCCTATTCTTGAAGCTAACAAGGAGCTTCTCGGCGAAAGCTTTGAAATGAAGAACTAAACATTGTATAAGACGGACGTTTAAGGGTACTGTCTATACGGAAGCATTATGCGTATTTAGTGGGGGAACCTTTCTGAAGAAAGTTTCCCACCACACCCCCTACAAAGACTTTTGAGTCTAATTTCAGCCCCATAGGGTGCACACAGAGAAATCCTTGAATTTCTACTTTGTCTGATGTGCGCACCCTATGGGGCTGAAATTAAAACTTGAAAGTTTTAGGAAAGGAGTTTGAGGGATAACCCTTTTTCAAAAGGGTTTCCCTCAATAATTCACGTAAATACTTCTATATGGGTAGCACCTTTACGTTAATTACCGATAAATTTTTTTCTTATAATAGCTCCGCAGAATGTGAGGATAATGATAAAAGCAAGTAAAATCAGACTTGCAAGAAAACGTCCCTGTCCGAGATTAGCACCCATAAACACCGAGCAAGCCATAGAAGGGGTGCGTGCAACGGAAGCAATAACAAAGAATTTCAGGGGAGAGATTTTAGTAAGTCCCGCAATATAAGTAAGAAAATCCTTTGGAGTACCCGGTATGGCAAAAAGCACGAGAATAGTAAGCGACAGCTTTTTTTCGTCATTAAGCAGAGAAAAGCGTTCCAGCTTTTCTGTGGGAAACATTTTCAGAACAAAGGGGCGTCCGAATTTTCTTACAAGAGAAAAAACAATGGCAGTACCGATAAAGATGCCGGCAAAGCACCATACGACTCCCCATAGCGGACCGAAGAGCACTCCGCTCATAACCTCAACAGGAGCCCCCGGAATAAACGCAAGAACGATCTGCAGAATTTCCACGCCGATAAAGGCAAGTGGAGCAAATACACCGAAGCTTTGCACTTTTTCGTGAATAACAGCCCGTCCCTCCTCAGAGCAGAGCATAACCGCATAAGGAAAGAGAAAATATCCGAGAACAGCGATAGCAAAAACAGCAAAAAGACCGAGAATAATTTTCCGCATAGAAACCTCCATAAAAGCATAACAAGAATATTATATACTATAACGACTCATTATTCAAGGAATAAGACTGTTTTATAACATAATGATAAAATAAATGTGACAGAAAGGTGTGATTTTGTTGAAAAAATGTTACAATTGAGAAGTTTGCTTGACAAAGAATGAATGTAAGTGTATAATGATAACAGACCTGCCGTAAAAACAGATGGCGGTATATCTTGAAAGGAATAATGAAAAATGAAAAAGAAATTTGCAGTTTTAACAATATTTACAGCATTAGCGCTTACAGCACTTGCAAGCTGTTCCGATAAGGACGAGCCTTCATCATCAATTGATGAGTCAATTATCAAACAGCCTGTAACATTTTCATATGACTCAGGTGATGATGAGGAAGAAGAGAACGCTCTTGACGCACAGGATCCTACATCAGCAGGAGATTCAGGCAATTCAGAGCCTGCAACAGAATATGTACCTGTAACAGAGCCTGACGGCGAGCCTGTAACTACATATATTCCCGTAACAGATGCACAGGGAACAACAGTAACCGAGACAGACGGCGCAGTTCAGACAACAGCTGTAACAGTAACAACATGCATCACAGTTGACAAGAACACAGAAACAACAACAGCAACATGCGACAGCTACAAGGAAAAAAGAGATGACGCATATGCAATGTGGCTTGATATTTCAACAGAAGAGGACTTCCACTTCCAGGGTGACTTTATCCAGGTAAAATTCAAGATCAAGGAAACAGCTCCCGACGGCGTATATGACGTAAACATCACAAATCCTGACTTTGCAACATTTGCAAACAACATCTCATCAGTATATCCCGATACACTTCTTCACGGTAAGGTGTATGTAAACGAGACTTTAGAGCCTCAGCGAGAGGTTGTTGCAGCAGACGGCTTTACAGTATATGCAGATAACGTAGCCGGAAAGCAGGGCGATGAGGTAACGATCACCTTCAGTATGAATCAGAATCCCGGAATGTGCGCACTTAACTTCTGGTTTGATTACGACAAGAATGCAATGCAGATTGTAGAGTGTTCTGCGGTAGGCGAGTTTGCTGATATTGCAAGCGTAACATCATTCGGCGAGCCTAAGAATCAGGATTAATAACAAAACAGCTGATTTCAGTGTAAAGCGGAAATCAGCTGTTATTTTTATATATAAAAATAAGCTGTAGGGGAGCTTTAACCCATACAGCTTTTCTTTTTGATATATCACTCTTCAACCGGGAGGTCGATGTAAACGGGAGTATGTCCGCAAGCCTGAACATATCTGAGCATATCGTCTTTAGCGAGTCTGAGGGTAGAGGTTGAAATTCCGGGGTGACCGCTAATAAAATCGCTTTTGAGAAGGTCCTTGTCGATAACAAGCTGAATTTGCTTTTCTGTATCGAAAATAAGCTCAAGAGCAGAAACAGAACCGGGAGTAGTATGAAGAAGCTCCTCCATTTTATCAGCGTCGGCAAAGGAAAGTCGTGCACAGCCGAGCTGAGAGGATAAGAATTTTGTTTTGAAGGGCTTATCGCCGGGCATCATAACCATATAGAAATTAGTTTTCTGACGGTTGCAGAGAAAGAGATTCTTGCATATCTGAGCTCCGAGAACAGACTCTACAAGCAAGCAGTCCTCCATAGTATCAGCGTGCTCGTGAACGGCACGGGCAAAAGAAATTCCCAGCGAGTCAAGAGCGTCATAGATAGCAGTTTCCACATCAGAACAGGCGGAATCAGGTCTGCCGTTATAAATAGTATTATCAATATTCATAGAAATCACCGATCCTTAAAAAGTACTTATTATATTATATCACTGATGGCGGATTTTTTCAACACTCAGATAATACAGAAGGCGGGATTATCGTAAGCAGAGTCAAAAATACGGGAAAGATTATCCTCACAATACTCAATTTCCTTGGAGTAGTCCTTGAAGAGCAAGGCGCACTCCTCAAGAGAAAGGGGAGCGCCCTTCTGACAAAGCATATATCCCGTAGTGAATATACTCACAGCCATAAGGTAGATTTTAGAAATGATTTCCTCATCAAAAACGGCTTTGATAAGGTATCTCCAGACAAAATAAACAGCGATTTTTCGCAGATAGGGCTCGGTTTCAGCTGTTACAAAGCGGTTGTCACTGTGGTTGCGGATAAGCTCCTGAAGATATGAAAGCCAGCGTGGATTATTAATTTCGAGAGCTGTTAAAGTCATAAGTAGCTTTTTTATATCGGGAACAGCCGTTGCGTTACAGCTTTTAACAGGCGGAAGGGTATAATCTCCGTTATCCATAAGCTCCTGAAGGTAACAGGAGTACTCCCACACATCAGCAATAGCATTTTCAAGAGGAATATGGGGGTTTTCAAGGTGGCGGATAATGTTGAGTCTTACGGAATAAATAAGCTCCATAAGTTTTTCATCGGGGACAAATCCGTCTGAGCAGAGGTCATCGGCGATTTCACACTCATAGAAGTCAAAAGGCTGATTATACGAGAGGATAATGCGTGAAGCCTCTTCACAGCAAAGGCCTATACCGCCCTCTCTCACATTGCCTATCCATTCGTAGTAGCGAGGGTGATGAGTGCATATATGGCAGAGTTTATCCTCGCCCAGATTAATAATAATATCGCAGAGATTTTTTTCATTGAGGAACGGACAGCGTTCATTTTCGCCGAGGATAAAAGAGTCGCACTCTCCTTTGGCGATATTTTCCCTTAGTCTGTCGCCGAAGCTTCCCTGAACAGAGTCATAGAAAGATGCGGTAGAGTCATCAATATCAATTTCCCAGCCGATACAGCAGTTATCAGAGCAATCCGAAGCGGTGCATTTAAACTCTTTATAATAAAGAGGCATACGGGAGATCATACAAAGGCCTCCTCATCGGACTTGTGACTGCTTACAAGGTTGCTGATCCAGATTCCCTTTTTAACAAGGATAAATCCAACAATTATCTTGATAATATCCAGAGCGGAAATAATGCCGTAGATGAGAAAAATATTGAGGTTTGTGAGTTTACAGAAAATAAGAGCAAGAGGCACGCATATCACCCAGGAATAAACGCTGTCGAAGAGGAATGTAACAAGAGTTTTTCCTCCTGAGCGCAGAGTGAAGTACAAAGCGTTGAGAAAGCCCTGAACAGGGAAGAAGCAGGCGGTAATGATAATAAAGAGCTGTCCGTAGCCCCTGACTTTATCCGAGGTATCGTAAAATGAGGGGAAAATTCCCGAAAAAGCGATTAGTACAGCGGTAAGTACAAGGCATACACCGCCTGTAAATCTCATAAGCGAGAAGGAATCACGCTCAGCCTTTTCGTATTCCGAAGCGCCGAGAGTCTGTCCTGTGAGGATACCAACAGCCGAACCGAGAGCAATAAATACAACATTAAGAAGATTGCAGATAGCGTTTGAGATATTAAGTCCCGCAACGATATCGAGACCCCTTGTAGAGTAGCACTGTGTAAGAGTAGCAACACCGCCAGCCCACAGAAACTCGTTAGAGAAAATGGGTATAGTTTTTTTCAGTATCTGTACAGTAAGCTCCTTAGGAACTTTGATAGTTCTGTAGATATTTTTCAGGAAGGTATGCTTTTTCACAGAAAGATGAGCCCATACAACAACTACGAGCATTTCTGCAAAACGGGCAATAACCGTAGCTATAGCAGCACCCTTTACGCCAAGCTTAGGCATACCGAAATTTCCGTAAATGAGCATATAGTTGAGTACCACATCCACTACCACAGAAGCAATACCGCCCACCATAGGCTTAAGGCTGTCGCCTGTTTCGCGGAGCGATGTAGCATAAATCTGCACAATTGCAAATGGTATAAGCTGTATCAGCATTACAGATAGATACTCTTTGGCGTATCTGAGAGTAAGCTCGCGATCGATATCAGCACTTTCGCCCTTAAGGTAGAGACTGATAAGGAATTCTCCCGAAGCAATGAAAATGCAAAGTCCCGCAAGAGCGCATACAAGAGCTATAATAACCTTCAGGCGGAAGGTACGGCGAAAACCTGAGATATTATTCTGACCGTAGAACTGAGCACCGTATATTCCCGGACCCGATAATCCACCGAATATAGCAAGATTGAAAACGAAAATAAGCTGTCCCACAACGGAAACAGCAGTCATAGCCTCAGTACCGAGGCTTCCCACCATAATATTATCCACAAGCCCCACCATATTTGTAATGCCGTTCTGAATCATCATAGGAACAGCAAGAAGCAGAGCGCGTCTGTATAATTCCTTGTTTTTCATAAAAAAATAACCTTTCTTAGACATATTCAAATAATTATAGCTTAATAAGCGGAGTTTGTCAATGAACAAATGATTAACAAAGCAGAAGTGCAACAATGATATTTTTAGCCATAAAAAAAGCATAATAACTCATTGAAATTTGTATTTGATATGATATAATTAAACTAAATAATTCATATAAATGGAGGAAATAAAATGAGTAAATCATTAAAAATGAAGCAAGCGGTTATCATAGCAATCGTACTGCTGATGTCATGGCTTATGCCTATGTTCGGATATGTCAGCGAGCCCGCTATGGACGCCTTTGCAGCATCGGTTGATTACCCTGTACAGCTTATGAACATAGCTTCAAAGGATAATTCAACAGTACTTACCGAAAACGGAACAACAGACGGTTCATCGGTAACAATGAAAGCACTCGGCAACAATCTTTCACCCTCATGGAGATTTGACCGTGTAGGTTCAGACTCAAACGGAACATTCTTCAAGCTTACAAACGCTGAATCGGGAAGACTCCTTACCCCTCTCAACTATAACGTTTCAGCGGGAGCAAGCGTGATTATGTACGGAAGCGAATCAGCCCAGTCACAGCACTGGTATGTAATTCCCGTTTCAACAGACCGTTTAGGCAACAATCTCTGCTACAAGATCGTAAACTATTCAAACACATCACTTGCGCTTACATCAGGCACAAACGGAATGACTCTTGCAAGCTATACAGGAGCATCAAACCAGCAGTTCCTTCTCAACTGTGACGGACTTCAGGGCTTTGCAGGCTACTGCTTCAACGATAACACAGGTAGCGTAAAGGCGTCAGATATCGGCGGACTTTTCGGCGAAGTTGTAGAGGTTTCAACCTTTGCAGACCTTAAAAAATATGCCGAGTCAGATACTCCCTATACAATCGTTGTAAATAAGAATATCAGCGTTACAGAGCTCAATATGAACGGCTCACGCTATATGTGTACAGCGGGAAGAATCTATGTACGCAATAATAAGACCATTATCGGAAGCTACTCAGCAAATACACTTTTCAACGTACAGTTCTGCACATCGTCAGGCAAGGGCGTAGGCAATAACATTATCATCAAGAACTTTGATATGCAACACGACGCTGAGTCAAACAACAACGACTCAATCGTATGCTATTTCGGTTCAGGACAGAATATCTGGGTTGACCACGTAACATTTACAGGACACGACAACTACGGATATGCTCCTCAGACAGGACAAGTTGACGAGGATAAGTTCCTTGCCTGCTGTTACGACGCAGACTACTGCACAGTATCCGACTGTTCATTCGGAGCACATAAATACGGACTGATTCTTGGTTATCCTTCAGACGATGCAAATGCCAAGAACGGCTACGACGGCTTCCCCAGAATGTCAATAATCGGAAACAAGTTCTACAAGACCGAAACAAGAGGTCCCGGTCTTATGCGCTGGGGATACTTCCACTCAATGAACAACTATGTAAACACATTCAGTATGGCATATACAGTACACAGCGGTTGCGATATTTATGCAGAAAACTGTGTATATGAAAACGGTGGAAACGTAATCTGTGACTGGAACTCAATCACATATGCAGGAGCTTATGCTGAGTCAGGCTCAGTGTTCACAAACTGTAACAGAACAGTACAGGGACAGGGCACATCAAGCAATCCCAGTTATTCACAGGCAAGCTCATGGAGACCAAAGAACAACTACACATACGTATCACTTTCTGCAAACAATGCAAAGAACTACTGTAACTCATACAGCGGAAGACAGACATCGAAAAACAATATGATGTATCTGAGATTTGCAAATTGCGGAGTACCAAGTGCAGGCTATACAGAAGGTCCCAGCGGACCTGTAGCAACAAGCTTTACAGAAGGCTCAGCGTACAGAATCAAGAATGTAAATTCAGGACTTTATATGCAGGTAGCAGGCGCTTCGGCTGAAAACGGAGCAAACGTACAGCAGTGGGGCACAGACAACACATCGGTACACGATATCTGGAAGCTTTGCAGTGCAGGCGACGGATATTACTACATCGTATCCTGTGTAGGCGACGGCGGTACATATGTGCTTGACGTAACAGGCAGAAAAGCAGATAACGGAACAAACATCGATATCTACCAGTACAACGGCGGAACAAATCAGCAGTTTATGTTTACAGCAAACGGCGACGGAAGCTATAAAATCCGCACAAGAGTAACAGGTGAAGCTTCAGCTGTAGAGGTAGCAGACGGTTCAACAACATCAGGTGCAAACGTACAGCAGTGGGAAGTAAACGGAGCAAACTGTCAGGACTGGATTTTAGAGCCTGTAACAGATCCCGGCTGTGCAATGCCCGTAGACGTAATATACAGCTTTGAGAATGTAAACTCAGGTATGTATATGGAAGTAGTAAACGGAGCAATGGCGGATAACTCCAACGTACAGCAGTGGGAGCTTAACGGCGCAGACTGTCAGAAGTGGGTACTCAAAGCCTTTGGCTCAGGCAACTATTACTGGATCAGATCATATCAGGATCAGGGCTATGCATTAAAGGCAGAGAGTGCAGAAAACGGCGGAAATATCGATATCGTGGCATATTCAAACAAGGACAGCGCACAGCTCTTCAGATTTTCAAAGAATCTCAACGGCTCATACAGTATTATCAGCCACGCATCAAGCGACGCTTGTCTTGTTGAGGTAGGTTATGCATCTACAGAAGCCGGAGCAAATGTTCAGCAGTGGGAGCCCACAAACAACGACTGCCAGAGATGGAACGCTGTAACAGAGACTACAACTACCACAACAACAACTACAACGACTACGACTACTACAACCACTACAACAACTACTACAACTACTACAACAACCACAACTACTACGACAACGACTACTACCACTACAACAACCACCACAACTCCTCCTACAACAACAACTACTACCACAACAACCACTACAACTACACCTGAAACAACCACAACCACCACCACAACAACAGCTCCTCCCGTACTTGAGGTAACTCTTTACGGCGACGCTGACCTTGACGGAAACGTAAAAATGGCAGATGTAATCAAGGTAATGTGTTACGCAAGCAACAAGGAATCATATCCCCTTGATGCTCAGGCACTTCTGAATTGTGATGTATATCAGAGAGGCGACGGAGTAACATTATCAGACGCACTTTCAATCCAGAAGAGTGTTGCTCAGGTAATCGACAAACTTCCTGAGTCCTGATATTAAGGTAAAACACAGAATAAATAACAATAAAAGGGAGTCCCGTGAGGGTACTACCCATATAGAAGTATTATATGTAATTATCGGGGGAACCTTTCTGAAGAAAGTTTACCCCCGAACCCCCTACAAAGACTTTTAATCTGAATTTAAGCCCCATAGGGTGCACACAACAAGTAAAGAAGAAATCCATGTATTTCTCTGTGTGTACCCTATGGGGCTTAAATTAAAACTTGAAAGTTTTAGGAAAGGAGTTTGAGGGATAACCCTTTTTCAAAAGGGTTTCCCTCAATATTATACGTAATTACTTCTGTATGGTCATTACCCTTATGGGGCTCCCTTAAAATTTTCCTATAAAATTAAAAGGAGCCTTGAAAAAAGACTCCTTTTAATTATTGTTTATTTTACTGATTCGGGAAGAGTTTTAAGAATCTGAGCTACATATTTCTGAATTGAAAGAGCATCTGAAGTATCAACACCGTCACCGCGCTGATAAACATCGCAGTTAAGGAGTCCCTGTTCATCGAGTGGGAATAAAGCCTTGTTATTAGCATAGCACATTACTCTGATAACGTCAGCCATTTTAACCTCGCCATCATTATTAGCATCACCGTAAACAGTAACATCAAGTGCGGGAAGCGTAGTAGTTGTTGTAGTAGAAGTAGTAGTTGTAGTAGTGGTTGTAGTTGTAGTAGTGGTTGTAGTTGTAGTAGTGGTTGTAGTAGTTGTAGTAGTTGTTGTTGTTACAGGAGGCTCAACCTCGAAAACAGTACCCTCAACAGCACCAAATGCTTCGTCTACATAGAAGCTTGTAAGGTTTTCAGCAGTTTCAACATAGAGGAGCATACTTGAAGCGCCTGAAGGGATAGTAAAGCTTGTATTTGCAAGCTGAACCCACTGTCCCTTTTCGCCTGTAGCCTCAGCAATAGTAGCATACTGAGTTTCGCCGGAAGCGTCGTTATACTGAAGTGAAAGCTTGAAATCCTCAGAAGCGATTGAGTTCTGCATAACCATAGCATTGAAGCTGTATGGCTTGCCGGGAACGAAAGCATTAGCACTGATAGACTTACCTGCGCCGTTCCAAGCTTCGGTTCTGTCAGAAGCATAGAGAGCCTTATTGCCCATATAAGCATTATCGGTTACAGCCTTAACGGTATTACTTCCACGAGCAGACCAGTCGTCGTTGGAATTTTCAAAATCAGAGTGGAAGAAGAAGCCGTTTTCATCGGGCTCAACAGGCTCAGGCTGAGTAGGCTGTTGAATTTCACCGCCCACAGAGATATCGAACTGTTTTACAGTAGCTGAACCGCTACTCTGATAACCTTCAACGCAGAGGGCAACCTCGTACATTTTACCCATAGGAAGTCCCTTTGCTTCCCATGCTTCAAAGTGCTGGCTTACGGAAATTGTGCCTGAAGTTTTCTTGTCTGTTCTTACGCTCCAGTACTGGTCAAAAGTAGTAGTGCCGTCAATAGAAGGCTGATTTTCACGAATAGTATGGTAAACATCATAAGTGCCACCATCGACATTAATTGTACCCATAGAAGTTGCTCCGGGTGGACGCCAGCTACCCCAGCTTTCTACGATGTAGTACTCTACAAGAGGTTCTCTTGTCCAACCATACACGCAGAGGTAGGAGTTTCCATTGGGGTTATAGTCAACATTATAGTCTACCTGAATATTGCCGAGCTCCTTATAGGTTTTAGTGCAGTCGAACTTCTGACCCTTTCTGAAGAGAGCGTTATTGATATTGCTCCACTGACAGCTGAAAGTACCTCCACCTGTAAGAGTCATTGAAGTAGTACCGGTATCCTTCCACAGCTCGTAATCGTAGCCGTCCTCAGTACCGGTAGTATTTTCTGTAATTACTGTAGCTGCGGAAACAGAGCCGACATAATTAAGAGCAATGCTCACAGACATAACAGCAGACAGAAAAAACGAACCGAGTTTTTTAAAATGCATAAATGAACCACCTTTCCTGAATTTAAGACAATTTATAAACTTATTGTCTTTCTGATAACATTATTATAGTTTTAAATTCTTGAAAATTGCTTGAAAAATATTATTAATAAATAATTATATAATAAGCTCATTGATTTAGCGGAAAGTGTGTGGTATAATATAGTAAATGACGTATTCGGAGGTGCACTATGAGAATACTTGTAACAGAGGACGATAAAGCTCTGTCAATGGTAATGTGCGAGCTTTTAAATCAGGAAGGCTACATAACAGATACAGCATTTGACGGCGAAGAGGGCTATGACTGTGCCGTATCGGGAATATACGATATAATAATACTTGACATAATGCTTCCTGTGACAGACGGATTATCTGTGCTGAGAAAGCTTCGCAAGGAGGGGGTAAAAACTCCCGTACTGCTTTTATCGGCAAAATCACAGATAGAGGATAAGGTGAAAGGACTTGACAGCGGAGCAGATGACTATCTGACAAAGCCATTCAACACAGTAGAGCTTCTTGCACGGATAAGAGCTCTTTCAAGACGCAGAGAAAAGGAATACACCGAGCTTGCATTTGAGTTTATGGATATAATGTTTGATAAGGAGCGTCACGAAATCAAGAAGGACAACCGAACCATAAAACTTACAAAGAAGGAATTTTCAATACTTGACGTACTTACTGAAAACGTAGGCAAGGTAGTCACAAAGGAAACAATAATTCTTAAGATATGGGGATATGATACAGAGATAGAGTACAACTCAAGCGAGGTTTACGTATCGTTTCTCAGGAAAAAGCTGAAAGCAATAGGCTCGCGTATAAAAATATCCAACGTAAGAGGCGTAGGGTATATACTGGAGGAACAGGAATGAAAACGGCACTGAAGGATTTAAGAAGGCAGATAATCTTCCTGTCGTTTACCATAGCCTGTTTCATAATACTTGTAATGATGATAGTGCTGAATATGATGATGAGAGCTTCATACGGCAGTGAAATAAGCACAACGGCAGAGCTTGTATCGGAAACGGCATTCAGCAGTTCGCAGAATGTAACCACAGAAACGTTCATACTCAGCGAAACAGAGCGTGCTCCCGCGGGTGAATATGCGATAATGCGAAATCCTATGAATGTAAAACGAGTTACGCTGAGAGGAACCATAACCTGTGAATATGAAAACGCAATGTGGTACAGTGCAGGCGGAGGAATAATAATCAAAGCCCGCACAGAAGAAGGAATTGACGTTTATTATTATCAGGAGTATGCCTTTAATAATGACGTAAGCGAAATAGTAATAGATTTTCCCGACCTTGAGCGAATGAATAATGCGTCACACAGTATTCCCATAAGCGAAACCGAGATATCAGAGGATATTTTTATGATATCTCCGGCGTGGTGGTCATCATCAAGCGAGGAAAGCGGAAGTGCCGATAAAGGAGTAAAGCTTGAGCTTAACGAGGTGGAGATAGAATATATCGAGCCTGTAGCGCTTACGGACTACGCACTTGGAAATATTATAACAGGAGACTACAACGACAAGTTCGGAAGCGAGCTTCCTGCTGTAATAGGAAGCAAATCAAGCTTTTATTTCATAACAGATAAGGAAGAAAGAATACTTGAAATAAACAGCGGAAATCTTTTCAATGAGATTACCCAGGAAGAGGCACAGCAGTATCTCAGCGAAAGCAAAGATAAGGAAAAGTGCACCATAGGCGAAACGACCTATCAGTGTCGTGTTTTTGAGAATGATGATATAACGGTAAGAGTCTTTATCAGCAGTGAGGATAATGAAAGCTCGCTGAAAAGACTTGCGTTGTCGTCGTCGGTAATAGGACTTGCCTGTGCGATTGTGCTGTTCATAATGATATATATCATATCAGGAAAGATAGTGCGTCACTTGTTTTTGAGCTACGAAAAGCAGAATCAGTTTATAGCCAACGCAAGCCACGAGCTGAAAACTCCCATAACGGTAATATCGGCAACAACGGATATACTTCTGCGAAACAGCAGTGAGGACAAGTGGCTGAAAACCATAAGTGCCCAGTCTGAGAAGATGCAGAAGCTTGTAAACGAGATGCTTGAGCTTACAAGAATGAACGCAACAAACACCACAGACGCAAGCTATGAAAGCTTCAGCTTCAGCAGAACGGCAGAGGACGCTGTGCTCTATTTTGAAGGACTTGCTTATGAACAGGGTAAAAAGCTTGAATCCCACATAAATCCGGGAATAGAGCTTTACGGCAGAGAGGATAAAATTCAGGAGCTTGTGAATATTCTTCTTGATAACGCATTGAAGTACTCTGACGAGGGAAGCACTGTGCAGATAAGGCTGAACACCCTTAAAAACGGAGTAGTACTTGAGTGCAGTAATCCATGCAGTGAATTCAACGAAGAAGATACAGAGCATCTTTTTGAAAGGTTTTACCGGGGCGATAAATCACATTCCGATAAAAAGGACGGATTTGGTCTTGGATTATCCATAGCACATCTGATAGTTCAACAGCACAAGGGAAATATAACCGCAAATTACGAAAACGGAGTAATGACCTTCAAAGCTGTATTTCCGCAGAAAAAGCAATAGCATATGAAAAAGCCTGTCCGCAGAATGGCTGATACTCTTATCGGAGAATCACCAACCAACCGAATAGGACACGAAACCCGTGCAGAATCAATGCGATTTTGCACGGGTTTTCTTATCCATAAAAGTTGCATTCTATTTTCCGCTCATGGTTATTTGGCTTCTTTTCTTTGAGCCTGCGCCTCCAGAAGTTCTGCGATGAGATACTCGACCTTACCCTTATCCCGTTCTGATAGGCAGTGCCAGCTATGAAGCAGATTCTGTTCATCTTCGCGGAGTGATTGTTCATCTCTGTGTTTTTGACGGCCAGCCAGATAATCAAGGCTCACCCCGTAATATTCCGCAAGCTGAATTGCTCTCATAAACGGGAGTTCACGTTCTCCTTTTTCGTATTTTCCATAATACTGTGCCGTTGTTCCTAAAAATTCTGCAACCTCTGTTTGTGTTTTATCAGAGTCCTCTCGTAAATCACGAATTCTCTTGTACCAAGCCATAAATGACACTCCCTTCTATAAAGATTTTATCACATATGACTAAAAGGTATTGACATTTCAACCTAAATAGACTATAATATAGACGAGAACAGCCAGATGTGGTTGCTTCAATGAAATCTTAAATCTACCATTACCTAATTGTTTTTGTCATTTTTATGCGAAGGACACTTTATTAATACAAAAGGAGAGTATTATGCAAATCGCCAATATCATAAAGTACGAGGGTGACAACTCTACTTTTGTTTGGAAACATCCCTGCGAAGATTTTAATACATCAACGCAGCTTATCGTTCACGAATCACAAGAAGCACTGTTCTATATGAACGGGCAGGCACTTGACTTATTCGGACCGGGTAGGCACACACTTGAAACGCAAAACATACCATTGCTCAGTAGGTTTTTAAATATTCCTACAGGCGGTAATACGCCGTTTCATTGTGAAGTTTATTTCATCAATAAAACTGAGCAAATGGCAATACGTTGGGGAACAGACAGCAAGGTACAATATATTGAGCCTACATATAAGTTCCCTCTTGCTATAGGTGCAAACGGCGAAATGACCTTAGCTGTTAAGGATTCACGAGATTTGCTGATAAATCTTGTTGGAACAGAAACGATGCTTGACAGACAGCACCTTGTCAATTATTTCAGAGCATTTCTTATGACAAGGGTAAAAACCTATCTTGCTCAGTCAATGCGTAATGAATCTATCAATATTTTTGAAATTGATGAGCGGCTTGAGGAGTTTTCAAAGGGTATCTATGAAAAACTAAAACCTGATTTTTCTGAATATGGTGTTGATCTGAGAAAGTTCTTTGTGACTGGCATTGTTAAGCCTGACGGCAGTGAACAGTATGAGAAATTTAAGGAACTTCATTTCAGACAGTACGCAGATATTGCTGAGGCCAAGCTGAAACAACAGGTAGGCATTATTGAGCAGCAAACTGCTGCTCAACGTATGGTGATTCAGTCTCAGGCTATGGCTACAAAGCGTCAGCAGGAAGGCTATACTTATCAGCAGGAGCGTGGCTTTGATGTTGCTGAGCAAGTCGCTCAGAATGAAGCTGTAGGGCAGTTTACCAATCTCGGCGTAGGACTTGGCACTATGGCAGGGGTTGGCGGTGCTGTCGGAGGAGTTGTCGGAACAGCAATCAATGGCGCAGTAGCCGGTATAGGCAGTCAACCGCCCACACCATCTATTACTTCTGTCAAGTGCTTCTGTGATAACTGCGGAACCGAACTAGAGGTAGGCGCACTATTCTGCGATAAATGCGGAGCAAAGCAAGAAGCTCCTCCGCTTAACAAATGCCCCCAGTGTAGCTTTGATTTTACTCGTCCGGGAAAATTCTGTCCGAAGTGCGGATTTAAAAGGGAGGTATAGACATGAAGAATAAAACTCCCTATGTTGTAATTGGAATCTTATTTATCCTGTTTAATGTGATTGCCTTTGCAATACCGACAACAAAGACTTCTGCTTTTTGGATAGGCTATGTTTTTACGGTAATTGCATTTGCTGTTATGGGCTGTGTGTGGTATCTGACAATTGGTAAAAAGCAAGACCTGAAAAGCAAGCTGCTCGGCTTGTCAGTCGCATATATCAGCGCAGTTTATCTTGCGGTACAGTTTGTGGCGTTCTTAGTGTTTATGTTCGTATCCTATGCACCGAGTTGGTGTGCAGTGCTTGTGTGCGTGCTGATACTTGGAATATCCGCTGTCTGCATGATAACAACCAATGTCGGCACGGAAATGATAACAGCGACCGAAAACAAGGTTGCTGTGAAACGTCAGTTTATTAAGGATTTACAGATCGAGGTTGAAATGCTTGCCGAGAGCGAAGCAGACGGCGAGATCAAGCAGAAGCTGACGGAGCTTTCAAAGAAGATCAGGCTCAGCGACCCGATGAGTGATCCTTCACTGTCAGAGCTTGAAGATGAGTTGTTGTCCAAAGTTAACACAATCGAAAGCAGTAGCGATAAGGCTTCTGCTATCAAGGAAGCAGAGACTTTGCTGCTGAAAAGGAATAAGAAAGTCAAAACACTGAAAGGATAGAGAATTATAATGAATAATTTTGAATGGCTTGAAAAAGCCAAAAACAGAATCAATACATTACCAGTGGGCACAACATTTGAAGTGAAGGAACTATTTGATAGTATTGAATGGGGAGAGTTGTCTGCTAAAGAAAGGCAAAGCTTTGGGCGATATTTCTCATCAAACTATAATGATGGTCAAATCAATAATATTTGTCGTGTAGACGACGGAAGACGCGGACCTAATAAATACATAAAGGAGTAAATAATTATGAAACAGTTGACTTGTGAGATGTGCGGAAGTACAGATTTGCTGAAACAGGACGGAGTGTTTGTGTGTCAGACTTGTGGTACGAAGTATTCTGTTGAAGAAGCTAAAAAGATGATGATCGAGGGTACGGTAGATGTATCCGGAAGCTCTGTTAAAATCGATAATACAGATTCTATCAACACATATATGTCTATGGCAGAAAATGCATATAATGCAAGTAACACCGCAGAAGCAGAGGCATACTGCAATAGAGTTATTGAAATTGACCCTCAAAATTATGATGCATGGATGCTTAAGGGACAATCGGCTGGCTGGCAATCATCGTTAGCTAATATAAGGCTTGGCGAAGCGATAAACTGCTTTCTTAATGCAATTCAATTTGCTCCTGAAGAACCGCAGCCTATTAAACTTGATCTTATGGGTACAGAAGTCGATGCAACGGTTGATATTCGCAAAAGGTTAATTGACAAAGCAACCGAAGAAATCAAAAATATATCTGTCGCACTTGTTAAACTTCAGGGAGATAGATTTGCGAAATGGCCTGATGTAGACGAAGGAAACGGTTTGTTAAATGTAGTAAATGCGATTTGTCAACCAGTACTTATTTATATGAAAGCCGTTCTTACTCCAGTTGATATTATGCCCGCTATTGCAACTGCAATAAACAACTCAGTTATGAATGCATGGAATAATATTGTTGTACCTGAATATATAAATGATGATGATACCGGACATCCAAGTGATTATGCCTTTAGCAAGTTTCTTGAACGCGCTGGTCACTGTGAGTCTTTGTTAGAATACGCCATTGGCTTATCTGATGATGACGATGAATCTGATATTATACGGTATAAGAACTTAATAGGTATTCACGAACGTTGTATTTCAAGCTGTTCGTGGGATTATAAGCATGAAACATACGCAGCGAGCTATAGTCTTTGGGACGGTTCACCTAATTATGCAACAAAAAAGGTTTGGTATAAAAACAAGACTCTTACAGAGTCTGCTATAGCAATCAGACGAGCTTCTATTTCTCAATATAGGTCTAAGATTACACAGTATGAGGCTAATGTAAGGGCTAAAAAGCAGCGTGAAGCAGAGGAAAAAAGGAGACAACAGGAAGAAGAGCGCCGTAGAAAGGAACAGGAACAGCGTGAGCGAAACCAAGCTTATTGGGCAGAACACGCTGAAGAAAAGCAACAACTCGAAGCCGAGCGTGATACCTTGCAAACACAGCTAAAACAGCTTCAAGAGCAAGTTACTCCTTGTGACCGTGAGATAGAAACCTGGAAAAGGAAGCGTGAAGCGGACACACCAGCTCGTATGGAGAAGGCAAGGGTTTTGGAGCAGATTTCAGCTCTCCATCAGCAGCAAAGCAGTTTAGGTCTGTTCAAGGGCAAAGAGAAGAAAGCGTTGCAAGCCCAGATTGATAATCTCAATTCTCGCCTCCCTGTTATCAATGAGTCTATAGAAGCTGAGCAAAAAGAGCAAGTCAAGATGTGCAATGGAAAAATAAGAGAAATCGAACAGACAATGCTGCCAATCAAGGAACAACTTGCCGCTGTCCGGAAGCGTATCAATGAGATCAATGCAGAACTGACTAAGAACAGATAATGCAAAGCTTTGCGGCAGGTCATCCAAATTAGAATTTACTCAGAGCAGTTGTGCTGTAAAAGTGCAACTGCTCTTTCTTTATTCCGGTAACGGGGATACAAGAGTAAAACGACACATCACTGAACAAAGTTACTGTTAAAATTCATATCACACTATGACAAATCTAATATTCCCCCGAATTACACCGTACAGCTCATTCCGTACGGTGTGATTCTTTATGCACACAACACAAATGAGACTGTTCGCAATGATAGTCCGACTATTCACTCCTCCAAACTTTCTGAAAAACACCTCTCAAAACACCTCTTCCAGTTCCCTATAAGTAGAGGGGCATGATTCTTGTACTGCGGACTTGACAAAATTCGACAGATATGCTATGATAATTATGGAAGGGATTATTCCACATATTTCATAACACATAATTATTTATATTGAGTCACAAGGCTCGTACATATCATACTTTTCGCTAGGCACAGATTACTGTGTCTGGTTTGGTGTGATATGTACGAGCCTTTTTGTTTGGCAACTTGAAAACTGAATACCGATACACCAAGTACGTTATTTCTGATGGTGGGGTGGTGAGCCGTTCCAGCCGCATGAGAAATCCGCCAAGACCTTGAAAGAGTGAGCGAACAAGATACTCTCAGACCTGCACTTAGCAAATGCAGTCGGCGATGAAAGTCAGAAATGGATACTTACGTTCAGCCACAGTCCGAGCGTGATAAAACCGTCGCAGGCAATGGGAACGTGCAGGAAGTGTTCTGCATCAGACGCTTTATGAGTCCGGTAAGCTGTCGGACGCTTGGTGAATCGCCCGAATCAGAACAGCAGCAAGCGGAGGTGGAGTCTGTGCTGTGATGCGATTGATGTTCGAAGTTCGGGGAGATGATCTGCAAAACATGAATCTCATCGGGTGACAGTAGTGACGGTAGAATTCTGTGGGTGGAGGTCATAGAGTCTACTGGCACCCGAAATTCTGAGAATGTCGATTCTGCGTTGTTTCAGTGCGATGGCAGCAGTGAAAGGGGTGACGGTAACTCTCAAAAGGGTGCCGGTAGAACGGCTTCTGGTGACGGTAACTTTGAAATGGGTGACAGTAACTTTATCGAAACCACTGCACTTCCCGTCAGCGTTTTGTAAGCGATTTGTGCCATCGGAATTACTGTGGGATAAGTTATCGGAAATCGGCACAGGACGGCACACAGGCGAACGTGGGGCGTTTGTGGGCTGATGATGACCGTAGTTGAAATTTGCGAATCAGACAGAGGAATGTGGGACTTCGGGAGAGTTCTCTTTTGAGAGACCGGCAAAGCAAAGTCAAGTGTTTTTGAAAGAAATTTCTGTCTGAGAAGAAAAAACACCGATGCACGACAAAAAGACCTTTTGAGATTCACGTTTCAAAAGGTCTGCAACGTTATGAAAATGATGATATTATGCGGATATTGCAACCGCCGAAATGCAGTTTTGCTTCATAATATTCCGATGCTCTTCCGGCGTCCGCAGTTCAAAGGGTTTGCGGTCACGCATGACAGCAAAGATAATGCCAACCATCTTTCGCATTACCGCACATTCGGCTGTTTTTGCGCTCTTACAGGTGCATTTTTGCTGATAATACTCCGCCAGTACGGGGTTAATCATTTTACCGCCTGCGCATCTGTGAATGTTATTGTGTGCGATCATACGCAGCATTTTCCGCACCAGGGGAGAGCCACGTTTACTGAGCCTTGTACTCCGACAGCAGGTCGTGCCCGATTGTTTCACCACAGGATCCACACCATAAAAAGCCGCCAGCGCCTTGGCATTTTTGAACAGATCAAAATCACCTGTTTCCGCAATCAGAACAGCAGCCGTCAGGTCCCCGATTCCCGGAATGGTTGTCAGAAGCATTCTGTTTTCACGAAGGGATTCGTTTTCCTCCACCAATTGCTCAATCATGAGATCTGTTTCCCTGATGGATTGTTTCAGTGTCCCTACAACTGCGGCAATGCTTCTGATGATTGCACCGTATGCCTTTGATGTGTCGGTGATTTTGCTTGCATTTTCTGCAGCGGCAACGATCATAGAGGCTTTATTCTCTGACCATGTTTGTCCACGCCGTGTTGCATGCATGATCGTCGTTGTGATATCTTCCGGATCTGCACGCAGCACATCCAAAGGCGTTGGATATGCAGATAACACCGCGATAGATGCCTGACCTGAGATCCTGGAAAAGATTTTGTCGTACCCGGGAAAAATCTGCTCAACACCGGAACGGATCCGAGCTTCGGCAACAACAAGCTGATCACTGAGTTCATAGTGATTGCGGCACAGATCACGAAGCTGTTGAATCAATGCATCGGGAACAATGGATGGTCTGATGATCTTCATTCGGTAGAGCAGTGCCAGCTTGTAGGCATCCACTTTATCTGTTTTCACATTGCGGATGTTAAAGTCTTTGATTGCCTTACTCTGCATCGGGTTAATAAGGATTACCTTGAAGCCATGAGCATTTAAGAATCGCAGCAGGATTTTGTGATAGTACGCTGTGGATTCCATGATACAGACAGGTTTCATGCCGAATGCTTCTTCTGCAGATGCAAACAGCTTCAGAGCCTTTTCCATGGAAGCAGGGTGATGATAGATTTTTCCTCTGGAAAACACATCATTCTCCGGAGAAAGGATGCAGAAATCGCTGAATTCCTTACTGACATCGATTCCTACAACAGGGATTGTATTCATAAGCAAAACCTCCTGTAACAGAGATGACTCATAGTTCACAAGGAACAACAAGCTGGTGCGTCATACGGGTAGTCAGTCGCCTGAACCCAACCGGCTAAAACGTAGAAATCCTTGTGAAATGATCGGCACAGTCTATCCATAGAGTAATTCTGATCAACAGATACCCAGCCAGCATCACTTGCATTGTTCTCATCTCTTTTAGATTATTCTAACATTTTGTGCCGGTGGCTGCAAGCGTTGGTATTGCTCATAGGCTCTACCACTATTATTATACCTGCAAGCATCGCATTCGGCAGTCCGCCGAACGCAGCTGGTCGGGAGAACCCGAACCCCTTACGGCGAGCCGCCGTTCCCAATTGTGCCTCCGCATAGTTCCTGCGGACACATGGTCAGCGTGTCGGCACGTTGATAGTAACCATAAATCGAAAGTAAAGGAGTGTGATGCCATGAGAAAAAGGAACGTAACCATCACAATCCGCTGCACCGAGGACGAGCGTCAGCGGATCTACAACAAGGCTCGTCAGCGTGGATTGACGCTGAGCGATTTCGTGCTTCGGTCGGCACTCGGCAAGAAAATCGTCACCGCAGACGGACTTGCGGATGTGCTGAAAGAGCAGAAATCCATCGGTCGGAATCTCAATCAGATCGCAATGCTGAGTAACATGGGACGGCTGAAATCGGTGCGGTTGGATGAGTTGATTGCACAGCATGAACGTGCAACTGCCGCCCTGTGTGAGATTGCAAAGGCGGTGCGCTGATGCCGATCATTCATTTCATCAACAGCAAAACGCAGACTGCAAGTGGCATGAAAAATGTGCTTGCCTACGTTACAAGGACAGAGAAAACCAAGTCCGAGGACAAGCAATATGTAACGGCTCTGAACTGTTCCGTACCAACTGCTTACGAAGAAATGCTCGCAACGAAGAATGCTTACCACAAGAACAGCGGTCGGATGTATTATCATCTGGTGCAGAGCTTCCCAAAAGGTGATGACACTCCACCCGAACTTGCTCATCGGATTGCAGTGGAACTTGCG
>SVNM01000079.1:0-1633 GCA_015066875.1 Ruminococcus sp.
TTACCGTGGTCAACGTGTCCGATTGTACCAATGTTTACATGGGGTTTTGTTCTTTCAAATTTAGCCTTAGCCATTGGAAAATTCCTCCTTATAATTAGAATTCAGAAATCTGTACATTTATTATAACAGATTCATTTGGTAAAATCAAGTGTTTTGAGGAATTTTTATTCCTCAAAGCACCGAATTTATTTAATTATTCCTTACCCTTGTTTCTGGAAGTCATAATCTTTTCAGCAATGTTCTTAGGAACTTCGAGGTAGCTGTGAGGTTCCATAGTATACTGACCACGACCCTGTGTATTTGAACGGAGGTCGCTTGTGTAACCGAACATTTCAGAGAGCGGAACGAGAGCGTCAACCTGAACGGAACCGCTTCTTGCTTCCTGACCCTGGATCTGTCCACGACGTGAGCTGAGGTCACCGATAACAGTACCTGTATAATCGTCGGGAACAATTACTGAAACCTTCATGATAGGTTCCATGAGAACTGCGTCAGCCTTCTTCATAGCCTCCTTGAATGCCATAGAACCGGCAATCTGGAATGCCATTTCAGAGGAGTCAACTTCGTGGTATGAACCATCATAAAGCTCAACCTTAACGTCAACTACTTCGTAGCCTGCGAGGATACCAGCCTTCATAGCGCCCTGGATACCCTTGTCAACAGCAGGAATGTATTCCTTAGGAATAGCACCGCCGACAACAACGTTCTTGAACTCGTAGCCCTTACCGGACTCGTTAGGCATAACACGGATCTTAACGTGACCGTACTGACCCTTACCACCTGACTGACGAGCATACTTGTGGTCGATATCTGCATTGCCCTTGATTGTCTCCTTGTAAGCAACCTGAGGAGCACCTACGTTAGCCTCAACCTTGAACTCACGGAGAAGTCTGTCAACGATGATATCGAGGTGAAGCTCACCCATACCAGCGATGATTGTCTGACCTGTTTCCTGATCAGTCCATGTCTTGAAGGTAGGATCCTCTTCAGCAAGCTTTGCAAGAGCGATACCCATCTTCTCCTGACCTGCCTTTGTCTTAGGCTCGATAGCGAGCTGGATAACAGGCTCAGGGAATTCCATGGATTCGAGAATTACAGGGTGCTTTTCATCACAGAGTGTGTCACCTGTAGTTGTATTCTTAAGACCAACAGCAGCAGCGATATCGCCTGCGTATACAGTCTCAAGGTCTTTTCTGTGGTTAGCGTGCATCTGAACGATACGACCGAATCTCTCTCTGTTGTCCTTAGTAGCATTAAGAACTGTGTCGCCCTGATTTACAACACCTGAGTAAACTCTGAAGAAGCAGAGCTTACCAACGAATGGGTCAGTTGCAATCTTGAATGCGAGAGCTGAGAAAGGCTCATTGTCTGATGAAGGTCTTTCGCACTCTTCATCTGTATCGGGGTTGATACCCTTGATAGCAGGAACGTCGAGCGGTGAAGGCATGTAGTCGATGATAGCATCGAGAAGCTTCTGAACGCCCTTGTTCTTGTAGGAAGTACCGCAGACAACAGGTACCATTTCGTTAGCTATACAAGCCTTTCTGATACAAGCCTTGATCTCCTCGATAGAGAGTTCGCCTTCTTCGAAGTACTTCTCCATGAGAGCCTCGTCCTGCTCAGCAGCAGCCTC
>SVNM01000079.1:1643-7474 GCA_015066875.1 Ruminococcus sp.
GCCTCGTGGTATTCCTGTGCCTGGTCCATCATATCCTCGGGGATGTCCTCAACACGGATATCCTTTCCGAGATCATCATAATAAACGTAAGCCTTCATTTCAACGAGGTCGATGATTCCTCTGAACTCGTCCTCAGCACCGATAGGAAGCTGAATCGGAACGGCATTACACTTAAGTCTGTCCTTCATCATGTCAACAACACGATAGAAGTTAGCACCCATAATATCCATCTTATTTACATAAGCCATACGGGGTACCTTGTAGTTATCAGCCTGTCTCCAAACGGTTTCAGACTGTGGTTCAACACCGCCCTTAGCACAAAGAACAGTTACTGAGCCGTCGAGTACACGAAGTGAACGCTCAACCTCTACAGTAAAGTCAACGTGTCCGGGAGTATCGATGATATTGAGTCTGTGGCCTGCCCAGTAAGCTGTAGTAGCAGCGGAAGTAATTGTGATACCTCTCTCCTGCTCCTGCTCCATCCAGTCCATAGTAGCGGAACCTTCGTGTGTTTCACCGATCTTGTGGTTTACACCTGTATAGAAAAGGATACGCTCTGTAGTTGTGGTCTTACCGGCATCGATATGAGCCATGATACCAATATTTCTTGTATTTTCAAGTGAACAATCTCTTGCCATAATAATCCTCCTAAACTCTGTAAGAACAGATTACCAACGGTAGTGAGCAAACGCCTTGTTTGCTTCTGCCATCTTGTGAGTATCGTCACGCTTCTTGCAAGCACCGCCGGTGCCGTTGAGAGCGTCGAGGATTTCACCTGCAAGTCTTTCCTTCATTGTCTTCTCGTTTCTCTCTCTGGAATACTTTGTGATCCATCTGAGACCGAGTGTCTGGCGTCTTTCAGGTCTAACCTCCATAGGAACCTGATAAGTAGCACCACCGAGACGGCGAGCCTTTACTTCGAGTTCAGGCATGATATTTTCCATAGCTTCCTGGAACACCTCGAGAGCATCCTTGCCTGTCTTTTCTGCTACGATGTCGAATGCACCGTATACAATCTTCTGTGCAACACCCTTTTTACCATCAAGCATTATGTTATTGATAAGACGTGTAACGAGCTTGGAATTGTAAACAGGATCCTGCAGTACATCACGCTTTGCGATATTACCTCTTCTTGGCATTTCGCTTCCCTCCTTCACATAGATTCATGAATTCATAGGTACTCGTACCGAACGGATTACTGTCGCACGAGCGACTTTTTCTTCACCCGTTCAACCCGTCAAGACCAATGCAGAGGATTTATTATATATAAATCTCCACATTTATCCTGTGGCAGTAGTTATCCTATTGTGTGTTTGTTTTGCTCTTACTTAGCCTTAGGTCTCTTTGCACCGTACTTGGAACGAGCCTGAAGTCTGCCGGCAACACCCTGAGCATCGAGTGTACCTCTGATAATGTGGTAACGTACACCGGGGAGATCCTTTACACGTCCGCCTCTGATGAGAACAACGCTGTGCTCCTGAAGGTTATGACCGATACCGGGAATATAAGATGTTACCTCATATCCGTTTGTGAGCTTAACTCTGGCAATCTTTCTCATAGCTGAGTTAGGCTTCTTAGGTGTAGCAGTTCTTACAGCTGTGCAAACGCCTCTCTTCTGAGGTGAGCTCTGATTGATCTGTGTCTTCTTCTTGGCATTGTAACCCTTCTGAAGTGCAGGTGCTGTAGACTTGTCCTCCAGTACTTTTCTACCCTTACGAACCAACTGGTTAAATGTAGGCATATTCTTCCTCCTTTTCTCAAATATTGATATGCTTGTATCCAGCATACCTAAATATTATATACGATATCCCCTGATTTGTCAAGGGTTTTTCGCAATTTCACCTACCTCAAAACTGCACAAAAAATCCCCCGAAATAACGCCGTGAATAGTCTCTTTGACAACTTTTCCCTGTCCGCTGAAAACTCTGAAAAAAGCGGTAATAATACCCGTGCCTCTGCCATATATAATACCCATCACAGTTTTGTGTTGAAATTCGGAAAATTATACAAAACCTATAGACTTTTTTTGCGGTTTGTGATATAATTCTTATAAAACACAGCGTGCCGTCGCTTTACGGCATTGGAGGACTTTTTATGAAAATGATGTTTATCGGCGCTACCCACGAGGTTACGGGAAGCTGTACTTATATTGAAGCCTGCGGTAAGAAAATTCTCGTGGATTTCGGTATGCAACAGGGCGAGGATATCTTTGAGAATGTTCAGATTCCCGTTGCTCCCGGCGATATAGATTTTGTACTGCTTACACACGCTCATATCGACCATTCAGGTCTGCTTCCTCTGCTTTTTGCAGGCGGTTTCAAGGGCGAAATTCACTCTACAAAGGCCACTGCTAACCTTTGCAGTGTTATGCTCCGTGACAGTGCTCACATTCAGGAGTTCGAAGCTGAGTGGAGAAGCCGTAAAAATAAGCGTAAGGGCGAAAAGCCTCATGAGCCTCTTTACACTATGGACGACGCTATCGGCGCTATTTCGCTGTTTGTTCCTCACGACTATGATGTGGAGTCAACTTTATGCGAAGGCGTTTCTGTACTCTTCCGTGACGCAGGTCACCTTCTCGGCTCTTCAAGTATTCTCGTTTCACTCACTGAAGACGGCGTAACCAAAAAGCTTGCTTTCTCTGGAGATATCGGTAATATTGAGCAACCGCTCCTTCGTGACCCTCAGCCTATCGAGGACGCCGATTACGTTGTTATGGAGTCTACATACGGCAACAGAGTTCACGACAGGCCTACAGATTATGTTACAGCTCTTACTGAGGTGCTTCAGCGTACATTTGACCGAGGAGGCAATGTAATTATCCCATCCTTCGCTGTTGGCAGAACTCAGGAAATGCTCTACTTTATCCGTCAGATCAAGGCAGAGGGACTGGTCAAGGGACACGACGGCTTCCCCGTTTATATGGATAGCCCTCTTGCTAATGAGGCAACCAATATTTTCATTATCAATAAGGAAAGCTGTTACGATGAGGAGGCTCTTTCCTATGTTAAACAGGGTATAAATCCTATCAGCTTTGACGGACTTGTACGTGCAGTTTCAAGCGATGAGTCCAAGGCTATCAACAACGATAATCGTCCCAAGGTTATTATCTCAGCAAGCGGTATGTGCGAGGCAGGCCGTATCAAGCATCACCTCAAACACAACCTCTGGCGCCCTGAAAGCACCGTTCTTTTCGTTGGTTATCAGGCAGTGAATACTCTGGGAAGAAGTCTTGTTGAGGGTGCTCATAAGGTTAAGCTTTTCGGCGAAACAGTCAACGTTTTTGCTGAGATTAAACAGCTTCCCGGTATAAGCGGTCACGGTGATGTAAACGGACTTCTCAACTGGGCTAAGGCTTTCAAGGCTCCTTCAAAATTCTTTGTAGTTCACGGTGATGCTGACTCTGCTGACTGCTTCACTCAGCGTCTTAAAGATGAACTGGGCGCTGACGCTTATGCTCCCTACAGTGGCGCTGAATTTGATATCGCTTCAGGTGAAATTACAGTTGACGCTCAGCCTATTCTTATTCCCAAGAAAAACAAGAATACAGGAAGCTCCAACGTTTATTACAACGAACTTCTTTCTGCTTCAGACCGTCTCTATCGTCTTATCAAGGAAAACAGCGGAAGAGCTAATGCTGATATGCGTAAGCTTACAGAAGCTCTTAATAAGCTCTGCGAGGAATATAAAATCTAAGACATAAATAAAAGGGTACCCTTAAGGGTACTGTCTATACGGAAGCATTATGCGTATTTAGTGGGGGAACCTTTCTGAAGAAAGGTTCCCCCCACACCCCCTACAAAGACTTTTACTCTGAATTAAATCCCCATAGGGTACACACACCATTTTAAAAAGAGTTCGAGTTCTCGTTATCTGTGTGCACCCTATGGGGATTTAATTTAAAAATGAAAGTTTTAGGAAAGGAGTTTGAGGATGACTCCCCGCAGTGCGGGGAGATGTCCGAAGGACAGAGGGGACAGGATCCCGTTGGGAGAACCCTTTTTCAAAAGGGTTTTCCTCAATAGTACACGTAAAAACTTCTGTATGGTCATTAACCTTAGAGGTACCCTTGTTTATTTATTCGCTTTGTGATGTGAAATAATCCTGTAGAGAAATGAAATAAATCCTTGATATATCAACATCTCTCGGATCAATTCCATAGAACTCAAGCATATAAATTATATACTTTGAAGTCCTGTCAGGGTTATCATAATCATTTATCTCATCGATATTGGCAAAAAAAGTAATAAAATCCTCATTATAAACGTCGAAGGGAAGCAAAATGGCCTCAATAGTATTTTTCTGCTCGTCAACCTGCTGACTGAAGTAATCCCATCTGATATTATCGCAAATCTTGTTACAGATACTGAAATAAGAGATTACTACCACAAAAAACGTTGTGACAGAAGTCATAACATAGTTCAGCACAACTTTACCCATAGGCTTAAGCTCTGAAGCAAAATGAACGAAAAATTCTCCTGCAACAAGAAGCCAGAGCATATAATCAGAATAGAAGCATCTTGATGTAACAGGGTTAACTACCAAAAACGGAGCTGTAACAACCAATGTTCCTGCAATAAAAACAATAACTCTGAGCATTGCAAACTTATCAAAAAAGATATATGCCATATAAATAAGAGCAATAATGTAAACAAAAACGAATGCTGTTTCAATAGCTCTGATTACATAAGTAGGTGTTACCGGAACGAAATCCGCAAGACAAAATGTGAACATAGAGTACAGAGCATAGGAAATTATCACTCCAAAAAGAAACGGTGAATATTTAGGAGGCTTTGCTTCTGAATCCATCTTATAACGCTTGACATACAGATAAATCACAGAAACTGCAATTATAAGGTGTATAAATACAAATAATTTTGCGTAACACGGAATAATCTCCATATAAATCTTCATAAAAATATCAGGAAGGCTAAAAATAACTGAACGCTTGGCAATAGGATCTTCTGAATGAACAAAAATATTTGTATAATTAACATTATTAAACATTAATATAGTTCCAGTAATTGTACCTGCCAGATATGTTATATGTCCAAAAATAACCTTCTTGAATAAAATTGCATACAGAACAATAATGAAAATACAGAATGAAATATTGAATATGGTAAGATTTTCAACACACATTGCTCCTAAAAATCCTGCAATAAGCAATAACAAAGCTGATATGGGAGAATTTTTAAGTTCCTTCCCCTGTAAAACAGGATAACAATAACCAACAAATATAAACGACATAACTGTTCCAAGAACATAATTGGTAAATCCTGAAACCCATCCATATGTATATGTAAATATTTGAGAAGGAATTGCAACTAATCCGAATATTATAAAAATTGTTACAATAGCATTGTTTTCTGCAATTCGTGGCCTAATCAGTTTATGAAGAAGAAAGAACAGTGCAATCATTGTTACGAAAAAAACAAGAAATCTGATAACACCATAATTACACATCAGATAAGTGATTATATTTGTGAAATATCTGCCGTTATGACTTGTTTCACCAAAATTTTCTTTATAACTATCCATATGGAACCAGAAAAAATCATCACCCGATATAATGATCGTAGCTGTAAGAATAAAAGAATAAATCACATATACAGCCCACAAAATTACATTTGTACGAGTTTGCTTCTTCATAAAAATCACCTCAAATACAAAAATACCTCTCTTTGATCACAAAGAGAGGTTTCTTTAAAGCCGGCACTGATTTATTTTCCCGGGCCGTCACCAGCCAAGTATTTTCAACGCAGTTGAGCTTAACTTCCGTGTTCGGAATGGGAACGGGTGTGACCTCAACGCCATAAGCACCGACAATCTTG
>SVNM01000015.1 GCA_015066875.1 Ruminococcus sp.
CTGAAAGCTTCCTCCGCTGAATCCGCACTCAAGCTCAAGCTCGGGACTCTTTACATAGGCATTTGATACAACGTGGGCAAGCTGTGATGTATAGGCTATCATCTTATCATGATTTTCAGGGGTGGTTATTACAATTTTTCCTCCGCCTATATCCTCGCAGAGCTTTCTCAGCTTCTCTGTTCCTTCCTTATCGGTGCCCTCAAAGGGAGTTATTATAAAGTTGGCTCGCACAAACAGGTCTGCTGTGCTGTTGACATAGCCTCCCACCTCTTTGCCTGCCATAGGGTGCATTCCGATGTAGTGAAGTCCGTATTGATCTGCAAGAGATGTCATTCTTCGTGAAAACTCACCCTTGATACCGCACACATCGGTAAGTATTGTTCCATTTTTCATCTTCGGAGCATTTTCTGTGTAGTACTCCTCCGCTGCTTCGGGATACAGGCAGTTGATTACCATATCCACATCATCAAAGCTTCCGTCAAATGCCTTGTCTATGCTTTTGTCAATTACAGCACGGCGGATTGTTTCCTGATTTCTGTTGCTTCCGATTACTGTGTGCTCTGTGTATTTCTTCAGAGCCTTGCAAAGCGAACCGCCGATAAGTCCTAAGCCTACTACGAGTATGTTCATTGCCTGTTCTCCTGTCAGATAATCTTGTGCTCGATATGGCAGAGCATCTTTACATCGCTCATTACATCTGCAAATGCTGCAGGTGTTATTGACTGTGCTCCGTCACATAATGCCTTTTCAGGTGTTGGGTGAACTTCAATCATAAGTCCGTCTGCACCTGCTGCTACCGCTGACTTCGCAAGAGGCTTGATAAGCGATGACTTTCCTGTTGCGTGGCTGGGATCCATTACTACGGGAAGATGTGTGAGCTCGTGAAGAAGTGGTGCAGCTGATACGTCAAATGTGTTTCTTGTTGCTGTTTCAAATGTTCTTATGCCTCTTTCGCAGAGAATTACATTCTCATTTCCGCCTGACATAATGTATTCGGCACTCATAAGCCACTCTTCTATTGTATTTGCAAGACCTCTCTTAAGAAGAATAGGCTTGTTGCACTTTCCTATCTCTGCAAGCATCTCGAAATTCTGCATATTTCTTGCGCCGATCTGTATTACGTCTACATCATTGAACAGGTCAAGATGATCAAGGCTCATAAGCTCGGTAACAATGGGAAGTCCTGTTTCCTTCTTTGCAAGCAGAAGAAGCTCTAATCCCTTTTCCTTAAGGCCTCTGAATGCATAGGGCGATGTACGTGGCTTGAACGCTCCGCCTCTGAGGAAGTTTGCGCCAGCTGCCTTTACTGCCTTTGCACAGCTTACTATCTGATCCTCTGATTCTATTGAACAGGGACCGGCAATTACTCCGAAGTAGCCTCCGCCGATTTTTGCTCCGCCTGCTTCTACTACTGTATCGTCTGAATGAAACTTTCTGTTTACAAGCTTATATGGCTCGGATACTCGCTGTACCTTTTCTGCAATATCAAGAGCCTCAAGTGCTTCAAGGTCTACTCGTGAAGTATCGCCTACAAGTCCGATAATTGTTGAAAGTGCACCTGTACTGCAATGTGTTTCAAGTCCCTGTGCCTTAAGGTCCTCAATAAGTGCGTCTATTTTCTTCTGTGATGCTGTATTTTTACATACTATAATCATAACTTTTCACCTTTCATTCTTCAGAATAATTTATCTGTTTAAAGTATAACACTTTAAATCCGCAAAGTCAATAGGCTGAATTTATTTTTTTGTTTTTATCAATTACGTAAAATCTTTTCACTGATATTGACATTGTCCCGTCGCTGAGTTATAATATATAAAAATAATTTCGAGGTCGATGTACTTATGTTTAACTCTCTTGATGCTGTTCTGGATAATGCCCTCTCAACCGGTCAGATTATCGGTGCTGTAAGCGCTGTATTCAGAAACGGCGAAAAAATTTACTCCGGCAAAGCGGGATTTGCCCATAAAGCTAAGAATATCCCTATTTCCGATGACTCTGTTTTCAGACTTTTCTCCCTCACAAAGCCTGTTACAGCTGTTGCTTCTATGATCGCTATGGATATGGGACTTATATGCCCTGATGATCCGGTTTCAAAATTTTTCCCCGAATTTTCACAGCTTTCATATGTAAATGAAAACAACGAGATTGTGCCCTGTGATGTTCAGATCAAGCTCTCTCACCTTCTCAATATGACTTCCGGTATCCCCTATCCCGATAACTGGGGAGTTTCTGTCTGCGCTATGGGCAGACTCTTTGACGAAATTATTGAGGGACAGGATTGTGGTAAAGAGCTCACTACTGAGGAAATCTGCCGTAAAACAGCTTCTGTGCCTCTTCTGTATAAGCCCGGTGAGCAGTGGAGCTATGGCTTTTCTGCCGATATTATGGGCGGTATTATCGAAAAGGCTTCAGGTATGAAATACTCCGATTTCCTTAAAAAGTATATTTTTGTTCCCCTTGGAATGAATGACACCGATTTTTATGTTCCCGCAGATAAGCTCCACAGATTTACAGCTCTCTACGGCTGGAACAGTAACGGTCTTGAGGAAAATCACGACAGACATCTCGGTCTTACCGACTATCTTAAGCCTCCCGCTTTTGAATCGGGCGGTGCGGGACTTGTCTCTACTATTAACGATTACTCTAAATTCGCCTGTATGCTTGCTAACAAGGGAGTTTTCAACGGTATCAGAATTATCAGCGAAAACGCCTTTGCCTACCTTAGCACTCCTAAGCTTGATGATACTCAGCGCTCTTATCTCTGGGAGCGTCTCGTGGGGTATAATTACGGTTGCTTTATGAGAATTATGGAATCTCCTGAAATAAGCCTCAACCGCACCTTCAAGGGCGAAATGGGCTGGGACGGCTGGACAGGTACCTTCTTTGCCGTTGATCCCGTAAATAACATCGCTTTTCTGTACTTCACTCAGATTTGCGGTGGAGGTACTACTCCTCAGGCTGAGGAAATGTGCAGAATTGTCTACAAAAACATTTAATTCATCTTTGGCATAAAATGTTATGAGAGCTTCTTTTCTCTCTACTTTCAATGAAAGGATATGTTTTATGCCAAAGATTTTTTTAAGTCCCTCTACTCAGGAGTGGAATCAGTATGTTACCGACGGCAATGAACAGCAGTATATGAATCTGCTTGCCGACAGAATGGAGCCCTATCTGCGCTCTTCTGGAATACAGTACGTAAGAAATGATCCCGACAGAAATGTTGCGGGAGCTATCAGCGACTCCAATATGGCTTACTATGATGTGCACCTTGCTCTTCATTCAAATGCTTCTCCCGAACGTCTTTCAGGCAGACTGAGAGGTATTGATATTTATTTCTATCCCGCAAGTCAGAGCAGTGAGCGTCTTGCAAATATAATCGCCAATAACCTTAAAAGCATTTATCCTCTGCCTGAAAAGTCAAATGCTGTTCCCACAACTACTCTGGGCGAGGTTACTCAGACAAGAGCTACCGCTGTTCTGTGCGAGCTGGGCTATCACGATAATTATGCCGATGTTGCCTGGCTGAAAAATAACCTCTACCTGATTGCAAGAAATCTTGTACAGTCACTGTGCGATTACTTCGGTATTCCCTTTATCTATCCATCTGCTGTAAGATGGGGAACAGTAACTACCGATGGTTCTAACCTTAATATAAGAAGCTATCCTTCTATGACAGGCACCATTATAGGCTCTATTCCCGATGACGCCTCAGTTACAATCTATGGTGAAACAAACGGCTGGTATGTCGTCAGCTACAACGGCATTACAGGCTATTCAAGCAGTAATTTCATTACTTTATAACTATATTGACAAAGGGACGGTAATCCGTCCCTTTTTCCGTATAAAAGAAAATATGCCGAAGCGTTTTGCACTCCGACACCTTTCCTTTGTTCTTTTTTCTATTTTTTCTTTTGTTCTACATTTAGCATTATACCACCTGTTCAGCCCAAAATCAAGCTGAATTTTATGACATTCTTCTCCTTTGCTCCCCAATTTCGCCCTCTCGTTCCATATTTCACCCGATTTATTCACTCTGCTCACCCTGTGCTTTATTATTTTTCACAATATTGCATTTCCATAACTCTCAAGATTTGTGAACTGATACAAATCTGACCTTTTTACGAATTTTTGCCTTTTATGGCACTTTTTGCGTTTTTGCTATTGAAATTGTCTGAAATATAGTGTATAATTATTGTATAATGCTTTTTTGCTGTTATGATTATTTTTTTAAAGGAGTGCTTTAAATGTACAACGACCTTATGGATTCAATCGGTTTTGTCTCTAATTATGACGCTGAGGTTGGAGCTGCTATGGATAAGGAGCTCGCTCGTCAGAGAAGAAACCTGGAGCTTATCGCAAGCGAAAATATCGTTACACCCGCAGTTATGGCTGCTATGGGTTCAGTTCTCACTAATAAATACGCTGAGGGTTATCCCGGCAAGCGCTACTACGGCGGTTGCGAGTGCGTTGACGAGGTTGAGGCTATCGCTATCGAAAGAGCTTGCAAGCTCTTCGGCGCTAAGTTCGCTAACGTTCAGCCCCACTCAGGTGCTCAGGCTAATACTGCTGCGTATTTCGCAGTTCTTCAGCCCGGCGATACTGTTCTCGGTATGAGCCTTGCTGACGGCGGTCACCTTACTCACGGTTCACCTGTTAACCTTTCAGGTAAGTACTTCAACTTCGTTTCTTATGGTCTTGATGACGAGACTGAAACTATCAACTACGAAACTGTTTACAAGCTCGCTGTAAAGAATAAGCCCCGCCTTATCGTTGCCGGTGCTTCCGCTTACCCCAGAGCTATCGACTTCAAGAAGCTTTCTGAAATTGCAAGAGCTGTAGGCGCTTTACTTATGGTTGATATGGCTCACATTGCAGGTCTCGTAGCTGCTGGTCTCCACCAGTCACCTGTTCCTTACGCTGATATCGTTACTACTACTACTCATAAGACTCTCAGAGGTCCGAGAGGCGGTCTCATTCTTACTAATAATGAGTATCTCGCTAAGAAGATCAACTCTGCTATCTTCCCCGGTACTCAGGGCGGTCCTCTTATGCACACTATCGCTGCTAAGGCTGTTTGCTTCGGCGAGGCTCTCAAGCCTGAGTTCAAGGACTATCAGGCAAGAATCGTTGAGAACGCTAAGGTTCTTGCTGACGGACTCCTCAAGAGAGGCTTTAACCTCGTTTCAGGCGGTACTGATAACCACCTTATGCTCGTTGACCTCCGTCCCTTCAATATCACAGGTAAGGAGCTTGAGCACAGACTTGATGAGGTTTACATCACTGTTAACAAGAACGCTATCCACAACGACCCCGAAAAGCCTTTCGTAACAAGCGGTATCCGTATCGGTACTCCTGCTGTTACTACTCGTGGTCTCGGCGTTGAAGAAATGGAGAAGATCGCTGAGTATATCTACCTCTGCGCTACTGATTTCGAGAACAAGGCTGACGAAATCCGTGCAGGTGTTACTGAAATCTGCGATAAGTATCCCCTCTATAAGTAATCGTAACCATTATGGGACGGACAAGCTGTCCGTCCCTGTGTTTTTTAGTGATATGGGAGGTTTTATGTTTTCTTCATTTTCAGCTTTTATGATTTTTATCAGCGATATACTGTTTTTTGTTGCTCCGCTGGCTATTCAGCTTGTTTTGTTTCCAATTGCAAAACTGATTTTCAGAAAAACACCTTCTCACGAGCTTTACACTGTCTGCCTCATAATCAACACCTTTTTGCTGTTTTTAATTAAACAGGATTATCTCAACTCATTAACCTATGAGGAGCCTTTCGACGCTTTTAATAGTCTTATTATCTCTATAATGTGGGCGCCTTATTACATAGGTATTGTTATTTCGTGCATTGTAAGAACTGCTAAAGCTTCTAAAAAGGAAAATACTGATGAAGAAAAAGAAACCGTTGACTGTGAAATTAATTCCGATTAAGGAGGATCTATATGGATAAAATTTTGCCCGTTGCAGGTACTGCTTTTCTGATTTTTACCGTTTTTATCACATTTAAGCTTGTATACAAGATTATGCGCTCGGCTAACATCATCAGCAATGCAAGAAAAAATGACTCTGTTATTATCAGATGCCTGAACCCTGTTTATAATATAAAAAACTATGTTTTCAATTTAATTACAGAGCCTCTGCTCATATACTGCTATTACCGCATTTTATCAGTCATTCCGTCACGTTGGCTCTATTCATATATTTCCTTCATTGTTCTGATGATTATTTACTGCTTCTCCTTCATTATTCACGTTATCGCTGTTTTCAGGGAGAAATACGTTTACCTTACCCCTCACGGCCTTATCCTCTTTGCGGGAGAGTTAAGCTTCGAAAAATTCAGATTCGTCTGGGAAACTCCCCAAAATCCCGATGAGCTTTCGGATACTCTGCTTGTTTATGCCAAAAAAGAGAAAATTCCCTTTCCTGTTACCTTTACCGAAAATCTTGAAGAGGCTCATCTTCTTACGGAAATTAACGGTGTAAATTCATAAGTATAGGACGCATTATGTAAATTGACAGACTTTCTGTCACCATATTTTTTTGAGGTTATTATGAAAAAATTATCTTACCTTTTATTATTATCTTTATTATTAACCGGATGCAAATCCGATAACTCTTCTGTTAACGATGAAACCACCACTGATACCACAGAATTTGTTTATAACAGCTCTATCGTTTTTTCAGCTGATGTGAACGCTGAGGACAGTGTAATCGATGAGATTTCTGATATATTAAGTAATCGTATAACACATTCTTATCCACATCTTGAGTATGCCACTTCCGTAGACTATGATAATAACACTATCACACTTGAATTTAATATGGATGAATTATGGCATGAGGATACAGCTGAAATTCTCACAAAGCCAAATTATCTGGAAATATTTAAAGGAGCCTCACAGGAAGATGAACTCGTTCTTACAAACGAGGATATACATTACTCCTATAATGCTTTAGTAGCTACAGATAATGATTACGCTATTTATATGTATTTTAACGATGAAGGTATAAAAAAGTTTTCAGATGCAACTGCTGAGCTTGCAGGCACAGATACGCCAATGTCGATATGGATTGATGATGAGCTTATTATATCACCTCTTATTACTGTACCAATTTATGATGGTCAAGTTACAATTACAGGTGGATTTGATTATGAATCTGCACAAGAACTTGCACTTAATATTACTCCATATCCTCTGCCGTATGATATATCAATTTCCGAAGAGAAATACGGTGAAATTATTCCGATAACATAAAAAATTATGTTATATCCACTTGCATGGAAATATACGTCCCTGTATTATATAAAAGGAATTTTTTATTATGAGTAAAAAATCTAAAAAGGAAAAAAACAAAATAATTTACAAAAGCAAAGGCATTGTAAAATACGGTTCGGATAAATACGTTTTTGTTGCAATATTCCTATATACTCTTTTGCCCTTTTTTATGATACCCAAATTTGACCATAATGAAATTCCTGAAATTTGTATTCTGTTTTCAATAATATCTTTACCTGCATTGGTCGCTAATCTTTTTATGTTCGGATTCTGCGTGAAATATGATATCAGCGAAAGAAAATTAGAATATCGTTTTATGTTTGAAAAATTCAAAACTATTCACTTTACTGATATCAGGAAGATTTATAAAAAATCAGACCCTTACACAACATTCCTTGTTATTCAGACAGATAAACGTAAATTAAAAATCAATCTTAGTTCCTGCAATGGTTCAGCAGAATTAAAGCTGTTTCTTAAACGGCATCTTCCAAAACTTTTTATTGATAATTATTAAAGGAGGAACAATATGTCCGAAGATTCTTTTAACTTGATACCAGATTTAGATAATATAATTTGTGATGTTCTTAAAGAAGAATTTGATGTTAAAATCTGTGAAAAAGGACATTATTGGTTCACGCCCTGGGAAAATCATTGTCGTAAGGTTTTTAATCTTTATCTTCTCAAAGGGAATTCCTACCCTTTATACTGGGGATATAATTTTGATTTTATTCCTTGGGAAAATTGTATGTTAAGTATTAATCCAAAGCCTTGGAATGTTACCGGAAAACTTGTTTATCACCGAACAGAAAAATCAATTAAGATGGATTTTTATGGTACTCCTTTCCCATATATCGGTTACAACTTTTATAGTCCGAGTCTGCACAGCTATGAAGAACATAACTCTTTCAGAAGAAATTATTTTGTAAATGCATACGGAGATAATTCCAAAGAAAATATCGAGCTAATTAGAACAGTTGTAAAAAGGAATATTCCTTTTATGCTCGATTGGTTTGAAAAAAACAAAACTTTGGACAATTTAATTGACTCTCTTACAAGAAAAATCATTGAATGTGAAAATAATAACGGCTTTCCGTTTGGTGCGTATTGGGTAAGAGGTTTTCTTAACGCCAAACACCACAACATTGAAAGTGCAATTTCTGATATAGCTCGTGTATATAAAAGATTTGACCCACCTGCAGAGATTCCTGAAAAAGTCCTAAAAAAGATATATGATGTTGATAAGATGTGATTTTAGTTTTATTGATTTTATTCCGAATTGCATAATAATACCACAAAAGGAGGCACAATATGTCCGCACCGTTAGCTGATAAAATACGTCCTAAGACTCTCGATGATGTTGTGGGACAGGAGCATATTCTCGCTGAGAGCAAACCGCTCCGCCGTATAATCGACAGCGGAAAAATCCCAAATATGATTTTCTACGGTCCGTCTGGAGTCGGCAAAACCACCGTTGCACGCATTATAGCCGAAAACTGCGATATGGCTCTGCATAAGCTCAATGGCACCAACGCTTCTACTTCGGATATCCGCGATGTTGTTGCCGAAATCGGTACTTTCGGCTCGGAAAACGGAATTCTGCTCTACCTTGATGAAATTCAGTATCTCAATAAAAAACAACAGCAGAGTCTGCTGGAATATATCGAAAACGGCGATATTACGCTGATTGCGTCAACTACGGAAAACCCCTATTTCTCAGTTTACAACGCTGTTATCAGCCGTAGTACCGTTTTTGAGTTCAAGCCTGTCTCCGCTGAACAGCTTATCCCCGCTATAAAACGTGCTTTCAGGATTATTTCTGAGGATACAGGCAGTGAGATTATTGCTTCAGATGAGGTTTGCCGGATTATTGCTTTCGGCTGTGGCGGAGACGTACGCAAGGCTATGAATACTGCTGAGCTTTGCGCTGTCTGCGGTGAAATATCTGAGGGTAAGGTTACTGTTACTGAAGAGTCGCTGAAAATTCTCGCTCAGAGGAGTAATATGCGCTATGACCGTGACGGCGATCAGCATTACGATCTGCTTTCGGCTCTGCAAAAGTCTATCCGTGGCTCTGACGAAAATGCTGCTCTGCATTATGCGGCACGTCTTATGGAGGCTGGAGATATCATCTCACTGTCGCGTCGACTCCTTGTAATTGCTTCCGAGGATATCGGTCTTGCTTATCCGCAGGCAATTTCTATTGTTAAAAGCTGTGTTGACTCAGCTCTTCAGCTTGGTCTTCCGGAAGCGAGAATTCCTCTTGCTGAAGCTATTATTCTCCTTGCGACAGCTCCGAAATCAAACAGCGCAGAGTCGGCTATTGACTCTGCTATTGCTGATGTACGCTCCTGTGACGCTCTTGACTTTCCTCGTCATCTTCAGAATAAGCATTTTGATGGCAAGGGAGCTTCTGTTGTGGGACAGCATTACCTCTATCCTCACGATTATCCTAATCACTACGTAAAACAGCAGTATCTGCCCGATGCTCTGAAAGACCGTGTTTACTACAATTTCGGCGATAACAAGCAAGAGCAGTCTGCATATCTCTATCGTCAGAAAATCTTGAACGAATCAAAATAACGCAAAAAACCTCAGGCTGACAACCTGAGGTTATATTGTTTTATTCAATTTTACTTTTTAAGCGACTTTCATCACTTAGCTGAATTACCCTGTGGACTCACCCTTTCAGTTTATTCCTTGTTATAAATTCTGAAACCTTTCATAGTATCACATTCCTTCTGTTACAAGTATGCGATTTTTTATTCCATTGGGCTCACCTTTTATTAGTTTTTATGAAGTATATCTACATATGGAACTAATTCTCCATTGGTACCACCTTTTCATTTTATTCTTTTTATTGAAAAAGTAATTATCTCATTGGTCTGTACCTCACATAAGATTTTGACTATTTATCTAAAGACTCATGTCGGAATTTCAGATAATCCTGTATCTAAAAAGAGCTTAGATTTATTTTCGTAAAGCCGTTTCTTATGCAGTTTCTTACGGTTGCTTTATAATCAATTCTTATTTAATAATCATTTCTGTTCGGATAAGCTTTTAAGCATTTAATCCCGTTACTGAAATCAATTACTCAGCAAGCCCGCCGGCTTTGTACTGCTGTATTGAACTTTCTTCCATTGGACTCACTCACCTTTCCGCTTAATTTCATTTACATCGGGTCTTGTACCCGAAACCAAGTAAATACAGCTTATTTAAGATTAAGTTCCCTTTCCTTTAAGGGTTCCTCTCTCTTTCCTTGATTATATATTACCACAGTTTTTATAAAATGTCAATAGTTATTTTCATCTTTTTAGGTTATTTTTATACATTCTATACATTGCACAATGTTGAAAACCTCCCATTGAGCACTATGCACAATTGCATTATTATAAGAAAACAGGACCGCTTTCTGCGATCCTGTTTTCTCTTATATTGTTATCAGCCCCAGGGATTTGTATTGCCTGATCCTGATCCGCTTACTGCTGTTCCGCCTGAAAGTGTTCCGCCGTATGCTGAAAGCTGTGACTGGTCAAGCTCCTGGAAATATGTTGAGCCATTGAGTGTTCCGCCTGTGTAGAATGTTGCTCCTGAGTATGCTGTGCAACCTGCTACAAGGCTTGAAGCTGACTTGTCGTTGATGAAGGATACGATTACATTGCCGTTTCCGTCACAAAGTGTTACTCTTTCTCCGCCTGATAATGAGCATGATACATTTACGGATTCTGTCATGGACGAGCTTCCGCCCATGCCTCCCATACCGCCCATCTGTGAGCCGATATTCTTGACATATACTCCGCCTGTGTATGACATTCCGCCGTCACAGTCAAATGCGTCCTGTCCGTTTGTGATTGCTATACCGCCTGTGATGCTGAGTGAGCCGTTTGAGTCATAACCGTCGTGGTCGCCTGTTCCTACGCTGATGATTGAGAAGCCACCGCTTATCTGAAGCACTCCCGCACTTGAGGAGCCTCCCATACCGCCCTGTCCGGGCCAGCCACCTGATGAACCTGAATTATCAGCTCCGCCTGCTACATTGAATGCGTCATCGGTTGATGTTACTACTGTTGAACCGCTCTTCTGATAGATATTGTAAGCCTCGATACCCTCGTAAGCCTGGTAGATTACAAGGCGCATATCGTCATATACGTTTGCATTGCCGTCGCTTCCGAGATTTACTGTTGTATCTGCGTGAAGTCCCTGATAGCCTGATGTTGTGCCCTTTACTGTGATCTGTGTTTCACCGCCGAGCATATTGATATCGCCGTTTGAGTTGATACCGTCATCGTTTGTGTGAAGCTCAATGAAACCGCCGTTTACGTTAACTACGCCTGTAGTTGTTGTGCCTGTTTCATCATCTGTAAGACCGCCCTTGAGTCCCTTTGCGCTTCCGCTGTCCTTGCTTCCTGTTGTTTCGATATCAAGAGTACCGCCGTTTACGTTGAGAAGCTGTGAAGCCTGTACGCCGTCGCCGTAAACATTCATATTGATTGTTCCGCCGTTGATATCAACAACACCATATGTCTTGTCAGCTGTTGATGCGTCCTGTGCGTTGGACTTGATTCCGTCGCCTGCTGTGGATTTAAGGTTGAGGATAAGTGTGCTGAAATCTGTATCGTCAACGTCACCTACTGTTACGCTGTCCTTACCTCTGATACAGTCATCAACAGCGTTTACTGTGATATTACCATTGTAAACCTTGAGGTCGTTCTTGCAGACAATACCGTCACCGGCGTTGCCGTTTACTGTAAGATTACCGCTACCCTTGATCTTAAGGTCGTCACAGGAGTAGATTGCTCCCATACCGCTATCAGCGTTTGTATAGCTTGTGCCGTCTGAGATTATGTTGTCATAACCGCTCTTTGCTACGATCTGAACCTCGTCGCCGATCTGAGCTACGTAGATAGGTGAGCTCTTTGTGCTTGTAAGGTTTGCACCCATAAGGTCAAGCTCTACAACACCGTCAGCATAAGCTGTCTTGTCAACATCAACAACGATCTGTCCCTCGCTTGCTGTACCTGAAACTGAGAATACTGCTGGCTGGATAATTGTTACAACGTTGTTTGCTACTGTTGCTACTGTCTCGGGAGCGTTTGTTGATACTGTGCTTCCAAGTGTGATTGTGTAGCCGTCTGTGGGAGTTACAATAACATCTCCTGAGCCTGAAGATGATGAAGGATTCATATCAACTGTCTCAAATGCTGTTACTGTGCCTGTTGTTGTAAATGATGTTGCTGTGTTGTTTGTATGCGAAACTGTTGCACCTGTGCTTCCGTTTGTGAGAGTGTATGTCTGTCCGTTTGCAATTGAAGCATCACTGATAAGAACGTACATATACTTCTTGTTGGGAGCGTATGTTGTGCCGTTTACTACGATTGTGTTTGCCTTCTTCCAGCAACCGTCCTCTGTGTTTGTTGCGTCTGCAATGCAGTTGAGAAGCATTGTGCCCTGTGTTGCTGTAAGAAGTGTTGCATCAGTCTGGTTGTCTGTAGCTGTTGCAATTACAGTACCGCCTGTGATGTTTACGCCTGTTACACCTGTGAGGCCTCTGTCACCGCCTGCTGTTACAGTACCGCCTGAAATGTCGATTGTTGTTTCAGCCTGAACAGCGTCGTTGCCTGCCTTGACTGTTACTGAACCGCCTTCGATTGCTACGTTACCCTGTGTTGACTTGATGCCGTCGCCTTCAGCATCAATGTTGAGAACAGCTGTCTCCTTGACTGTAACCGAGGTCTTGCCTCTTACACCGTCTTCAAGAAGTGTCTCGATATTTACTGTACCCTCTGTGAATTTGACATCGTTGTTGCACTGGATTGCATACTGTGTGTTTGCTGTGATGTTAAGAGTACCTGTGCCCTTGATCGTAAGATCGTCCTTAGCTTCGATAACGCCTGTCTCAAGGTAATCTCCGCTGTATGCAACTGTTCCGTCGCTGAGCGTATTTACTGAGCCTTCCATAAGGTTGATTGATGTATTCTCTGCATTCTCAACCCAGATTGCAGGAGCTGTTGTGCCTGTGATGCTTACTCCGTTAAGGAAAATCTTAACTGTCTCAGCGTCAACTGTCTCGTCGGGAACATTTACGATAATCTGTCCGTCATCAAGAGTTCCGTCTACATAATACTCGCCTGATGCTGTGATCGTTACTGTTGTTCCGTCAACCACAAGATTGTCGCCCTCGGTTTCAATGTATGTATTCTTAAGGTGGATATATGCAATTGTTGTCTGAGGATCCTCGCCTTCAAGAACTGACTCCGGAAGTGTTGTAATTACCTGTGCTACCTTCTTCTGAATTGAAAGAGCGTCGGATACATCTACGCCGTCGCCCCTCTGATAAACATCGGCATTGTCCTTTGCCTGATCTTCAAGAGGATAAAGTCCGGGGTTTGATGCGTGGCTCATAACCTTGACTACGTCGTCCATTTTTACGAGTCCGTCAAGTGTTGCGTCGCCGTAAACCGTTGTTGTTTCTGTTGATGCAGATACGCTGAGTGATACTGCCGGCATTGCTGATGTGAGTACACACAGCGCTGAGAGACCGGCAACCACTCTCTTAAGTCTGTAATTTTTCATTGTAATCATTCTCCTTAAATGCGTTTTTTTCGCGTGCATTTACTTTAGTGTAATTTGATTATAATTTTTCATTCTTAAAATAATCTTAAAAGAATCATATTTTTTCCGAAAAAATTTCTTTTCTTTATTTTGAGTCAGCTGTCCTGCCTTAACTCCCTCTTTTTATTGTGTACAATTTATAAATGTTTCTCTGCACTGTTGTTATTGTGTACAATTTATAAATGTTTCTCTGCACTGTTGCTTTTATTTGATTATTATGCTATAATATCAGTAAGATATCAAGCTTTTTAATATTCGCCTATTTAATAGTATATTACCTCTCGGAATCAGGCTTTTTATCTCGGTCTTTTACACAATATTTTCACAAAAACCTTAAGATTATTTTAAGATTTATGTAATATAATGACTGTAAACTTGAAGGAAAGGAGCGTGGTCCTGAAAGGTCTGTTTCCTCAGCAGTGCGTTTCAGGAAAATTTATGGCTATTAATACTTTTGCACGTAAGGAAATTAAATTCTTACTCAGTATGGAACAGTACGAAAGTCTTATGGAAGAAATACCTAAGCATATGAACCCCGATAAGTATTGCGTAGGCGGTAAGGAATACGGTGTTTATAATATCTACTACGATACAAGTGATGATTTCCTTATCAGAGAATCTATAAGCAAGCCATATTATAAAGAGAAAATCCGTCTCAGAAGCTATTACTCTCCCGCTTCTCCCGATGATACGGTATTTCTCGAAATCAAAAAGAAAATCGGAGGCATTGTCGCTAAAAGACGTGTTACTCTCACCCTTGCCGAGGCTGACGAGTACCTCCTTAACCGCAGTAAGCCCGACAGCTCTAAATACATAACCAAACAGGTTTTTACCGAGCTTGACGCGTTCCTTAATATGTATGATATTGCTCCCAAGCAGTATATCAGCTATCAGCGTACTGCTTTCTTCGGTAAGGATAACAAGGACTTCCGCCTTACCTTTGACAGAAAAATTACCGAGCGACGAACTGATCTCTCTCTCAGTCAGCCAAGCTTCGGAAATTTCATTATCGGTGCTGATCAGAGACTTATGGAAGTTAAAGTATCGGATTCCGTTCCTGAATGGCTTATCAATAAGCTTTCGGAACTGCAGATATATAAGACAAGCTTTTCAAAGTACGGAAAGGCTTACCAGAATTATATTTATGATAAAATTATGACGAATCGGAGTGTTTTGGCAAATGTTTAAAAATGGTTTCTTTGGCAACGTTCTTACTGAAAGCGGTACTGATGCTACTGCGGATTTCCTCACAGGTGCTTCCACCACCCCCGCTATCGGCGATATCAGCGCAGGCGATTTCTTCCTCTGCGTTTTCGCTTCACTTATTATCGGTTTCCTTATCAGCTCTATCTATATGTTTACCCACAGAAAAGAGGGTTACGCTCAGAGCTATGTTATGACTATCATTATGCTTCCCTCAATAGTTACTCTTATACTTCTGCTTATCAATACTACAGCAGGAGCACTCAGCCTTGCAGGTGCGTTTACTCTTGTAAGATTCAGAAGTACCCCCGGCGACCCTAAGGACATTACATACGTTTTCTATGCTATGGCTGTCGGTGTTGCCTGCGGTATGGGCTATGTGGGATTCTCAATCGTGTTCTTCATTATTATGGGTATCGTGGTTGTTGCTCTTAACTACTTCGATTTCGGCGGTTGCAAGCTCCGTCATATGACCCTTAAGATCACTATTCCCGAAAACCTCGACTACAAGGGCGTTTTCGATCCCGTTCTCAAGAAGTATACAAGCTTCTACAAGCTCAGAAGAATTAAAACTACCAACTTCGGTACTCTTTTTGAGCTTATCTACAGCGTTGACGTTTATGAGGATATGGACAGCAAAAAGTTTATTGACGAGATCCGTGCGCTCAACGGCAACCTTAATATCAACCTCGTTTACTTCAAGTATGACGATAAAATCTACGAACAGCAATAATATCTTGTCAGGCTGGGTTTTGCACTCAGCCTGACAGTGCTATTTATACACTTTTTTATTTTGTAAAGGACAGTGATTAAAATGAAAAATTACAGAAGAATTCTCGCTCTGCTCGCTTCATTCTCTTTGATGTTCTCCGCGTTTTCCTGCGGTCAGGAGACTGCTGTGGAATCAAGTCTTTCTGAGGACAGCATTGTTGAAATCCTCGATGAAACCAAGGAAAACATTGAGTCTGACGAAAACAATAATAACAATGATGAGGATACTACAGACTCTACCGGTGCAGATGAAAATGAAAATGCCGACAACAGCGAGACTACTACTGCTCCTGCAGATGACAACAACGAAAATACAGTCACTACTGCCCCGGCTGATAATTCAAACGAACAGACTGTAACTACTGTTGCTGACAACAACACCAACAACAATACTCCCACAGCTACTACTGCTGTCAATAATACTCCTTCAGGCAATGCTCAGGTTACTACTGCTGTACAGGGAGGCTCTTCTTCAGGCGGAAATAAGGTTACTACAACAACAAAGGCTAAAACTCCTGTTGTTACTACCACAACAACTACTACCGCTGAAGTTAAGGTCTACTCTGCTGAGGTCGTTCTCGGCGGAAGTCCTGTAATCTCAGGAAGCAATGTTACGGCAAACGGCTCAGGTATTACTATCACAGGCGGTGGCGACTACCTTATCTCAGGCTCTGTTGCAGACGGTATGATTGAGGTAAATACCACCGAAAAAGTCAAAATCTATATGAACGGCGTTACTATCACAAACTCTTCGGGGCCCGCTATTCAGGTTACTGACGCTAAAAGATTTATTATGGTTCTTATGGAAGGCACTACTACAAAGCTCACCGACGGCGGAAGCTCTACCGTTTACGACGGTGCACTCTTCTCCAACGATACTGTAGAAATCAAGGGCAAGGGTTCACTGGAGATCACCTCAAACAACGCTCACGGTATCTCAAGCGATGACGATATTGTTATCGAAAACGGAAACATTACCATTAACTCCAAGAAAACAGGCCTTATGGCCAACGACGATATCACTATCAACGGCGGTAAACTCAACATCAAGAGCGGTACAAACGGTATGAAGTCAAAGGGTACTATGAATATCAACGGAGGATATTCTGTTATCACAGGCGGAACCAAAGAGGAAAAAAGTGCTGTTTATGCTGCAGGAGCTCTTAATTACACAGGCGGATACCTCTACGCTGCAGGAAATGCTATGACAGCTCCTACAAGCAGTGCTTCACCCTATGCCGTTGTAGGCTACACAAGCGGTTGTACTGCAGGAAGCAATGTGGCTTTCAGAATAAATGGCTCTCAGGTTGTTTCGTTTACTCCCAACAATGCCTTCAGATGCGTTATGATTCTGTCGCCTGATTTAACTTCAGGAAGTACTCTCGGAGTTTCTGTCGGCACAGCTTCAAATGATTTCACAATTTCAGACATAGCAAATATATTCACAGTTTAACATTTTATTAATTAAACATTACTTTGTAGATATATATAACTTATTAAATAAAAATTAACTTTAAATCTCGCATAAAAATATCAAATAGTACACTTTTGTGTATTTTTGTGCACTTTTGTATATTGCAAATTCTACTTAATTGCAATATAATAATATCAGCAAACGAGATAACTCGAATATACTGCGACAGGCACCCTCCCCTCTCATGTGCCTTCACTTGTATAACTCGGTTGCAGGCCATAGAAAAGATTGTGTAAATCATCTAATTTTCATTAAAACCTAATTTCCTTTTCATGATATTCTATGAAACGTTTTATTTTTAACCATCATCTATGGCTCAGTCTGCAGTGCTAAACGGTTTAACCGAATCAGACTGACTATTCGCACCCCGATTGGGGTGCTCTTTTTTTGTAAAAATTTCTCGTAATCAATTTTATATAATCCTATTGACAAATTCTATAATTGTGTTATAATATTATTAGTAAATGATCGGAGGTTGCTCCCCTATGAAAAAAAGTGTGTATAGTATCGTTCTTATGGACGACGTCATCAGAGCTGTAGACGCTCAGGCTTATCGCCTCGGCACAAGCCGTTCTAACCTTATTAACCAGATTTTAGCCGAACACCTCTCCTGCGTTACACCCGAAATGCGTATGAGGGATATCTTCGCTACTCTTGAAAGCCTTGTCTCTGCCGATTTTAAAATCCAGCAACAGCGCTCAGAGTCCTTCCTTACGCTGAAAACTGCTCTTGAGTATAAATACCGCCCTACGATTAATTATAAGGTTGAGCTCGCACGCGCTCCCGATTGTTATCTTGGTAATCTTACCGTCAGCATACGAACTCAGAGCGCTCAGCTTATCGCTCTCTTTGACAATTTCTTCGCTTACTGGATTGAAATGGAAATGAGCTTTCTTTCTAAATTCGGTCTCAGCGACGTTTATGCCTATGAGCTGTCACAAGGCTGTTTCCGCAGAAAGCTCATCAACACCGAAAGTCTCTCTAAAATTAATACAGGCGAGGCTCTCAACTCTTATATTCTGCTCCTTGATAAGTTTATCAAAGCCTTCTTTTCCGCTCCGCAGAGCTTTAATGCTGTCGCTCAGGAGCTGGAAAATCTCTATTCAGGACAGCTTGACTATTTTATAATCTGATTTTCAGGAGGTATTACTATGAATGTTGAAAAATTAACTCAGAAATCCGCTGACGCTGTCAGAAAAGCCCAGAGTATCGCTGTTATGAACTCCAACAGCCTTATAGAGCCCGTTCATATTCTCGGCGGTCTTCTCAGCCAGGAAAATGGTCTTATCCCCTCGCTTCTTACTAAAATGAATGTGGATCCGCAGATTCTTGCTCAGCAGAACGATACGCTTATCGACGCTCTGCCCAAAATTACAGGAAGCGGAAGAAGCAGTAATATCGGAATTTCATCCGACTGTGACAGAATGCTCTCCTCTGCGGAAAAAATCGCTTCTGATATGAAGGACGAGTTCGTTTCCGTTGAGCACATTATGCTCGCTCTTATCGATTGCAAGGAGCGTTCTCTCGCTCAGCTTATCTCATCTTTCGGCATCACTAAGGATAAGTTCCTCAGCGCTCTTATGTCTGTCAGAGGCAACACTCGTGTAACTTCCGAAAACCCTGAAGATACCTACGATGTCCTCGCTAAATACGGTCAGGAGCTTGTGGGACTCGCTCAACGCAATAAGCTGGACCCCGTTATCGGTCGTGACAGTGAAATCAGAAACGTTATTCGTATCCTTTCACGTAAAACCAAGAATAATCCCGTTCTCATCGGCGAGCCCGGTGTTGGTAAAACTGCTATTGCTGAGGGACTCGCCCTTCGTATCGTTGCAGGTGATGTTCCGGACAGTCTCAAGGACAGAAAGGTTTTCTCTCTCGATATGGGAGCTCTCGTCGCAGGCGCAAAGTATCGCGGTGAGTTTGAAGAGCGTCTCAAGGCTGTGCTCAATGAAATCAAAAACAGCAATGGTCAGATTCTCCTCTTTATAGATGAGCTTCACACTATTGTTGGTGCAGGTAAATCTGACGGTGCTATGGACGCAGGAAACCTCCTCAAGCCTATGCTTGCACGTGGTGAGCTCCACTGCATAGGTGCTACTACTCTCAATGAGTACCGCAAGTATATCGAAAAGGACCCCGCCCTTGAGCGTCGTTTTCAGCCTGTTATGGTTGATGAGCCTACCGTTGAGGATACTATCTCTATACTTCGTGGTCTGAAAGAACGCTATGAGGTATTTCACGGTGTTAAAATCCACGATAATGCGCTTATCTCCTCTGCTGTACTCTCTAACCGATATATCACAGACCGTTTTCTTCCCGATAAGGCTATTGACCTTATTGACGAGGCCTGCGCTACTATCCGCACAGAAATGGACTCTATGCCAACCGAGCTTGACGTTATCTCACGTAAAATCGTTCAGCTTGAAATCGAAGAGGCTGCTCTGAAAAAGGAAAGTGACAGCATCTCTATTGAGCACCTTGAAGAAATACGCCGTGAGCTCGCTCAGCTCCGTGAAACCTTCAGCGAAATGAAGGCTAAATGGGAAAATGAAAAGAATGATATCAATGCTGTTCAGAAGCTCAGAGAAGAGCTTGAAGCTCTGGGGGGAGAAATAGAAAAGGCTGAGCGTGAATATGATCTGAATAAGGCTGCAGAGCTTAAATACGGTAAGCTTCCCTCACTTCAGAAGCGTCTTACTGAGCTTGAGCAAAAGGCTGAACACGATTCGGATAACGCCAGACTTCTTCGTGATAAGGTTACTGAGGACGAGATCGCTCAGATCGTCTGCCGTTGGACCGGTATTCCTGTTTCCAAGCTTATGGAAGGCGAAAAAGAGAAAATTCTCGGCCTTGAAGAGTTGCTCCACAAGCGTGTTATCGGTCAAAACGAAGCTGTTACCAAGGTAAGCGAGGCTATTATTCGCTCTCGTGCCGGTATTCAGGACGCAGACAGACCTATCGGTTCGTTCCTGTTCCTTGGCCCCACAGGCGTCGGCAAAACCGAGCTTGCCAAGGCTCTTTCAGAAATCCTCTTTGATGATGAAAAAAATATCGTCCGCATTGATATGAGCGAATATATGGAGAAATTCAGCGTAAGCAGACTTATCGGTGCGCCTCCCGGATATGTTGGCTACGACGAGGGCGGTCAGCTTACCGAAGCAGTACGCCGTAAGCCCTACTCTGTAGTTCTCTTTGATGAAATCGAAAAGGCTCACCCCGATGTGTTCAATATTCTCCTTCAGGTGCTTGATGACGGACGTATAACCGACTCACAGGGACGCACTGTTGACTTTAAAAATACTATCATTATCCTCACTTCAAATCTTGGCTCGCCTTATATTCTTGAGGGTATCGACGAAAACGGAAATATCACCGATGACGCAAAAAACAAGGTAGACGCTCTTCTCAAACAGCAGTTCCGCCCTGAATTCCTCAATCGTCTCGATGAAATCGTGTTCTATAAGCCTCTCGCAAAAACCGAAATCGTCAGCATCGTTGACCTTATGCTTGGCGATCTCCAGAAGCGTCTTGACGACAAGCACCTGAAGCTCAAGGTCTCTGACAGGGCTAAGGATTATATCGTTGAGTGCGGTTATGACCCCAATTTCGGCGCAAGACCCCTCAGAAGATTTATCCAGACCAAGGTTGAAACTCTCGTTGCAAAGCTGATTATTTCTGATTCTCTTTCTGCAGGAAGCATTATTTCAATAGATGCCGAAAATGGCGAATTATTGGCTTCTGCGTGATTTATATTAGATGATTTGAATAAAAAAAATCGCCCATTTTGGCTATATTCCGTTGAATTGTCATTTTTTTGACAGTTTCTTGACAAATTGGTCTGAAAGGTATATAATTCAAATATAAATTAAATATTTGGAGGATATCAGAAATGACAAAAACTGAATTAATCGGCGCTGTTGCTGCTAAGACAGGTTGCACTAAAAAAGACGCAGAAATCGCTGTTAGCGCTATTCTTTCATCTATCACTGACGCTCTTGTTAGTGGTGAAAAGGTTTCTCTTGTCGGCTTCGGTACCTTTGAGGTTCGTGACCGTAAGGAAAAACAGGTTATTAATCCCCAGACTAAGAAAATGATGACTGCTCCTGCTTCTAAGGCTCCTGCTTTCAAACCCGGTCAGGCGCTTAAGAATGTAGTAAACAAGTAATTTACGGAGGTATTTATAATGGCTAAGACTACTGCTAAGAAGACTGCTGAGGCTGTTGCTGAGACAGTTAAGGCTACTGAAATCGTTAAAGAGGCTCCCGTTGCTACTGAGGTAAAGGCTGAGGCTCCCGCTAAGAAGGCTACAACTGCTAAGAAGGCTACAACTGCTAAGAAGACTGCTACTAAGAAGGCAGAGGCTCCTAAGGCTGAGGAAAAGAAGACTGCTCCTGCTAAGAAGGCTACTGCTCCCAAGAAGGCTACAACTGCTAAGAAGACCGCTACAGTTGAGAATATCTACATTCAGCAGGGCGGTAACGAGGTTACTACTGCTGTTCTCGTTGAGAAGGCTAAGGCTGATTCAGGCGTTAAGGCTCCCAAGACTGTTGATATCTACGTAAGACCTGAAATCAATATGGTTTATTACGTTATCGATGGCGAGACTTTCGGAAACTTCGAGCTTTGCTAATTAATAACAGATAAAATAAAGAGGAGACTTTTAAGGTCTCCTCTTTTTTTATTTATGAAATTCTCTTGCCTTTTCCTTTTTTACGTTTCTCTATGGGCTTTTCCTTTCCGCCCATATCCTCAAAGATAGGCTCTTCGTCATCGTCGTTTCCAAATGGACGAAGCTCAGGGTTAATCTCTCCCTTAGCTGTGTAATAGGGGTTGATAACGTATTTCTGTATTACAGGATAGCTGTTGAAGCAGATTATAAAGCTCAGTATTGCCCCAGGGAAAAACGGAAGTATAAATACCACTGAAAAGCTTACAAACAATATAAGCACTGCTATTATCGCTATTATTGCTGTGATTATTATGAATGTGAGAAAGCTTTTCTTTATCTCTACAAATGCAAGTGCAAATGAATTCTTTATGAGATTTTTAAGTGATAAGTCTGTCGCAATCAGCATAAGGAATATGTAGAAATTCATCATAAGCACTACAAGCGCTACGCTCAGGCTGAGTACAAATGCGACATACAGTATTTTGCCGTATTGCTCGGCAAGTACAGGATATACCATAAATCCCGCATAAACCGACAGGCAGATAAGCACGTCGATTACTCCTATAATTGATGCCTTTACAAAATTATCCTTGAATGCTTTGAAAAAGTCTCGCATTATGAACGAGTGCTTTTCAAGCACGTAATTTCTCATTACCTTGGTCATTCCTGCTGTTGCCGGACCTATTGTTATCATAAAGACAAGTCCAAGAATTGCGCACACAAACAGCGCAATCTTCATATTTTCAATCTGGAAAAACGCTGTTACTGCCAGCACAAGAGGCAGATAAAATAACGAGTATAAAATGTTTATTTCAAACATCTTCCAGAATTTTCTTCCCAGTATATCAAAAAACAGTCGTATTCCTGTCTTTTTGGGAGCATTCTTCGATATACCTACTCCCGCGCTTTCATAATCGCCGAAAAAGCCCAATTTTAAAATTCCTCCTTAATAAAGGTCGATAAATATGTAGTTCATCAAAGAGTCTGCTACAGCTTCTGCCACAGCAAATAACATAAGAACTATGAATTTGATGCAATATAATTTTAAGGTGTTGCTCATTTTTTCTTCGGGAATTTTTTGCCTGAATAAAAATCCAAGCTGTGCCCCCGAAAGACGCATAGACTCTCTTGCAGAAAGTACTGCTATAAATGTCACTGCCAAAGCCTTTGGTACAACCAGAGCTATTACAGGGATAATCGCCTGTGCGCCCGAAGCTACGTACATTGCTCCCGCAGAAAGACCTATGCCCATTCCTTTATATATCAGCAAAGCTACCGCCACAGGCTGTCCAACAGAGCAAAATCCCAGCACAAACACCGCTGTTAAGTAAAGCGTCATCGGATACAGTGTGTTTTTGAATACCTCAAGCACCGTATTTCCACTGTACACAGGATTGAAATACTGATGAAGCCACGGATTTTGCGAAAATTCAGCAATATTCATTTTCACTGCCATCAGCGAGCCCGCTGTAATCCCCGCAATAACAACTGCGTTAAGCAGTAATATCGCTATTCTTCTGCTTTCTGTTTTTGTAAGCTCTTTTCTTCTGTACTTCATTTCTGCACCATTCCTTTCTTTTTAAGGATATGCAGAAGATTGTCCGTAAAGAACTATTTTGAAAGCTCGTATGCTCTCTTTGTACAGCTTTCACAGCAATTGCCTACTACCTCTGTAAGCTTGCCCTCGTAAAGTCTGTCAAGTCCGGCAAGAGTTGTTCCGCCGGGAGATGATACCATTCTGATAAGCTCGTCAATGGTATTGCCTGAATCGGTTATCATTTTTGCTGAGCCTATAAGACTCTGTGCAAAAAGCTCCTTAGCGGACTCAGCGTCAATACCAACGCTCTGAGCATAGTCGATAAAGCCCTTTGCAAAAAGGTAGATAAATGCGGGACTGCTTCCGTTTACCGCTATAATCTCCTTCATCTTATCCTTCGGAATTACCGATGCCTTTCCGCAGATTCTGAAAATATTAAGCACGATTTCAAACTCTTCATCTGTTACTGCTTCGTTATGCGAAAGAGCTGATGCGCCCTCGCCAAGAAGAAGAGGAGTATTCGGCATTACAAGAATTACCTTTGCTCGCTGTACAGTTTTTCTTGCGATGAACTCGTCTGTAATACCCGCTGCGATTGAAACGAAAACAGTCTCCTCTGTTGTATAGGGAGCTACTGTTTCAAGTACGCCCTCAATAATCTGAGGCTTTACTGCGAGAAACACGTACTTGCATTTCTCCATAATTTCCTGTTCACTCGCGCACGGAGTCACTCCATATTTTTCAAGTCGCTTAATCTGCTCATTATTTGGATCGTAAGCATAAGCTTGATTGAACGTGATGTTGCGTACATTTTTGTATCATTGCACAAATCACTCTCAGCGATGCCTCTCATAATGGCAAAGCCCATATTGCCTGCGCCAATGAAGCCTATATTGATTTTTTCCATTTTTACTACTTCCTTCAAAAAATAATCACTTACATTATTATACTACAATGTGTACAAAAATGCAAGTGATATTTTTGTGATATTCAATATATGTCAATTAGCTTTGGAGCGTCGCAGTGAGTATTTCGTCACCATTGAATACGCCTTGTTTGCTGTCGGAAGCATAAATGTCAATAAAGCTACATCTATCGGTAGCTGAATGATATTTTTGGTAAATCTGGTGCTCCACCACCATACAAGAAAAGCATTTGCAGTATCGCTGTCATTGAAAAACGACATTATGCTGAAATCCTTGTTATAATACAGCGAATAAAGCAGATAAGACCTGATTACAAGGTTGCAGATTATTATTACCGAACCTCTTGCAAGAAATGAATTAAGTACTGTCTTGAAATTTACTCCCTCAAACTGACGCTTGTACAGGAATATACCGTAAAGAATACCAATAAGTATCTCTACCACAGCAAGCTCCATACTGTATGCTCTGGCTGATTTATTATCAATTATATAGCCGATAATATCAAGTGCAAAGGTTGACATTCCGCATACTACGGGACCAAATAACATTCCTACAACACACATAGGAAGATACGTAAATATTATTCTCGTATCAACCGTTATCTCTACAGATAACGTGCGTATTGCGATTGCCAGTGCCAGTAACATTCCTGTGGTTGTTATTGTTCTCAGATCCTTCAGCGATTTTGCCGAATCTGAAAACAAAGAAAAAAAGCTCTTCATAAAATACCTCCTTATTATGCGAGCGCTTGCTTTATGCATAATCGGAGCGTATTTACAAGGAGCTTCAATTACACACTCAGCGGGATGCGAAAACCGTACCGCAAGCCCGATTTCTCTGACTTTTCGTCCGACCGGCAACTCCCCGTCCGGTGGCACTTTACGCACGGTTTTCTACTCTGACTGTTGATTTTTGATTTATAGGTCACGGATAATTAAAATCCGATTTCCTCTGCAATTTTGTGGAGCTTCTCTTCGTAAGGCTTCTTCATTGCAAGTGCTTCCTGAATGTCAAAGTCTACGATTTCATTATTCTGCATACCAACTACACGGTTGCCGATTCCCTGTTCGAGAAGTCCTACTGCGTAATATGCAAACTCTGTTGCAGCAACTCTGTCTCTTACTGTAGGTGATCCACCACGCTGTACGTGGCCGAGAATTGTTGCTCTTGACTCGATACCTGTCTTTTCCTGAAGTACGTTTGCGATTTCTGTTGAGTTGCCGATACCCTCAGCTACTACTACAACGAAATTCTGCTTGCCATTCTTCTTTGCTTCAAGCATCTTCTTTGCAAGTGAATCAAGATCATAAGGCATTTCCTTTGTGATAACCTCGATAGCTCCGCAGGCAATACCTGTATTTACTGCGATGTATCCTGCATTTCTGCCCATTACCTCAACTACTGTACATCTGTCGTGTGACTGTGATGTATCACGAAGCTTATCTGCAAGCTCCATAGCTGTGTTCATTGCTGTATCATAACCGATTGTGTACTCTGTACAAGCGATATCGTTGTCGATTGTTCCGGGAATTCCTACGCAGAGAATTCCTCTTGCTGAAAGGTCTGCAGCTCCTCTGAATGAGCCGTCACCGCCGATTACTACAAGACCTTCAAGACCGAGCTCTTCACACTTTGCCTTAGCTCTGTCGAGTCCCTCTTCTGTTCTGAATTCAGGACATCTTGCTGTATACAGCATAGTTCCGCCTCTGTGAATGATATCTGATACGCTTCTTGCGTCCATCTGGAATATATCTCCGTTGATAAGGCCTACATATCCTCTGCGGATACCATAAACCTCCATTCCCTTGCTAAGAGCTGTTCTTACTACTGCTCTTATTGCGGCGTTCATTCCGGGCGCGTCGCCTCCGCTGGTTAATACACCGATTTTTTTAATCATAAAATATTCTCCGTTCTGCCTCTGGCGTATATTTATAAGTTAATTACGAAGCTTTTTCAATGCTTCGCAAGGATTAGACACATTAATCCATACATATATATTTTACCACATTTATAGATTTTGTCAATGGTATTTGCAGAATTTTACATCTTTTTACTTATGAAGATTTTTTTCATTTTATCAGTCCTGTATTTTCTGCTCCGAAAAGAGCTATGGCACGCTCACATAATTCTGCATTTATTTTTACACAGGCTCTGCTTTTAGGAGCTACCATCTTCCTTGCATCAGTAAGGTAATAGCAAATCTCTGTTGCTCCAGGAAATTCACCGCTCAACTCTGATGCAGAAGCTGTAGCCTCTGAAAGACGGTCTGATACGGTCTTTATGCAAAGCTTCATTTTTTCTGCCATAGAAGCAAAATCCTGTTCGGGAACTATGCTCTCGCAGATTACAGCAACACTTTCGTCCTTTACAGAAATTTTACCTCTGATTATTACTATTGTGTCGCTGTTGAGGCGTGCACCCATTGAGGCAAAAAGCTCAGGAAAAACCACCGCTTCCATAACTCCGCCTGAATATCCAAGAGTAAGAAAGCACATCTTGTCGCCTTTTTTCGTAGTGTGAAGCTTTTTATCCTCTATTATGCCCATAAAGCTTGCTGTATCGCCGTCTTTGAGCTTTTTCTGCTCTGCTGATGACTGTATATCTCCTATATTTCCGAGTCTCATAAGCTTTGTTAAATGAGCGTACTCGCTGAGAGGATTTCCACTGAGATACATTCCGGTCGCTTCCTTTTCCATTGCAAGCAAACGCTTGAAGGGATACTCTTCCCTGTAAGGAATCCGTATACCCATATCGGCATCAACTGCTTCATCAAGGAAGTTAAGCTGTCCCTCAAGAACACCTCTTGAGCCTGAAACAGCATTGTCAAGTATGCTTTCATAGTTCTCAAGAAGCTGTCTGCGGTTAAGGTCAAGGCTGTCAAAGGCTCCGGCTTTTATCATATTTTCAAGAGCTTTCCTGTTAAGCTCTCGTCCCCCGATACGCTCGCAGAAGTTGGAAAAGCTTTTATACGGACCATTTACAGCTCTGTCGGAAATAATCCTTTCGGCAAGATTGCTTCCTGCATTTTTTATGGCGAGAAGTCCGAAATACATCTTTCCGTCTTTGTAGAAAAAGCCCTTCATACTTGTGTTTACATCAGGCTTCAGTATTTCTGTTCCACAGGCTCGGCAGTATGAGATGTACTCTGTAAGCTTGCCTGTGCTTCCCATAATACTCGACATAAGCGACGCCATATACAGTCCCCTGTAATGACATTTCAGATATGCTGTCTGATACGAAATGTATGAGTAGGCTACTGCGTGGGATTTGTTGAAAGCGTATGACGCAAAGCTCACCATTTCATCAAATATTTCATTTGCTGAAGCCTCATCAAAACCGTTGCTTACCGCTCCTTCTACAAAGCACTCACGCTCTTTCAGCATTTCAGCGTGCTTCTTCTTTGCCATTGCTCTGCGGACTAAATCTGCGTGTCCGTGAGAATACCCAGCCAAACGCCTGCATATCTCCATTACCTGTTCCTGATAGACCATACAGCCGTAGGTTTCGCCAAGTATCTCCTTAAGAATGGGGTGTCTGTACTTTATTTTATCCGGATTTTTCTTGTTCTCGATATACACAGGTATAGACTTCATAGGTCCCGGTCGATAAAGTGACAGCATTGCTATAAGGTCCTCAAGACGCTCCGGACGAAGCTCGGTAAGTCTCTGCGTCATACCCTCGCTTTCAAACTGGAAGACTCCCTCAGTGTCTCCCTTTGACAGCATTTTATATACCTCAGCATCGTCATACGGTATTGCTTCAATATCAAAATCAGGCTGGGTTTTGCGTATCTCCTCTACTGTGTCACGTATTATGGTGAGGTTTCTCAGACCAAGAAAGTCCATTTTCAGAAGTCCAAGCGCTTCAAGCTCGTTCTTTGAATATTGGGTGACCACAGTTCCGTCGTTGCGCTGAAGCGGTACTATATTGCTCAATGGCTCTGCGGAAATTACAACTCCCGCTGCGTGAGTTGTTGCGTGACGTGGCATTCCCTCAATGGCAGAGGCTGTATCTATAAGATTTCTTACGCTTGAATCCTCGTTATAAAGCTTTTTCAGCTCCTGTGACTCAGCAAGACTTTCCGCAAGAGTGTTTTTCGGGTCAATAAGCTTCGCTGTCTTGTCGCACAGCTGATACGGCAGATTTAAAACTCTTCCCACATCACGTATCGCTGCCCTTGCCTTCATTGTATCAAATGCGATTATCTCGGATACCCTGTCCTCGCCGTAGCGTCTTATAACATATTCCTTTACCTGCTGTCTGCCCTCGATACAAAAGTCGATATCAAAATCAGGCATACTCACACGCTCAGGGTTGAGAAAACGCTCGAACAGAAGCTCATGCTTTATTGGATCAACTCCCGTTATTCCTATACAATAGGCACAAAGGCTTCCTGCGCCTGAGCCTCTTCCGGGACCCACGGGAATATCGTTGTCCTTTGCGTATTTTATAAAGTCCCACACGATAAGGAAATAATCGATAAAGCCCATTCTGCCTATTATTTCAATCTCGTGCTCCATTCTTGCGATAACCTCGTCAGAAGGCTCGGCTCCGTATCTTTCGTACATTCCTTCATAGCAAAGCCTGCGGAAATATTCCTTATTATCGGTTACTCCCTCAACTCTGAACTCGGGAAGCCTTATCTTTCCGAATTCAAACTCCACATTGCATTGCTCTGCTATAATAACTGTATTTGTTACTGCCTGTTCGTAGCCTCTGAAAAGAGAGCTCATCTCATCGGCAGACTTTACATAGAACTCATCTGTCTCAAAGCTCATACCACCGGGCTCGTCCACTGGCTTGTTTATCTGTATGCAAAGCAGAACATTCTGCATATAGCTGTCTGACTTTTCAATGTAGTGACAGTCGTTTGTTGCAACAAGAGGTATTCCTGTCTCGGCTGAAAGCTTGTACAACAGGGGAAGAATCTTTATTTCGTCCTGTATTCCGTGATTCTGAACCTCGATGTAATAGTTTCCCTCACCGAAAATCTCCCTGTATTCAAGAGCCTTTGCTTTGGCGCTGTCATATTGATTATTCAGCAGAAGACGCGGTATTTCTCCCGCAAGACAAGCCGACAGGCATATAAGTCCCTCGCTGTATTTTCTCAGAAGCTCTGTATCAACCCTCGGCTTATTGTAAAATCCGTCAAGACAGGCGAGCGACACAAGCTTTACAAGATTTCTGTAGCCCTCGTTGTTTCTGCACAGCAGTATCAGATGATAAGGAGAGGCGTCAAGCCGAGGCTCCTTATCCTTGTGTCCTCGTGGAGCTACATAAACCTCACAGCCTATTATCGGCTTTATCCCCGCCTCTTTTGCGGTATTGTAAAACTCTATGGCTCCGTGCATATTTCCGTGGTCGGTTATGGCAACTGCCTTTTGTCCCAGAGCCTTTACCTTTTCCACAAGACGTTTTATACGGCAGGCTCCGTCAAGCAGACTGTATTCGGTATGAACGTGAAGATTTACAAAGCTGTCTGCTCTCATTCCTTCTTCACTCCTCCGTTTCGTATCTCATCTGCCATTGCTGACAGCTTTTTAAAACGATGATTTACTCCCGAACGGCTTATGGGAGTTTCAAGTGCCGACGCTATATCCTTAAGACTCATATCGGTGTTGCTCAGTCGCATATATGCTACCTCACGAAGCTCCTCCGACAGATTTTCAAGTCCAATTGTCTTGTCTATCAGAACGATATCCTCTATCTGTCTTAAAGCTGTATTTACTACCTTATCTATATTCGCCGAATCGCAGTTTGCTATTCTGTTTGCCTTGTTGCGAACGTCCTTGAATATCTTTACATTCATCAGCTCGATTGTACAGCTCTGTGCTCCGATAAAGGTAAGCGTATCCTCTATAGACTCGCTTCCCTTGATGTACACTACATACTGTCCCCTGCGTGTTACAACACGTGAGTTTACTCCGATATTGCCAAGAACCGTTACAAGCTCATCTGCAAGCTTTTCCTCAGATACGGCAAACTCAAGGTGATATTCCTTTGAAGGATCGTTCACACTTCCGCAGGCAAGAAATACTCCCGCAACGAATACTCCGAGACTGTTATTTGCGATTATCTCTGAATTTATACTGCGTTTGCGCGGATCTATCCTGTATGTATGCAATATGCACTCGATGCTTTCCTTATCGGTTATCTCAAAAACATAGAGCTTGCTTCCGTTTTTCTTCACTCTGTCACGGCGTACGTACTCTGCTTTTTTACCGAACACCTGCTTCATCAGACTCTCAAAATGATTTGAAGCCGTACTGCTTTCGCTCTGGAAGCATATCAGCTCAGGCGTAACGGTACGGCTGTATAAAATCATTCCGTAAAGACAAGCAAACCGCTTGTCTTTATCATTTACCGAAGAGCAGATTTCCTTCCTTACTTCATTTGAAAAGGATATGATAATCACTCCCGTCAGAATTTTTTTTCTTTGGTTATGTCTCTGTGATATTTCTGCACCCTGTACTCCTTATCGCTGAGATACTTCGCTATAAGCTCGGTAAAGGTTACCGATCGGTGCTTTCCGCCTGTACAGCCGAATGCTATTACAAGCTGGCTTTTGCCCTCGGATATATACAAAGGTATCAGAAAATCAAGCAGATCCTTTATTTTCTCCATAAGCTTCTTCGACTGGTCAAAGCTCATTACATATTCTCTTACGCTTTCCTCACAGCCTGTGCGATGACGAAGCTCGTCTATATAATACGGATTTGGCAGGCATCTTACGTCAAATACAAGGTCTGATTCGGTTGATGCTCCGTACTTGAAGCCGAATGACATTACCTTTATGGCAAGGGAATCCGAACGCTTGTCAAGGAAAAGGTCCTTGACCTGCTCCTTAAGCTGATTTGCTGTGAGATTCGATGTTTCGATATAGTAATCGGCTATCTCTCTCAGCTGTGAAAGACGCTCCCACTCAAATCTGATTGCCTGGTGAAGATTTCCGTTGAAGCGCTCGTCAAGAGGATGCTTACGTCTTGTTTCCTTATAACGCTTTATCAGCACCTCGTCGCTTGCCTCTATAAACAGAACCTTTACCTCTATATCAGGATTATCCTTCAGCTTCTGCCAGGTATAGAATATCTCGGCAAACATATCGCCTGTTCGTATATCTACTGCTACGGCAAGCTTATCCATTCCCGATTCGGATTGTCTGCACAGGTCAACAAATCTCGGTATCAGCTTTGGCGGAATGTTATCGATACAGTAGTATCCGATATCCTCCATTACGTCCATTACACACGATTTACCTGAGCCGGACATTCCTGTTACTATCAATAAATCCATATTTTCCTCCTTCTTGCCGTTGTCGTGACTTCTATTTCAGTATTACAGGCTCAAGCTCAAGCACATAGCCTGTTTTCTCCTGTACGATTTCCTTTACCTTTTCGCAGAGCTCAAGAACATCGCTACAGGTTGCATATCCCTTGTTTACTATAAATCCGCTGTGCTTTTCACTTACGATTGCTCCGCCACAGCTCATTCCCTTAAGACCGCACTGCTCTACAAGAAGCGAAGCATAGCTTCCCTGCGGACGCTTGAATATACTTCCCGCACTGGGGTGGTCAAGAGGCTGTTTATCGCTTCTCTTCTTCATACATTCGTTCATTGCCGAACGAATTTCAGCACTGTCGCCCTTTGAAAGCTCCATTGTGACTGATGTTATAACCTTTTCGCTTCCGGAAAAAATGCTGTGTCTGTAGGAAAGCTCCATATCCTTTGCGGAAATTTCCTGTATATCGCCGTTTTCGTCGATATACTCGGCAGATACTACGATATCAGCCATTTCGCTTCCGTATGCGCCGGCGTTCATATAGAGTGCTCCGCCAACTGTGCCGGGAATTCCGAAAAGATTTTCCATTCCTGTAAGTGAATTCTGCTGTGCATTTACACAGGCTGAGGCAAGAAGTGCTCCTGCCTGACATTTTATGGTGTTTCCGTTTATTTCGATTGAAGCGAAATCTCCGCCGAAAAGAAGAATTACTCCGTCAAAGCCCTCGTCGGGAACAATTACGTTGCTTCCTCTTCCAAGTATTCCGTACTTAATGTTGTTGCTTCTGAGATATTTAAGAAGCTCAGACGCGGATTCAGCGCTGTTTATGCTGACAAGCGCACGGCATGGTCCGCCGAAACGAAAGGTTATATACTCTCTAAGTGAACATTCGGGTATTATACGACATCCGAGTCTTTCACAAAGGCTCGTAAGCTCGTTCATATATGACATTATTTCTCCCCCTTGGGTTATTTATTGCTACCCCAACTAAATCTTGCCATCAATACTTGCCGAAAAAAGCAAAATCTCTGCGTTATAAATCTTGACATACGGCAGTATGCCTGCGATTTATGCCTTGATATTTTGTTTTTTCGCCTTCGTCTTTTGGCTCGTTTTAATTGGTGCAGCAATATCAGAATGCGTCGTAATCCTTTACAACTTCCTTTGCGTCTGCTTCCATTCCAAGTCTGTCAAGAAGCTCCTGAGCTGCGTTATAGCCCATTTTCTTCTGTCTGTTGTTCATAGCTGCAACCTCAAGGATTACTGCTAAGTTTCTGCCGGGCTTTACAGGAATTGTAAGCGACGGCACCTTTACGCCAAGAAGTGATACATACTGGGTATCTACGCCCATTCTGTCGTAAATCTTCTCAGAATTCCAGAGCTCCATTTCTACTACAAGGTCAATCTTTTCTGTAAGCTTTACAGCTCCCATACCGAAAAGTCTTCTTGCATTGATAATACCGATACCTCTCAGCTCAAGGAAGTGGCGGATATTATCGGGCGAGCTTCCTACAAGGCTGATGTTTGATACCTTTCTGATTTCTACAGCGTCGTCGGCAATAAGACGGTGTCCACGCTTTACAAGCTCAATAGCTGTTTCACTCTTACCTACACCGCTTTCGCCTGTGATGAACACACCTTCACCGTATATTTCAATGAGTACGCCGTGACGTGTAATTCTTGGTGCAAGATTAAGGTTAAGGAACGCGATAAGGCCTGACATAAAGTTTGATGTGCTCTCCTTACTTCTGAGAAGCGGAACCTCATACTCCTTTGCAAGCTCAAGCATCTCCGCAAAGTAAGGAAGCTCTCTTGTAATTATAAGCGCAGGAAGTCTCTGGGCAAATAAAAGCTGGAGACGCTCTCTTCTTGTCTTTTCGTCGATTGTTGAAAGGTATGCGAACTCCATCTTGCCTATAATCTGAATTCGCTCGGGATTGAAGTACTCGTAAAATCCCATAAGCTGGAGTCCCGGACGGTTTACGTCGTTTTCCTCGATCATTATTTCAGTTGCGTCCTTGTGGATAAAAATCGTTTCAAGCTTGAACTCGTCAATTACTTTCTGAAGCGATACCTTGAATTTTTCAGCCATATTTTTCTCCTGTCTCCGTCGGGCAGAGGTTACCTGACGGCTTTTTATTTTTTCGGCATTCGTGCCTGTTTTTTATCCTATTATATATGATGTGTAGCCGTATTCGGACAATACCTCCATAGCGTCAAGAAGCGACGCGGTATCCTTGTTTGCTCCCGAAAAGCGTACTGCTATGTTATAATCGCCCAGTCTGTGCTGGATAAGTCCGATTATCTTTGATGCATTTTCAGCGTCTGTTCCTGTGAATTCATACACTGTGCCTACCGACTCAACCGCATTTCCCATTTCAGTAAAGTCAATATTCAGTATAAGAGTGTTTACATCAAGAAGCATGGGCTGTATTACTTCATAATTGCCAAGAAGAAGGTCTACCGCAGATACCTCAAGCATTGTTGCGGTATTTCCCTCTATCATTGTGTTATACATCATATTCACCAGCGAGGTGAGTCCCAGATAGCGCTCTCCGCTGTTGACCTCGTCCCCAAGAAGAGCTAAGTCGCTTTCACGGAAGGGCGGGAATATAACATCTGTACATACTGCCTTGTCAAAATCGGCAGAAGCTATCTCATAGGCTATTTCGCCCAGATACTCCTTTGTAGAGTCCGCAAAGGGAGATACCCAGGGTTTTCCGCCGTTTTCCACGCTGTTGTCTATCCAGCGTGAGCCGTCATCTGTTGTTCTGTAGCCTGCTTCGGGATATGTCTGCGGAAGTATATTGTCGTCAAGCAGACTGATAGACGCTGTGGGTCTGTAGCCTGCGCTTCTGATTTCATATGTTATCTCAGACAAAGTAAGCTGAGACTGAACTGCCCCACACATCTGAGCTTCATAAACTCCGCTTGCATAGTAGATTTCTCCACCGCTGACCTTAAGGGGTACGGTGATATATTCTATTCCCACTGCTTCGGGAACATTCTCAAGGGATGCTCTGAGCGATGATACTCCCGCAAGATCAGACGGCTTAAGAGTATATGAGGTATAAAGCTCTGCGTTTTTATTCTCTAAAACAGGCATTGTGGAAGCTGTCTGACCTGTACTTCCCTCTTCGGGGATATTCTCTGTCACAGAGCTTACATCGCTGTCGCCCTGCTTCTTTGAATAGTTAAGCAGAGGCTCTGCCACGCTGTAGCCCAGAAAGCACAGACCGCCCACCAGCAATACTGTAAGCGCTCCTGAAAAGAATTTACCAACGGGAGTCTTACCGTAAAAATTCTTTTCCTTTGTTTTGTAGATTTTCCTTCCTTTATTCTTGAATTTCATTTTCTTCTCCCTGTTTTATGGCGCTGTTCTTTTTATCTCTATTTAAGCGAATAGACTGCCATTGATATTATTCCCAGATATATCAGCATTGCGGGAAAGCCTCTGAACGAGCCCGGTACTGATGAGGAGTTAAGCCTCTTGTATGCGACTGTAAGAATCATTGCCGCAATAATAAATCCTATTCCGGCTTCAAAGCCGAAAATCAGATATTCAGATAATGTAAATTCTTTTCCCTGTATAGCCTCGTTCTGTGTTATGGTAAAAAGTGTTCCCATTACCGCACAGTTATAGGCTGAAAGGTGAATGTATTTTTTTGATGTGTCAAAATGCTTTCTTCCCACAAGATAAAGAACTGCAAGAGAAAGTATGTAGATTATTCCCACCGCAAGAGTGTAGAAAAGCAGTGTGAATTTTTCAAATCTGCCGTCTGTTACGGAATTCACCAGATATGCACACACCGAGCCTGCTGTCGTAAACAGCGTTATTACCGTTGCTGTGCCGATAAGATTCTTTCTGCTTCCCGATGCTATGAACAGCGTACTTGTTCCAAGTGCGTTTACAAGTATAAGATTAATTGCAAGTATCCCTATTATTTCACTGACAAGAAACATCTGCTTCACCCCTCGGTTCGTTTTTTGCTTTTTCTGTTACAGAGCGTATCTTCCTGTATATTCCGCAGAGTATTCCAAGGAAGATAAATCCGCCGAACGGACTTGATATTCCCGATATGAGAAGCTCCATATCCACCATACGGTTGTTGATTGTTCCGTAGGCAAGAAGCTCTCTCACAAAGCCTGTTACAAGCATTACAGCGTCAAATCCGAGTATATAGAACACAAGCGACGCTGTCATCTTCATTTTCTTCATACGGAAGAATTTGACCTCGGTCTGATGAACTATCAGCGAGTTTACTGCTATAAGGGGGAAATATATTCCCACACGCTCGATTACCGAAGGGAAAAGCCCTTCAGCTAGCATTCTTACAGGTATGTACACAAGTGATGAAATTACTGCGTATGTTATAACTCTTACTGTGTAGGGAATTTTTTTCGGTACAAATGAGCTTATCAGCACCGAGAAAAATGTTATCAGCGAAAATGCGTATATAAGCGCTATGGAATTTTTCACTGTATCTCCGCAGATTATTACGGGAGATATTACCATACAGGCGGATAATACCGTATTATCCCCAAGAAGTCCCGAAAGCACCGATGTCGGACGATTATTCTTCATTTCCGTTCACCTCCGGCTCTTCTTCAAAGACTTCTGCGGTATCCTCTGCAGAATATTCTGAATTCTCCTCTTCATACTCATCAAAAGAGGTCTCAGTCTCTTCTACGTCCATAAGCTCTTCAGAGGTCACGCAGGGATCTTCTGTCTTTAATTCGACGTTCTCGCAGGTCTCATCTGCATTTTCCTCCTCGGAAAGCTCTTCTTCCTCAGTCAGACCGCCCTCTGCTATTGCTGATATTTCAGCAATTGCAGTTTCGGTTATCTCATCGGCTGTCTGCTCTTCAGGCTGAGCTTCCTGTACAGGAGCGATCTCCTCCCCGTCTGACGGCTGTGAAGCCTCTTCCTGTACGTGAGCGTCTGCATCTGCTATTCTCTTTTCAAGATTTTTCATTCCAAGAGCTACAGGTGTGAACAATACGGACATTATGATCATTACGTTTTCCTGTCCTGTTGTAATCAGCACCACGTATGACGCAAATGCTATGAACAGGCCATAGAAAAATGCAAGATAATTTCTCTCAGGAGCTATTCTTGTGTCGGATATTATGTAAACCGATGCAAAAAGCACCATATTTGTAGATAATACGTACTTCAGCGACTGCATTGCATCTCCGCTGAGGGGACATATTATGCACATTATCACTGTACCCGCAATTACTCCCGTAAATGCTCCGAAAGATATGTCACGTCTGAAAAGAAGCACCACTGCGCTTACCGCAAGAAGAAGTATGCACATTCCTCCCATAGGTCCCGCAAGGTTTCCCATAAGTATTTCAAAGTCAGACGCTGACAATATTCCTGTTGTATTCAGAGTGTATGAAGCAGAATGTACAAGCTCTGCCGACTCACTCATCAGGTCAATTCTGCTATAGGGCTGTGAATATGAAAGAAGCTCCTTGCCCCACGATGTAAGCACAAAAATGTATGCCACCGCTACGGGCGAGAATATCATATTATGCCTTCCGCCAAAAATATTCTTCGCTATTATCACTGCCACAAGACAGGCAATCGCGGGAATTCTGAAATCAATTACCGCAGGCATCATCAGTGCAATGAGAAGTCCGTCTGATATACAGCTCAGGTCATCTGCCGTAAATCTGCGCTTCATCATTCTCAGTGACACAAGCTCTGCAACAAGAGATACTGCCATACACACTACAGCAAGAAGCAGTGCTCTTGCTCCGTAGCCAAAAACCGCCATAAGCTCAAGAGCTGTCAGCGTTATCATCACATCAAGCCATATCAGGCGCTGTGTTTTCGCTTTTTTCTGCATCAGTTATTTTCCTTTAATTTTTCCGCAGATTTTTTCATATCTGCTGATTTGAACAGGTAGCTTCCCGAAACAAGGATATTTGCTCCCGCTGATTTTACAAAGGGGGCAGTTTCAGAGTCTATTCCGCCGTCTACCTGTATATCTGTGCTGAGTCCGAGCTCAGTTGCCTTATTGCGGATAAGTCTTACTTTTTCCACCATATCATGCATAAAGCTCTGTCCGCCGAAGCCGGGCTCTACCGTCATAACAAGCACCATATCCACCAGCGGAAGATACTCATAAACTGCCTCTGCAGGAGTCGCGGGCTTTACTGATATAGCTGTCTTTACGCCTGTTTCACGTATAGCACGGATTGTATCAGCCGTATCGCTTTCGCTTTCCAGGTGAAAGGTAATAATGTCTGCTCCGCTTTCAGCAAAGCGCTTTACGTATTTCAGAGGATCTGTTATCATCAGATGCACGTCAAGAGTCATATCAGTTATACCGTCAATAGCTGAAAGTATGGGAAGTCCATAGCTTATATTCGGCACAAAAACTCCGTCCATTACATCAAAATGAAGCATATCTATTCCACTTGCTTCAAGACGTCTTACCTCTTTCTCAAGATTAAGCATATCCGCACTGAGTATTGACGCCGAAACCAGATTTTTCATATTATCACTTCTTCCGTTTTTTTGGATTCTGTACATTGCCTGCACAAAACCTCACACACTTTTATTATATAATATTTCTTTCAAACCGTCAATATACTTACCGCATTTTTCTTCTCTTTTTTTCATTTGACATCATTTGTTTATTTTGTTATAATTATTGTAGATTTTCTAAGGAGGCTCTTGCTATGAGTAACAGATTTTTTGCCGTCTGCGGTGCCGTTTTTATTGATAATAAGGTTATGCTTGTGCGTCACACTTACGGTAAAGCCAAGGACAGAATTCTTCTTCCGGGCGGTTATGTGAAGGAAGGTGAGCTTCCTACAGACGCCATTGCACGTGAGATTTTTGAGGAAACCTCTGTCAGAGCCTGTGCGGATTCTGTTATCTGTATCCAGTTCAAGGGCGACCAGTGGTGCGTGGTGTTCCGTATGAATTACATAGAGGGTACTCCCGTTTCCGATAACCACGAAAACAGCGAGGTGCTTCTGCTTCCCGTTGAAGAGGCTGTAAAGCGTCCCGACCTGACAAATATGAGCCGTGCTATACTTAATTCCATTATTTCCGATAAGGGAAATAAGCTGGAAAAAGGCAGTTACAACTCTATTACTCTCGCCCCCGGAAGCTTTGAAATCTTCGGAATTTAATTTTTTTGAAAAAATTTACGAAAACCCTTTACAAAGCTCGTTTTATGTGTTATAATGTATTCACTGTGCACTTGGATAGGGGCTTGTCCTCGACGCATTTGTCACTCACCCCTTTCTATGTCAGCAGAATATTTTTTTAAGAGGTGCTTTCAATGTTACTGAAAGAAGAAAAAACAGCCGTTATTGAGGCTAACAAGACTCACGAGAATGACACAGGTTCACCTGAGGTTCAGGTAGCTATTCTTACAAGAAGAATCAACGACCTTACTGCTCATCTCAAGATCCACAAGAACGATCACCACTCAAGAAGAGGTCTTCTTAAGATGGTTGGTCACAGACGTAACCTTCTTAACTATCTCAAGAAGAAGGATATCAACAGATATCGTGCAGTTATCGAAAAGCTCGGTATCCGTAAGTAATCGCTATTTTTACTCGAAGGCAGACGGGTTTTTTCCCTTCTGCCTTTAAGTCTAAATAAGAAACATCAGCAGTGTGGGCTTTTAGCATTAAACTGTGATTCATACGCTCTTTTTTTCTTGCGTCTGCGTCAGAGTTTATTGCTAAAGCCACTGCAAAAAAAATTTACAGGAGGCATTTTTTATGTTTGAAAATTACAGAACTTTTGAAACTACTTATGCCGGCAGAAAGCTCGTTGTTGAAACAGGTAAGACCTGTGGTCTTTCAAACGGCTCTTGCTGGGTAAGATACGGCGAAACTGTCGTTATGGCTAACGTTACTGCAAGCGCTAAGCCCCGTGAAGGCGTTGACTTCTTCCCTCTCTCTGTTGATTATGAGGAGAGACTCTACTCTGTAGGAAGAATTCCCGGCTCATTCACTAAGCGTGAGGGTAAGCCCTCTGAAAAGGCTATCCTTACTTCAAGATGCGTTGACAGACCTATCCGTCCGCTCTTCCCTAAGGATATGAGAAACGACGTTTCCGTTGTTATGACTGTTCTTTCTGTTGAGCCCGACAACGCTCCCGAAATTGCAGGTATGATCGCTACTTCTATCGCAATCTCTATTTCAGATATCCCCTGGAACGGTCCTATCGCAGGTATCAACGTTGGTCTCGTTGACGGCGAAATCGTCCTCAACCCCACTCTTGAGCAGAGAGCTAAGACTGACCTCGTTCTTACTGTTGCAGGTACTGCTGAAAAGATCGTTATGATCGAGGCAGGCGCTAATGAGGTTCCCGAGGATACTATGCTCGACGCTATCCTTAAGGGACACGAGGAAATCAAGAAGATGGTTGCCTTCATCAACGAAATCAGAGCTGAGATCGGCAAGCCTAAGTTTGAATTTGAGTCTCAGGAAGTTGATCACGATATGTTCGACGCTATCGAGGCTTTCGCTTCAGACCGCGTTAAGATTGCTCTTGATACTGACGACAAGACTGTACGTGATGCAAGACTTGCTCCCATTATTGACGATATCCACGCTAAATTCGATGAGGTTTATCCTGAGCAGATCGCTATGATCGACGAGTGCATCTACAAGCTTCAGAAGAAGATCGTTCGTGCCTGGCTTTACGAGGGCAAGCGTGTTGACGGCAGAGGCATCGACGAAATTCGTCCCCTTGCTGCTGAAGATCGGA
>SVNM01000080.1 GCA_015066875.1 Ruminococcus sp.
TGTGTGTACCCTATGGGGCTTAAATTAGACTCAAAAGTCTTTGTAGGGGGTGTGGGGGAAACTTTCTTCAGAAAGCTTCCCCCACTAAATTACATATAAACTCCTATTAGGACATCACCGATAATCGGAGACTTTTGATTTGTTCAGTTTTTTCAGGATTCGGGAAGAGTTTTAATCATCTGTGATATAAATTTCTGGATAGAAAGCGCATCTGAAATATTTACTCCATCGCCACGCTGATATACGTCACAGTTGTTCAATGCTGTAGCATCAAGAGGATAATCTCTCTTGTTGTTTGCATAGCACATTACCTTGATAACGTCAGCCATTTTTACTTGTCCATCGAGATTAGCGTCACCGTAGAGAGTAACTCCTGCAGTTGTAGGCTGAGTTGTAGTAGTAGTTGTTGTTGTGGGCTTTGTGGTAGTTTTTGTAGTAGTAGTAGTTGTTGTTGTTGTTGTCTTAGTAGTAGTGGTTGTAGTTGTAGTAGTTGTTGTTACTGCACTGCCTGTTGTGTAAAGTGTAACTGAATCAATTACGAAATCCATACAGTCAACCCACCATACGCCGAACTTAAGCTCTCCGCCGTAGCCGTACTGGATAATATTGGCTGTAGCTGTAGGTACATTCCAGGTGATTGTGCCTGAATTTGATGAGAATTGCTGTTCCATATCCTCGCTCTGTGTCCAGTAGCCGTCAGCAGCAACTGTTGTAGAAGAGCCGAAAGCACCCTGCCATTTACCGAGGTTTCCGCCGTTTTTAGAAGAAATCTTCACCTCAACCTTTGTAATCTTTTCAGGTGAGTTTGCTGTAAGACCAAAATCAGAATATGCAAAACCGATCATTTCCTTGAGATTTGTGCAGTTGTATGAATCTCCCACATTAATTGTGTATTTGCCGTTTGATGAAGGAGGATTTGTTGTTGTAGTTGTTGTGGTGGTTGTAGTAACTCCGGGATTTGATGTAGTAGTTGTTGTTGTTGTAGATGTTGTAGTTGTGGAAGTTGTTGTGGAAGGACCTGTTGAAACATTCTTTACACCATTGATTGATGAATCACAAGTACCTGTCTTGTAGAAGTGATAAAGACCTGCTGCAGCACCTACGAGACCGGCATTGTAGTCAATAGCAACCTCGTTACAGATGTAGTCAGCCATATTATCGTGATATGTACCGCCTGCATCACAAGGACCGCCTACGAGAGCACCAACAAGGGGATGTGCATTTCCGCCGAACTGACAATAAGGCTGCATATGGTCACCATCGGGATCCCAGCCGTTCATATTGAACTGTTCATAGCTTGTATAACCTGAAGCACCTCTGTGGTGAGCGTTCTTAGCACTGTTGCTTGCAAATTCTGTTACAAAGCATGTATTTGCGGGGTTGGAGCCGAGGATATAGTTCATCTGACCCTTAGCCCAGTCCTTGTAATTTCCTGCCTGATGCTTTGTAGCGATAAGGGCTGTCATCTGCATTGAGCAGTTGATTCTTGCACTGCCCCACTTATCGAGGAACATATAGTTGCTTCCCTGAGCCTTGCCTGAGATGTAGCCGTTAGCACCGCTCCAGTCGCCTGTAATCTCGCCGTAAAGACAGTTAGCGCCAAGGTGAGCGTCATTCCAGCCGTGTACCCAGCCTACCTTAGGAAGCTTGCCTCTGAGGTCGTTGAGATAGCTCTGATTTTTTGTAGCGAGATAAAGCCAGCCGGCAGCCCATGCCTGTTCGTCAGCACAGCCGTTGGAGTTATAGAAGCCGCTGGGACCATAAGTAGCTACGCTGTTGTACTGTGTTGAGAATTTGTAAAGAGCCTCAGCGTACTTAAGGTCTTCAGAATTGCCGAAGTTTACATAGTTAGCGGCAAGAGCAGCTGCATACTCAGCAGCGATATCACTTGCGCTGTTAGAAGTCCAGAACATCTGTCTTCCGCCCCCCTGCATCTCAGGAGGTCCCCAGTATCCGTGGTCTTTCTGGCCATCGCCCTTCTGATAGAGGAAGTTTGAAACTGTATTACCGTTGAGCTTTGTTGATCTCTTGAAGAAATCACAGAAGTAATCTGTAATAGTCTTGAGATGGTCAGCCTGTCCTGTTTCATTGAAAGCATCTGAGAATTCATAGTAAGCCCAGCCGAGGGTTGCAGCTGTATAGCCCTGAGGAAGACCGAACATAGCGTGGTCACCGGCATCGTGGAAACCGCCGGGCACCTCGTCATCGGTATGACAGTTGCTTCTCCATGTCATTGCACACTTGGAGTTAACATCTGTTCCGCACATATTTGCATCATAGAAATAGAGAGAGTATTGAAGTAATCTTGCGTAGTTGTCTGATGTAGCAGCAGATGCATTGATTGCAGGAGCTACTGAAGCGCTGAATGGAGCAGCGAGAGAGGATACTGCCATAGCACCGCTTAAAAGAACTGATTTAATTTTGTTTTTGTTGAGTTTGAATTGCATAATATACACATCCTTTATTGTATTGCCTACAATATGTTACTTATATTATACAATATTTTTGCGGAAGAATATTAACAAATTGTAAACAACTCGATACAAATGACCCTTTATCGAAAAATTCAGCAAAACGCTCAATTCTACGGGATATAACTGGTAATTTTAACAATTATTTTTTATCTTAATATTAACATTCTGTGTACAGAAAAACTGTTATAATTATTAATCTTCAGATTATTTTTGAAATTTTCTTGCATTTTAGCATATTATTGCTTTTTGTATACATATTGTAATTCAACTATACGTTTACAGCAAAAATCAGAATAAAAAAAATCGGGCTTACTTTCGTAAACCCGATAATTCTGCTGAGTATTCTCAGCTGGTGCCGCTGACCGGACTTGAACCGGTACGGATGTTACTCCGAGGGATTTTAAGTCCCTTGTGTCTGCCTATTCCACCACAGCGGCTCGACAAATATTATACCACAACTAATTACTCTTGTCAAGCTTTTTTTGCTCTAAACTTTATTGTCTGCCTGTAAACTCCTTATCAAATCATATGAAAATGGCGCTGTATTGCAGATAAATCCGTACATTCCGCCAAAAATAGACAAAATACTTGAAGAATTAATCAAACAGTGCTAAAATATCCTTTGGTTTAATTTTTTGAAAGGATTTTTGTTTATGAGTACTACTGTCAAGTCTAAAAAAAGCAATCGTCTTGTTCCGAAGCTTTTTGCCGTGCGAAAGGACCTCACCAAGGCCCAGCTTATCAAGGATCTTGTTTCAGGTGTGATCGTCGCTATTATCGCACTCCCCCTTTCCATTGCCCTTGCTCTCGCTTCGGGAGTTAACCCCGAACAGGGACTTTACACCGCTATCGTCGCAGGATTCCTTGTTTCCTTCTTTGGCGGAAGCCGTGTGCAGATCGCAGGTCCCACCGCTGCATTTGCTACCATTGTCGCAGGTATTGTTGCTTCCGACGGTATGTCAGGACTTATCATTGCTACAATCCTCGCAGGTATAATGCTTGTCCTTATGGGAGTTTTCAAGCTGGGTACACTTATCAAGTACATTCCCGGCACCATAACTGAGGGCTTTACTTTTGGTATTGCCGTTACCATTCTTGTGGGACAGATCAAGGATTTCCTCGGTCTTACCTTCGAACACGCTCCTGTAGAAACTATTGAAAAAATCGAAGAGGTTATCCACTGCATCGGAACCTTCAATCCCACCGCTTTAATCGTTGGAGTTATCGCCCTTGCAATTCTTATTTTCTGGCCTAAGAAGCTTCAGAAGATCCCCGCTTCTCTCATTGCAGTTATCGTTACTGCAGCTCTTGTAAAGCTTGCAGACCTTAACGTTAATACTATCGGCGACCTTTACACTATCTCCTCTGCTCCGCCGAAATTCAGTGCTCCTGACTTCAGTCTTGACATAGTTAAAGCCCAGTTACCCAACGCTGTTACAATCGCTGTTCTTGCCGCTGTAGAGTCTCTGCTCTCCTGTGTTGTTTCAGACGCTATGATCGGCTCAAAGCACAACTCCAATATGGAGCTTATAGCTCAGGGTATCGCCAATATCGGCTCTTCTCTTTTCGGTGGAATTCCCGCTACAGGAGCTATCGCACGTACTGCCGCTAACATCAACAATGGCGGACGTACTCCCATTGCCGGTATGGTTCACGCTGTAGTAGTGCTCCTCATTCTTGTGCTTCTTATGCCCTATGCCGCACTTATTCCTATGCCCACAATTGCAGCTATTCTTTTCATTGTAGCTTACAATATGAGCGGTTGGAGAGGCATTGTGAAAACTATAAAGACTGCTCCCAAGAGCGACGTTATCGTTCTTGTGACAACTCTTACACTTACAGTTGTTTTCGACCTTGTTGTTGCAATCTGTGTTGGTATGGTTCTTGCAGCACTTCTCTTTATGAAGCGTATGGCTGATGTTACCGAGGCAAGAGAGTTCAAAGAGCCTGACGAAAACGATCCCGAACATATCCGCTTCCGCAGAATTCCTAAGGATACAAAGGTTTTCGAAATCAACGGACCTATGTTCTTTGCTGCCGCAAACAAGTTCAACTATGCCGTTCATAAATCTGATTTCAAGGTGCTTTGTATCCGTATGAGAAATGTTATGGCTATTGACGCTGCCGGTATCGAGTCTATTTCACATATGATCGAAAGCTGTAAAAAACACAATATACGCATTATTTTCTCCCACGTTAACGAACAGCCATTAAAGGCTATGACTCACGCAGGAATCGTGGACACTGTAGGAGCTGAAAGCTTCCGTGCAAATATCGATGAAGCTCTTGCATACGCGTCAGAGCTTACAGAAGGCAAAAAAGTCTTAAGCGACTCGAAAGACAACTCCTGATAACACTGAAAAAGCCGTCTTCTTTTTAAAGGCACTACCCATATAGAAGTATTTACGTGAATTATTGAGGGAAACCCTTTTGAAAAAGGGTTATCCCTCAAACTCCTTTCCTAAAACTTTCAAGTTTTAATTTAAGCCCCATAGGGTGTACACACCAAGTAAAGAAGAATTTTAATTATTTCTCCGTGTGTACCCTATGGGGCTTAAATTATACTCAAAAGTCTTTGGAGGGGGTGTGGTGGGAAACTTTCTTCAGAAAGGTTCCCCCACTAAATGCGCATAATACTTCCGTATAGACAGTACCCTTACAAGGAAACGGCTTTTTATTATTCGTTTTCAATTACCTTTTCAAGACCCACAAGACTCTTGTCAAGCTGAGTTTTTGTGCCGTCAGAGTTAAGCTCCACATAGTTAAAAAGTATCATTTCAAGACTTGAGCAGTTATCAGGCACCTTGAGAGTTACGTCCGCCTTGCCGTTTTCATCAAAAGTAAACCAGCCTACATACGTATCATCGTTGTTGAACCACACTCCCGCATTGCCTGTATTCGGATTAACCGCAACGCTGTCCCAGTAGCCATACGCAAGATTCATCTGATTGCCCGCTTCTCCGGTAAAGGTTAGGGTTATGGTCTTTGAGCTCATTCCGTTCTTTATTCGCCACTGTCCTGTCTTTGTAGGCCAGTACGCTACGATTTTTTCGCTCTCCTCCGGGGTGCTCCAGCGTGAAAGCTTGTTTCTCAGTACTGTAAGGTCAAATACGTCGATTATGCTGTCCTTTGCAACATCGCTGTTTTCGGCAGTGATTACAGCTCCCTCACGGCAGAGAAGATAATTCTGCAGAGCCTCTAAGTCGCCTTCGTTAACGTTTCCGTCAGAGTTTACATCGCCCGCAATGGTATAGTCCTCATCTGCAAGAACCTCTATCTGAACAACAGTCACAGCGGGAATCTCCACTGTAAATGAGTTATCATTAATATCGGAAACTGTGTCAAGAAGCTGAATTTCACTTGAATCGCCTGTAATTCCGTAGATTTTCGCAGAGCTGTACTGTGTGTCTGTGTTAAGATTGATTGTCGCCTTCTGAGTTTCGGTTATGCTTTTGTTTGTCACAACAATATTAAGCTTTGACTCGTCTGAGCCGTTTATTGAAGCGTATGAGCTTGCCTTTGAAATATCTTCCGTCTCCGAGCTGATAAGTGTATCTCCGAAATGAGCTCCCTTGCCGTCATAGTCGGTGTAAAGCTCTATAGCTGAGCGCTGATAGCTGAAATCAGAGTTGATCGCCCAGAGATTTGCCATAAATACGTCGTTTTCAGCGAAAACTCCCAGAGCGTCCGCAGTTGCAACCGCTCCTGAAACGTGATTGCCTCCGCCGAAATTATACTCTGTAAGAGCTACTTTTGTTCCGGGATAGTACTTTTCGATAGACTCGTTTATTGTCGGAAGAACAGGCAGATATCCCTGAAGGCTGTCGCCTATCCAGCTTGTTTCTATGTACATAGGATCAAAAAGAGTTCTCGGAGCCTGAAGTCGCGCTTCGATACATTCGGTGTGTGTCGGATCCTCGCACACGGTAACACGGCACTGTCCCTTTGCTTCAGAGTAATAGTGCACGTCAATAACATCTATAAGACGCTTGCCGTATTCCTCTTCAGCCTTTCTCATTTCATCAAGGTAATAGGAGATAAACCAGTTATACTCATCAGAATGTTCGCTCCAGTCAGGTGCGCCTGAAAAAGTGGTGTAAGCTCCCATTCCGAAAAGCGCAAGACCGAAAATCTCGGCATTAGGGTCAACGTCCTTGATAGCCGATGAATATTCAATGGATTTGCTTACAATTTCCTCACAGGTGGTTTTTTCAGGGTGCATTCTTGCATGGGTAGAGCTCCACAAAGCAGGCTCGTTATCAAGATTATAAGCCTGATATCCTGTTTTCGTAGTTGCATCACCAAGAGTATTTACAAGGTAATTCACATACTCGTCCATATAAACATAGTCGTCAGTTTTATCTGGAGTCATTGAGAATTCCGAGCCTTTTCTCGCCTTGACCTCTTTCCATCTTGCAGATGGAGCTATTTCCCCTTCAGTAACCTCTCCGCCATCGTCAGCGG
>SVNM01000016.1 GCA_015066875.1 Ruminococcus sp.
TATGGAGAAATCAAGCTCGGAAATAAGCTCCTCACGTGATTTCTCCATACCCTGACGTATTGAAACGCACATATTTCTGTATTCTTCGGGAGAGCCGAGAGAGTAAATACAGGAGACGCTGGCAACGATGATAACATCATTTCGCTCAGCAAGAGCTGACGTAGCGGAGTGTCTCAGCTTGTCGATTTCGTCATTTATGGAAGAGTCCTTTTCGATATAGCTGTCTGTACTGGGAATATAAGCTTCGGGCTGATAGTAATCGTAGTACGAGACAAAATACTCCACAGCATTTTCGGGGAAGAACTCCTTGAACTCAGTACAAAGCTGAGCTGCGAGGATTTTATTATGAGCCAGCACAAGAGTAGGCTTATTGACATTAGCGATAACATTAGCCATAGTAAAGGTTTTACCCGAGCCTGTAACTCCGAGCAAAATCTGTTCTTTTTTTCCTGCGAGAATACCCTCGGTAAGCTGACTGATAGCTTTAGGCTGGTCGCCGGCGGGAGAGTAATAAGAATGAAGCACGAATTTATCCATAGAAAAGTCCTCCGAAGAAATATCAATAACATTATACCACATAATTTTAATAAAATAAAGGAGTTTGAAGCGAATCGAACATATTTTCTTTATTTAATCAAAAATAAAGCCGTACACAATTGAAATGCACGGCAGAGAGTGTTTGTCTGCCGTAAAACCGGCAGTGAAAGGTATAAAGTTCACTACAGCTTTTGCTATAGTTCTTTATGAATACAATAATACAGATTTTATGTGAGGGCTTTATGAAGAATTCGGGAAAATGTGAGGTGTGACGGGAGAAAATATTGACACATCAGCGAGGATATGATAAAATTTTAACAGCGGAGGTTGAGCAGATTATGAGCAGTAATCCTTTTTTATATACACTTGACAACAAGCGTTATCATACGCTGAATTACCATAACAAACAGAAATACGGCGCAAAGGTGCACAAGGCTGTTCTTGACTGCGGATTTACCTGTCCCAACAAGGACGGCTCAAAGGGTGTGGGAGGCTGTATTTTCTGCGACGGAGGAAGCGGTTATTTCACAAGCGGAGCTATTTCCGTTACGGCTCAGCTTGATAAAGAGACAAAGCGTATAACCTCAAAGCACGGGAAAGATGTGCTGATAACAGCCTATTTTCAGGCAAATACAAACACCTACGCTCCGGCGGAAAAGCTGAGTGAGCTTTACAGCTCTGTTCTTGCTTCGGGCAGAGTGCACGGCATTTCAATCGGTACAAGGGGAGACTGTCTCGGCGGAGAGGTCCTTGATGTTCTCTCTGAGCTTAATGAGAAAACCGAGCTTACTGTAGAGCTTGGTATGCAGAGTATGCACGACTCTACCATAGAATACATAAACCGAGGATGCAGTCACGAGGATTTTCTTACAGGATACTTCTCGCTTAAGGAACGTGGAATACGCACCTGTATCCACATAATTAACGGACTGCCCTTTGAGACTGAGGAAATGATGAAAAAAACAGCGTCAGAGCTTGCAAGAATGAAGCCTGACGCAGTTAAGATACAGATGTTGCACGTGATTGAGGGAACAAGGCTTGCCGATGAATACAGCAAGGGAAAGTTCAGTCTTCTGACACGTGAAGAGTACATAGACATTACCGTAAAACAGCTTGAGCTTCTGCCCGCAGAAACGGTAATAGAGCGTATAACGGGTGACGGAGACAAAACAAAGCTGATAGCTCCCCAGTGGAGTGCAGACAAAATCTCCGTACTTGGCGGAATAGACAAGCGTATGGCAGAGCTTGATACTTATCAGGGGCGTTTATACAAGCCTCAGTCCCTATGATTATTCATCGGGAGTTTCCTGCAACCATTTTTATCTGAAGAGCCGTGCTTTTTCACAAAGCTGTCTACCGACTTATCAGCTAAAATAGCGGAGAAAACTCCTGCCATAGCACCTGCAAGAACATCGCTTGGATAGTGAACACCGACGTAGACTCTTGAAAGTGAAATAAGCGAGCCTGTAATAAAAGCCGGCACGCCGTATTTTTTCGGCAGAGTCATAAGAAGCAGAGTTCCCGCAGCGATGGAGCTTGTTGTATGTCCTGAAGGGAAAGACCAGTCTGTAGGGTGAGGGATAAGAGTCTGGATACCCTCAATAACATCAAAAGGACGAGGTCTTTTCACAGCATTTTTAGTTGTAAGGTTAGTGAGCACAGCGCCGATACCCTGAGAAAGTCCCAGTTTTACAGCGCACTTGCGGTATTTTTCGTTAACAGCAAGAGCAACAGCGGTACCACCCCAGAGCAGTCCCTTATCGCCCAGAGAAGTAATAAACTTCATAGTGTTGTTAAGGAAAGGCTCGCGGATATTATTCTGAATAAAGAGGAGGATATCGTCTTCGATGTTGAAGAGTCCCTCACTTGAATTGAAACTGAGAAGCATAAAATCCCTCCTTTTAAATAATTATACCACAAGTAAAACAGAATTTCAATGAATATTTAATAAATATTTCGCTGAAACGCCGAAAAACAGAAAGTAAGGAGAAAAAATGAATAAAAGGAATATAATACTGATAGGAATGCCGGGTGTGGGAAAAAGCACCATAGGAGTAATACTTGCCAAGATACTGGGCTATAGATTTATCGACACAGACCTTATAATCCAGGAAAAAGAGGGCAGACTTCTTAAGGATATTATCGCCAATGAGGGCATTGACGGCTTTCTTGAGATTGAAAACAGAATCTGCTCAGAGCTTGAAACGGAAAAATGTGTAATTGCCACAGGAGGAAGTGCTGTTTACGGAGCTTCTGCTATGGAGCATTTCAAGGAAATAGGCACAGTTATCTACCTTCAGCTTGATTACAGAAAGCTTAAATACAGGCTGGGAAATATCAGAAACAGAGGCGTGGTTATCCGCAAGGGACAGCGTCTGTGGGACCTCTATAAAGAGCGTACAGAGCTCTATGAAAAGTATGCAGATCTGGTAATAGACGAGAATGGCTGTGGAATTGAAAAAACAGTTAATAAAATATTAGCAAAATTACAATAATTCATTGTTAAAGGTGCACAATTTTGAGGATTTGAAAAGCACTATTGTGCACAATAATGTATTTTTGTGCGAAAACCTCTTTGACAAATCTGATTTTTATGGTATAATATGTAATGAACTACTATATTTTATGAGTCCGGCACATCTCTCAGTTTACATAGCCGGCACGGAAAGGATTATCAATGTCAAAAATTATTGCAGTTACTTCAGGAAAAGGCGGTACAGGAAAATCAACAGTCTGTGCAGGCCTTGGTTATACACTCGCAAAGCAGGGTCACAGAACTTTAATCATCGAGCTTGACTTCGGTCTCAGATGTCTCGATATTATGTTCGGTATGGAAGGTAAGATCCAGTATGACCTCGGTGATGTACTCAGCGGAAAGAAAAAAGTTCTCGACGCTGTATCACAGGTTCCTATGGCAAGCAACCTGAGCATACTCTGTGCTCCCAAGACTCTTACATCAGTAACAGCAGAGCAGATTGTAGATATCTGCCGTTCAATCAAGAAGTATTTTGAGTATATCATTATAGATACAGGCGCAGGCATCAATACACACGTATTCAATATTGTTGAACAGGCTAACCTTATTCTTGTACTTTCAACTCCCGATCCTGTTTGTATCCGTGATGCAAGCCTTATGTCAGACGAGTTCTACAACAGAGGCAACAAGAGCCAGCGTCTTATCATCAACAAGGTAAGCAAGAAGGTTCTGGGTACAGACCTTGTTGCGCATCTTGACGAGATCATCGATAAGGTAGGCGTACAGCTTATCGGTGTAATTCCCGATGATTTCAAGCTTGTTGTTTCAACAGGTACAGGTAATCCTATGCCTACAGATTCACAGGCTCTTAAGGCGTTTGACGCAATTTCAAAGAGACTCGGAGGAGAGTACATTCCTCTTACAGTAAAGGCTTCCTAAAGAAGCAAAAAAAATTATCGCTGAGCCGATGGAAAGGAAAAAAATATGACAATAGCAATTATAGCACACGATGCCAAAAAAGAATTAATGGTTCAGTTCTGCAGTGCCTACTGCGGAATACTTTCTAAGCACAATCTCATTGCAACAAGCACTACAGGAAAGCAAGTCGGCGAAGCCACAGGTCTGCCGATAAAGAAATATCTCAGCGGTCAGGGCGGAGCAGAGCAGATTCTCGCACTTTTACAGTGTAATGAAGTTGATGTTCTCTTATTCTTCCGCGATCCTATCAATCCAAAGGTTACAGATGTACACGACATCAACCTTCTCAGACTCTGCGATGTACACAATGTTCCGGTTGCAACAAATATCGCAACGGCAGAGGCGCTTATACTTGCTCTTGAGCGTGGTGACCTCGACTGGCGTGAAATCGGAACTCCCGGTATCTGATAATAATTGTCCCTGTCAAAAGGGACAATTTTCTTGTTAAAAACCTATATACAGAAAGGCTGAAAATCAATGGCAATCAATATCAAGCGTCCCAACGGTACTGAAGACGTTCTGCCCAAAGACGTACACAAATGGCTTACAGTAGAAAAAATCGTACGTGAGACCGCTGAAAACTTCGGCTTCGGAGAAATCAGAATTCCCACATTTGAAAATACCGACCTGTTTATGCGCTCGGTAGGTGAGACAACTGACGTTGTTCAGAAGGAAATGTATACTGTTATGGCGAAGGAGACTAAGTTTACTCTTCGTCCTGAGGGAACTGCGGGTACTATCCGTGCAATGCTTCAGAACGGACTCCTCAACGAGGCTCTTCCCCAGAGAGTGTTCTATATTCTTTCATGCTTCAGACATGAGCGTCCACAGGCTGGCAGACTCAGAGAATTCCACCAGTTCGGACTTGAAATGGCAGGTAGCGCTTCTCCCTGTGCCGACGCAGAGGTTATTTCTCTTGCCAAGACTATTCTCGACAGACTTGAGCTTAAGAATATCGAGCTTTATATCAACTCTATCGGCTGTCCTGAGTGCAGAGCTAAGTATCACGAGGCATTGAGAGCCTATTTCAGCGACAGAAAGGAAGAGCTCTGCGAAACCTGTCTTTCACGTTTAGAGAAAAATCCTATGAGAATTCTTGACTGCAAGAGCCCTATCTGCGGTGATATCGCTAAGGACGCTCCGCTTATTCTGGATTATCTCTGTGAGGAGTGCAGTGACCACTTTGAAAAGCTCAAGGGCTACCTTGATACACTTGGTATTGAGTACAAGATCAATCCCAAAATCGTAAGAGGTCTTGATTACTATACAAAAACTGTTTTTGAGTTCGTTACAACTGAAATAGGAGCTCAGGGTACTGTCTGCGGAGGCGGACGCTATGATGGTCTTATTGAACAGCTTGGCGGACAGAAGGTTCCTGCGCTGGGATTTGCTATGGGTATCGAGAGACTTCTTCTTACAATGGAAAAACAGGGCTGTCCGTACCTTACACCCAAGACCTGCGATATTTATTTCGCTACAATGGGCGAGGAGGCTCTTATCAAGGCTATGGCTCTTGCAAAGGAACTGAGAGAGTACGGCTATCGTGCTGAATATGACGTTGTAGGCAGAGGACTTAAGGCTCAGATGAAGTACGCAAATAAAATCGGAGCTTCATTTACAATTGTTCTCGGCGATAACGAGCTTGCTGAGGGCGTTGCCAAGCTTAAGGAAATGGAGTCAGGTAAGGAAACCGCCGTTAAGCTTGACGAAAAATTCTGCGTGAATTTCGACTCGCTCTATATTGATAAAGTAATGGACAGCATTGAAGAGGCAGGCGGAGAGCTTGACCTTGGCGCACAGTTCGGATTAGACGGACACGTTCACGATGAACACTGCAACTGCGGATGCTGTAAGGAGGATACAGACAATGGCTGATAATATGAAAGGACTCAAGCGCACCTGCTACTGCGGAGAGGTATGCAATATCGGAAGTGAAGTGGTAGTTGGCGGTTTTGTTGAGAAAATACGTGATAAGGGAAGTCTTATTTTCATCGTTTTAAGAGACAGAACAGGTGTTGTTCAGCTTACATTCGACGAGACAACAGCTCCCGAAATATTTGAAAAGGCATCAACCTGCAAGAGCGAGTACGTTCTTATGGCAAAGGGTATCGTAAAACAGCGTGAAAGCGTTAACGATAAGCTGAAAACCGGTCAGGTAGAGATTGCCGTAACTGACCTGAGAATTCTTGCAAAGGCTCAGACACCTCCCTTTGAGATTACAAATGAAACAAAGGTCAATGAAGAGCTCAGACTGAAATACCGCTATCTTGACCTGAGAAGAGCTCCTTTACAGCAGAATATTATAAAGCGTCATCAGATTGCAAAGGTTACAAGAGAGTACTTCTACGAGAACGATTTTCTTGAGATCGAGACTCCTATGATGATGAAATCAACTCCTGAGGGAGCAAGAGACTACCTTATCCCTTCAAGAGTTCACAAGGGTAAATTCTACGCTCTGCCCCAGTCACCCCAGATTTACAAACAGCTTCTGATGATTTCGGGCTATGACCGCTATATCCAGCTTGCAAGATGCTTCAGAGACGAGGACCTTCGTGCCGACAGACAGCCTGAGTTTACACAGGTTGACCTTGAAATGTCCTTTGTAGACGCTGAGGATATTCAGAACTGCGTGGAGGGCTATGTTCAGAGACTTTTCAAAGAGGTTCTCAATGTGGAAATTCCTCTTCCGCTTCCTAAGCTTACATTTGCAGACGCAATGAACAGATACGGCTCGGATAAGCCCGATACACGTTTCGGATTTGAAATCCAGGATATTACAGAAACAGTCAAGGATATCGACTTTGTTGTTTTCAAGGACGCTATTGCAAACGGAGGCTCTGTAAGAGCAATCAACGTTAAGAACGGCGCATCAACATATACTCGTAAGGAAATAGACAAGCTCATCGACCATGCAAAGGGAATAGGCGCAAAGGGACTCGCTTATATCCGTTGGGCTGACGAAGCAAACTGCTCATTCAAGAAATTCCTGGGCGAAGGCGATTTAGAGCGTATCTGCTCTGCTGTAGACGCTGAAAACGGCGACCTTGTGCTCATCTGTGCAGACAAGAACAAGACAGTTCTTTCTGTTCTGGGAGCTCTCAGACTGATTACAGCAAAGCGTCTTGACATTATTCCAGAGGACGCTTATAACTTCCTCTGGATTACAGAAATGCCATTCTTTGAGTATGACGAGGATAACGACAGCTGGGTAGCAGCTCACCACCCCTTTACAATGCCTATGGACGAGTGTATTCAGTATCTTGACACAGATCCTTCAAAGGTAAAGGCAAAGGCATGGGACCTTGTACTTAACGGTACAGAGCTTTCAAGCGGTTCAATGAGAATTACCGATTTTGAGCTTCAGCAGAAGATGTTTGAGGCTCTTGGTATGAGCGAAGAGGAAATTCAGGCTAAGTTCGGTTTCCTTGTAGACGCATACCGTTATGGAGCTCCTCCTCACGGCGGAATGGGTATCGGACTTGACAGAATTGCAATGATTATGTGTAAGTGCGACAGTCTCCGTGATGTAACAGCATTCCCCAAGGTACAGAATGCAAGCGAGCTCATGTCAGAGTGTCCTTCAACAGTAGACAAGGAAAGCCTTGATATACTTGGAATAGGACTTCTTGACGAAGAATAATGTAATAAAAAAGCGAGGCTGTGCATCTGCACAGCCTTTTTACATTATTTCAGCGGATAAATCTTATCGAAAACCGCGTAGAATTTTATAGGAATATGCTTGTCGATGTGGCATTTTCCGAAAAACCACTTTTTGTAGGTACAAACCTTGATGATATCCTCAAAGAAAGCGTGAACCTCAAGACGCTGGAAAACGTCAACGCCGAGACAGTCCTTGAGAGAAGCGGGAGGCTCGTGAGTTATAACATAATCAACCTCGTTGGAGACCTCATCAAGATTATGTATAGCCTCAATAATTTCCTGATGCGAGGGCTGTTCGCGCTCCCACCAATTTGAGCCGTCACGACGTATATCGTAATCCTGGCTGTGACCACCGCCGAAGGTGAAAATACGCTTATCCTGAATATCATAAACCTGACCGCGCATAAGGTGGATAATATTTTTCGAAATAATCTGAGCCTTGCCACCGCACCACTCAGTAACGGGTATACTATCAAGAATATCAAAATTTTCGTGACAGCCGTCAAGAAAAGCGATAGTGTACTCTTTATCCGCAAGCTTACGTAATACAGACTTTTCACGTTTTGAGCCGTCCCACAAAAAGCCGAAATCACCGCAGATAATAAGAATATCGTCCTTAGTGAGTTTTTTCAGAACAGGGTCTTTAAAGCGAGAGATATCGCCGTGAGTATCACCGGTAACATAAATCAAAGTAAAAAACCTCCCGAAGCAAAATACAAATCTGATTATATTCTACCACATTTTAAGCAAAAGGTAAAGAGGAGAAAAAAATTTTCTGAAAGGGCTTTTAAAATGGAAAGAAATCTGTTATAATAGTAATGTATGAATATAAATATTTTTAAGGAGTCGTTATGAAAAAAATCTTATCAGCTCTTATGGGAGTCGCCCTGACAGTCCCTTTTATAAATTCAATAGCCACATCGGCAGTAAATTTTCCGCTTAAGGCTCAGATTCAGAGCGAATCTGCAATAGTAATCAACCTTGATTCAGATGTTCTTGTACACGAGAGAAACGCAGATGTGCGACAGATGCCCGGACCTCTTGTAAATGTAATGACAGCAGTTGTATGTATCGAAAACTGCGAGAGTCTTACTGAAGAGGTAACAATCGACCAGTCGGTTTATGCTTCGCTTGCAAATATTGAGTATCCGGAGGATCTGCGATATGCCGATATATACGATGGAGATGTTCTTACAGTTACAGACCTTCTCTATGCTATGATGCTTACCTCATCGGTAGAGGCTTCACAGACAATTGCTCATCACGTATGCGACGGAGATATCGACGCTTTTGTGGACCTTATGAATAAGAAAGCAGACGAGCTTGGTCTTGACAACACAAATTTTGAAAACCCTACAGGAATGTACGATCCTAATCAGTATTCAACAGCAAGAGACCTTGCAACACTTACACAGTATGCTCTTGATGTACCGCTTTTTGCAACAATTGCTTCAACAGCAGAGTATAACCCATCAGTGCCTAATCCACAGAATCACGAAAGCCATACAGCGTGGATATGGGAACATTCCAACATAATGATGGACGAGGAAAGCGAGTATTATTACAGAGGAGCAAAGGGTATCAAAACAGGAAACCTCAGCGCAGCGGGCAGAAACATTATCGCAATGGCAAGCAAGGACGGAAATAATTATCTTACAGTTCTGCTCAAGGCGCCTATCAGAGACGCAGATGGCGAAAATCAGTTCTATCATCTCGACGATGCTATGGCAGTCTTCAACTGGGCATTCAACAATTTCTCATATCAGGTAATTCTTGCGGATACGGTTGAGATAGGCGAGATTCCCGTAACTCTTGCAGAGGGCAATGATTACGTTCTTGCACGTCCGAAAGAGGAAATTACAGTGCTCTGGTATGAGGATATCGACACATCGCTTATCAAAAAGGACGATATCACTTGGGATTTTGAGACTGTACAGGCTCCTGTAGAGCGAGGCGACAGACTTGGCGAGGTAACGCTTACATATTCGGGCGAGGAGCTTGCAACTGTGGAGCTTGTAGCTGTATCCGATGTAAAGCGCAGTCCCTCAAAGTATAATCTTTACGCAGCAAAGATGTTCAAGGACTCAAAGTGGTTCAAGAACGCAATTATCATTTCTTCTGTGCTTTGTGCGATTTACATTCTTATTTGCATTTATTCGTACATCTGCTATAAGAACAACGCAAAGCCCTTTGATTCGGTTTATGCAATTCCGAAAATCAAAAAGAAGAAGAAAAAGAAGAAGAATACAAATAAATCCGAAAAGCAGTAAAAGAAAAGTCCTGTGGTTTAACAGTTATGTCTAATAGGAGTTTATATGTAATTTAGTGGGGGAAGCTTTCTGAAGAAAGTTTCCCCCACACCCCCTACAAAGACTTTTGAGTCTAATTTAAGCCCCATAGGGTACACACAGAGAAATACTTAGATTTCTTCCTTACTTGTTGTGTGCACCCTATGGGGCTTAAATTAAAACTTGAAAGTTTTAGGAAAGGAGTTTGAGGGATAACCCTTTTTCAAAAGGGTTTCCCTCAATATACCCATATATTCTCCTATAAGAATACCACCGATAATATCGGGAGCTTTTTGCTACTTTTTTATTGTGTGATTACTTCTCCTCAAGAGCAGTAATAAGGTCTACTCTTCTCTGGTGACGTCCGCCCTCAAAGCCTGTTGTGAGGAATATCTCAGCAAGCTCACAGGCGAGTCCGGGACCAAGTGTTCTTGCTCCCATACACATAACGTTTGTATCGTTGTGGAGTCTTGTGAACTTTGTTGAGAAGCTATCGGCGCACAGTGCAGCTCTTATTCCCTTGATCTTATTCGCTGCAATGGACATTCCTATTCCTGTTCCGCAGATGAGTATTCCCTTTTCACAGCCACCTTCAAGAACTTCCTTGCATACAGCCTCTGCAATTATCGGATAATCACAGGGCTCGCCGTTTGTTCCCATATCTCTGAATTCAAAGCCCTTTGCTGAAAGAGCTTCTATAATTGTCGCTTTCATTTCACAGCCTGCGTGGTCACAGCCTATTGCTATCATTTTTCAACTCTCCTGTCTGTTGATTTATTTATTCTTTTCTTCAAGATCCTTTTCTGCTTTTACCTTCTGCAGATAGGATACCTCAAGCTCTTCGGGAGTTACATACTTCTTGGATACAGACGCAAGACATACTCCCGCTGCGTCCTGAAGTCTTCCCATTGGCGGAGCTATTATAAGTGAAGCTGAACGGTAATCCGTGAAGAAGTCAGCTGCTCCGTCGCCACATAACAGAGCTTCGCCTCCATTAAATGCAAGAAACTCTGCAAGCTCATCACGGCTGATTATAGCTTCCTCGCACACAGGCTCAAGAGCATATCCGTCGCTGAGATAGCTACAGGTATATACAAGGTCGCCTCTTGCCTTCATTATAACACAGATCGTTCCCTTATATGCAACATTGTTGTACGCAAGAGCCTCTAAAGTTGAGACTCCGCAGCATTTGCAGTCAAGAGCAAAGCTCATTGCCTTTACTGCAGCAACTCCTATTCTCAGTCCCGTATATGAGCCGGGGCCATCTGCGACGGAAATAAGGTCAATATCCTTCATTTCTTTTCCTGTCTGCTCCAGAAGCTCCTTGCACATCGGCATTATCACCTGTGAATGTGTTTTCTGCGTATAAAGAGTGCTTTTGCCGAGGAAAATCTCTGTATCGGTGTCAAAAATCGCAACTGATGCTGTTTTTCCCGATGTGTCAATTCCAAGTATCAGCAAATCTTCCACCGTCCTCTATTGTGATTTCACGCTCATTCTCGCTGAGCGTTTTTATTGTTATATATATGGTGTTCTTCGGAAGAAACTCCATAATATTCTCTGACCATTCGATTACCGCAACACCCTCGTCAAAGGGATAGTCAAAGAATCCCGTTGACTCAAGTCCCTCTTCCGTCTGAATACGGTACATATCAAAATGATACATAGTTATGTGGTCGCCGGCATACTCGTTGACCAGCGAAAAGGTCGGTGAGCTCACTTCTGCCCTGTGAAGTCCCAGTCCAAGGGCAATTCCCGATGAAAATGCTGTTTTCCCTGCACCAAGGCCTCCCAGAAAGGCTATCATATCGCCTTTTTTAAGAAGTCCGCCAAGCTTTTTGCCCAGCTCAACAGTTTCCTCACGTGATTTCGTAATTATCCTTATCATTTTTCTTTCCATCAGAAAAGTCCTGTTATATTTCCGTCGTTGTCGCAGTCGATATTAAGAGCTGCAGGCTTCTTGGGAAGTCCCGGCATTGTCATAATGTCGCCTGTATATATTACCACAAAGCCTGCACCTGATGAAAGCTTTGCGTCACGTACTGTTATCTTGAAATTCTTGGGCTTGCCAAGCAGTGCGGGATTATCCGAAAGTGAATACTGTGTCTTTGCAATGCACACAGGAAGCTCTCTGAAGCCGATAGCTTCGATTTCCTTGATTGCCTTTTCTGCCTGTGTTGTGTATGTTACGCCGTCTGCACGATAGATTTCGGTTGCGATAGTCTCGATCTTTTCCTTTATTGAAGCCTCGCTTGTGTAAAGCTTTCTGAAGGGAGCGTCGCTCTCAGAGCAGTAGCTGATTGTTTCGCATACCTTGTTGGCAAGGTCAATTCCACCTTCACCGCCCTTTGCGAACACTTCGCACATTGAAACCTCTACTCCAAGGTCTGAGCAGAATTTCTCAACAAACTTTACTTCTTCCTCTGTATCTGTCGCAAAACGGTTGATTGCCACAACTACGGGAAGCTGATACTTATGCATATTCTCAATGTGTGTTTTCAGGTTTACTATTCCCTTTTCAAGAGCCCACATATTTTCCTTTGCAAGGTCGTCCTTCTGTACTCCGCCGTTATACTTAAGTGCCTTGATTGTTGCTACAAGCACTACACAGGAAGGTGTAAGTCCGCCGTAACGGCACTTGATATCAAAGAACTTCTCTGCTCCCAGGTCTGAACCGAAGCCTGCCTCGGTAATGCAGTAATCACCAAGCTTAAGCGCAAGCTTTGTTGCTCTGATTGAGTTACAGCCGTGTGCAATATTTGCAAAAGGTCCGCCGTGAATAAATGCGGGATTATTCTCTAATGTCTGTACAAGATTCGGCTTAAGTGCGTCCTTGAGAAGAGCTGTCATAGCTCCGTCACAGCCAAGCTGTCTTGCAAATACCGGCTCGCCCTTGAGATTATATGCCACGAGTATGTTTCCGATACGCTCCTTAAGATCAGCAAGATCTGTTGAAAGGCAGAGTATTGCCATTATCTCAGAGGCTACTGTGATGTTAAAGCCGTCCTCACGGGGAACTCCGTTCATCTTTCCGCCAAGTCCGATTATTACATCACGCAAAGCTCTGTCGTTCATATCCATACAGCGCTTGAACATTATTCTTCTGTGGTCAATCTGAAGCTCATTACCCTGCTGAAGGTGATTGTCTATCATTGCGCAAAGAAGGTTGTTTGCTGATGTGATAGCGTGCATATCTCCTGTAAAGTGAAGGTTGATGTCCTCCATAGGAACCACCTGTGAATATCCGCCACCGGCTGCGCCACCCTTGATTCCAAATACCGGACCAAGTGAAGGCTCACGAAGTGCAAGAACTGCTTTCTTGCCAAGTCTGCCCATTGCCTGTGCAAGACCTACGCTGACGGTTGTCTTTCCTTCGCCTGCGGGAGTGGGATTGATTGCTGTTACAAGTATGAGCTTTCCGTCTTCTTTGAATGCAAGCTTTGAGTAAAGCTTTTCTGAAAGCTTTGCCTTATAGTGACCGTATGGTTCAAGATCGCTTTCACTTATTCCAAGTTCAACGGCTATTTCATTTATTTTTTTCATTTTCGCATTCTGAGCGATTTCGATATCTGTCAGCATTGGATATTCCTCCGTTCAATATAGATACACTTATTATACCATTTTTTTCTCATAATTGCAAGGAGTATTCCCTATATTTATTACTAATATAAAAATATTTCTTTTCCTATTGACATATTATTTGTTTTGTGATAAAATATATATCAGTTGTTTAGACTTTAATGATTTAAAGCTTTATACACCTACAGTATCACAGGATTGGAGTTATTTTTATGGGCGCTCAGACTGCTACTTTCGGTATTCTTGCCGTATACATCATTGTTATGCTTTGTATCGGCTTCTATACCTCCAGAAAAACAAAATCTGCTGACGACTTTATGCTCGGCGGAAGAAATGTAGGCTCATGGCTTACGGCTTTTTCATACGGTACAACTTATTTCTCCGCCGTTGTCTTTATCGGATATGCCGGTCAGTTCGGCTGGAGCTACGGTGTTTCAGCTACATGGATAGGTGTCGGCAACGCTCTGCTGGGAAGTATGCTCCCCTGGATCATACTCGGCAAAAGAACAAGACTTATGTCAAATCACCTCGGTGCTAAAACCATGCCCGATTTCTTTGAGAAAAGATTTGATTCAACAGCTCTGAAAACTGCTTCGGCTCTTATCGTTTTCATCTTCCTTATCCCTTATACAGCTTCTGTTTATAACGGTCTTTCAAGACTTTTCAATATGGTCTTCAACCTTGGCGATAACGGATATGTTTACATTATTATCGCTATGGCTCTGCTTTCCGCTGTTTACGTTATCCTCGGCGGATATACAGCTACTGCTTTCAATGACTTCTTCCAGGGTATGATTATGCTGGCGGGTATTATTGCTGTTGTTGTTTGCACTCTCAACGGCAAGGGCGGATTTTCAAATGCTGTTGAACAGCTTGCTGAAATTGAGTCTCAGAAGGATCTTGGCACACTCTTCGGTCCTGATCCGGTTAACCTTTTCGGTGTTGTTCTTCTTACTTCTATCGGTACTTGGGGACTTCCTCAGATGGTTCAGAAATTCTACGCTATCAAAAATGAAAAAGCTATTTTCAAGGGCACTATTATTTCAACAATCTTTGCTCTCGTTGTAGCCGGCGGTTCCTATTTTATGGGTGGATTTGTGAGACTTTATTGTACTACAGACTCTGCCGATACTTCTAAGGCTCTCATCAATATCACAAACGGCAAGCCTGAATTCGACGCTATGGTTCCTGCACTTCTCGACAGTGCTCTCCCCGATATCCTTATCGGTCTCGTTGTGGTTCTCGTGCTTTCAGCTTCACTTTCAACACTTTCTTCACTGGTGCTTACTTCAAGTTCAACGCTCACAAACGACCTTATCAAGCCAAGAGTAAAGGGACTTGAAGGTAAAAAAGAGCTCACTGTAATGCGTGTGCTTATCGCTGTTTTCCTTGTAATTTCCGTTGTTATTGCCTGCAACAAGAACGCTTCCATTTCAACTCTTATGTCTTACTCATGGGGTGCTCTTTCAGGTTCATTCCTCGGACCATTTATGTACGGTCTCTTTATGAAAAAGGCTTCAAAGACTGCTTGCTGGACAAGCTTCTGCACAGGTGTGGGTATTACTCTTGTACATATGATTCTCTTCGGATTCAACCTCGACGCTTTCAGCGGTGTAAGACAGGCTGTTATCGACCTTAATCTTCCCCTTAATATCCTCTCGCCTATCAACGCAGGCGCTATGGCTATGATAGTTTCAATCATTGAGGTTCCCATTATCAGTTCACTTACAAAAAAGCCCGATAAAAAGGTTGTTGACAACGCTTTTAAGGCTCTTGAGACAAACTGATTATAAAACGCAAAGCTCTCTCAGATTTCTGAGAGAGCTTCTCTTTATATGGTAAAAGAAAAGCACTTCATTTCTGAAGTGCTTTTTGTTTTATTACGCCTGTGGAGTCTGGTCGCCGTATTCGCCCTGCGCAGGAGCTTCTGTAGGAGCCTCTGTAGGTGCTTCTGTAGGCGGAGGTGCCACTGTGGTTGTAGTAGTTGTTGTAGTTGTTGTTTCAGCTGTGGTAGTAGTTGTAGTAGTTGTTGTGGTTGTAGTCGTTACTATTACCGCATCTGCTGAAAGATAATATACTACAAGGTCACTGCCTGAAGCATTGCTGAAGATATCACCGGGCTTTACAGGCTTTCCGTTAACCTCAATTGAAGTTACTGTATCGGGCTTGCCTGATGTTGCTGTCTTTTCGGGAACCTTTGAATAGTTCTCGATTCCTGCCTCTTCAAGCAACATTTCATACTGTGCAATGGTAAGTCCTTCAAATGCAGGAATTTCCGCCTTCTCCTTACCCTTGCTGACCTTTACGGTTATCTTGTCACCCTTATTGAACGGAGCACCGGGCTCGATACTCTGCTCAAAAATCTGATCCTTCTTGTATTCGTCGTTGAATTCGAATACAGCCTCAAGAGTAAAGTAATCCTTATACTTTTCCTTTGTATTCTCAAAATATTTGCCCTTAAGGTCAAACATAAGGCTGTTGAAGGCTTCGGTTGTTGTTTCCGTAGTAGGCTCGGTTGTTCCCTCTACAACATTATCTGTCATAGATGATGAATATGCAAGCGAGCTTCCTGTATCAGCGTCGTCCTCCTTTGAGAACATCTGAAGGAATACTACGGCAATTATCATAAGTATGGCAAACAGTAGTATTCCTATAATGATCGGAACTTTTATCCTGTCTACTGTGGTTACCTTTTCATAGCGGTAATCCTCTTCATACTCCTCGTCATCATAGCCGTCGTCGTAATTATTGTCATCGTAATACTCATCGTCGTACTGAGGCTGTGGCTGAGGAGCCTGATGCTGATAATTGTTATTGCCGGCGCCGTTCTGATATCCGCCATTTCCGCTGTTATCCTGCGGAGCGTCGTTTGTTCGATAAAGAGGTGCAGGCTCGGCAGGCTGTTCAAAAAGCTTTGTTACAAGCTCTGTGATCGTCTGTATTCTGTCTCTGCCTGAAAGGTTCATACCCTCCATAATGACTCTTGAAACGTGACGGGGAATACTCTTGTTAAGCTCATAAGGCTCAACAAGCTGATCGTGCTGGTTTCTGCTTACCGAGTCTGTGGGCATACAGCCTGTGAGAATTCTGTAAAGCAGAGCGCATACTCCGTAAACATCTGTCCACGAACCCTGACGGCTGCTGCTGCTTGCCGAATACTGCTCAGGAGCCGCATAGCCTCTGAAAATTTCATATTCAAGTCCTGCATTTGCTGTTCTTACAGCTGATACGCAGAAGCCCGCAAGCTTAAGCTCGCCTTTATTTGTTACATACACTGTATCGGGGCTTATTGCTCTGTGGATTATTCCCGCATTATGCAGAATTCCGATTGTTGTGAAAAGTGGCGGAAACAGCTTTGTTACCTGTTGCCAGCTGAGCATTCCCGCATTCTGCTTGAGATACTCAAGAAGCTTTACTCCTTCGATATTCTCAAACACTGTGTAGGTTGTATTATTCTCGGCAAACATATCAATGGCGGGATTGATATTTGTATTGCTTCTCAGTCTTGCAAGCGACTTGTTAAGCTCGGTATATTCAGCCATAAATGCCTTGTACTTTGCAAGGTTATTGTAGTTTACGCTTATTATGGGCTTGCCCTTTACTCTTGTACAAAGATTTATAGGCATATACTCGCGTATAAGTACCTTACTTCCTATTACCTTGTCCATACCTATATAGGTTGCGCCCTCGCCGTTATATGACTTGAGCATTCCTACTATATATCTTTCGTGGAGTATAGTCCCCGGAGCTATGTACATAGGATTATATGAAGCGTCTTCGGGACATCCGCAATGGGGACATACGCTGTTGTACGATTCATATTTTTCCATACAGTTATAACAGATTTTCTGCTCGCTCAAAACTTCTCCTCCTTTATCAAACTATTATTTACCTATTTTATGATACATTATATCATTCTTATTTTATCAGCATTTAAGCAAAAAGTCAACAACCGCACCCACATAATTACCGTTTTCCTTGAAATTGTATTATTTCTGTAATATATTTGTGATTTTTAATGCTGTTTTGTAACATTTTAAAGAGCTATAAGTCCCTTTTCAAGCATTTCCTGTGCCGCAAGCATTATGCCGATTTTTCCGCTTGTGTATGTTATGCCTCCCTGCATCCATACGGCATAGGGCTCTCTTATAGGAGCATCGGCTGAAAGTTCTATTGAAGCTCCCATTGTAAAGGCTCCCGCTGCCATTATTACCTGGCTGTTATAGCCGGGCATATCCCAGGGCTCAGGGGTTACAAATGAGTCTACGGGAGCTCCCTTCTGAATTCCACGGCAGAATGCGCAAAGACGCTCTTCATCGCCAAGCTTTACTGCGGTAATGATGTCGCCTCTTTTCTCGTCCTTTGAGGGCGAGCACTCAAAGCCAAGCATTGTGAAAAGCTCGCTTGCAAAGGTAGCTGTCTTTATGGCGTTTGCTGTTACATCAGGAGCAAAGAAAAGTCCTAAAAACATCTCTCTGTTCATATCAAGCGTACAGCCTACCTCCTTGCCCATTCCAACGCAGGTCAGGCGATATGAGCAAAGCTCTACAAGGTCTGCTCTTCCTGCAATATATCCGCCTGTACGGGCAATTCCTCCGCCTGCATTCTTTATGAGCGAGCCGATTATCACATCTGCGCCTACGTGTGTAGGCTCTCTGTCCTCAACAAACTCTCCATAGCAGTTATCTACCATTACGATAACGTCAGGGTTGCCCTTTCTTGCAGACTGAATCATCTTTTCTATGTCGTCTATGGTGAAAGCTCCTCTTAACGAGTATCCTCTTGAACGCTGTATGTAGGCTACCTTAGCTCCCTTGACAGCTTCAGTAATCTCGTCAAGCTTTGCCGTGCCGTCTTCGTTAAGGTCAACCTGTCCGTACTCAACACCGTAATCCATAAGTGAGCCGTTGCCCTTTTCTCCGCTTATGCCGATTACCTCCTCAAGAGTGTCGTAAGGCTTGCCTGTGATGGAAACAATTTTGTCGCCCTTTCTTAAAACTCCGAAAAGAGCTACAGACAGCGCGTGTGTTCCCGATACGAAATTGTGACGCACCAAAGCGTCCTCTGCTCCCAGTACCTGTGCATAGACCTTGTCAAGAGTCTCTCTGCCTATATCTCCGTAGCCGTAACCTGTAGAGCCGTAAAAGCAAGGCTCGCTTACTCTGTTGTCTGCAAACGCCTTAAGCACCTTTGCTCCGTTATACTCGGCTGTTCCGGAAATTCTCTCAAAGCTCTCCGCACAGCTTTTTTCTGCCTTTTCACCAAGTTCCATTATTCTTTCATCAATATTGTATATTTCACTGATTTTACTGTTCATCTGCTAATTTTCCTTTCAAAATACTTTCCTTTTCGATATCCTTTCGCTCAAGAACTATCTCACGCTCAACCTCTCTGAAGCCTATCTCCTTATAAAAGCTTGTACGCACATCAAGTGCAAGCAGATATGCTCTCTTGCCGAGATTATTGAAAAATCCCGCAAGCCATTTAAGAAACTCTCTTGCATATCCGCTTCCTCTTGACGCTATCCTTGTCGCTACCTGAGCTATAAGAACACGATTGTCAATGTCAAACGCTACAGACGCTGTTGTACAGCCCCTGTAGATAAATGCTCTGCTTATTCCGTGACGGCATCTGTGGGAGGTATCTGTGTACCACAGTGAGAAATCCGCTATATTCGGAAATCCCTCGCTGAGTATTTCATATACATCTGTAAGCTTCGGATTGAAGTCCACGTACTCCTCGGCAAAGCTTTCCACGCTTTCATCGGGCACAAGCTCGAATATGGTTCTTCCCAAAACCTGATAATGCTCTGATTTGCTCAGCTGTTCAAGAACCTCACGGCTACCCTCAATTCTGAAGGGAAGGTTCATTTCTACAAACATTTCAAGCTCTTCAGTTACCTTAAGTTTTCCGTCTGTACAGATTATCAGCGTTGAGTTTATTATGAACATAAAGCCTCTGCCGTCGCCGTAGTCGGTTACCTCGTAAAAACGGCAGAAATCATAGTCTACTCCATATGCCTTTACGTATGAGAGCATCTTGCTTCCGCTGAGGGTTTTCAGCAGAAGCTCTCTGTCAAATTCCTTTTCGTCTGTTATCAGTCTTATCATATGGCTGTTACCTTTTTTATCATTGCTTTTACAAGTTTATATGAGTTTTCAAGGTCCTCATAGGCTATCACACAGGAGGGAGAATGAAGATATCTGCACGGAACAGATACTGCTGTTGTTCTTACTCCCTTTCCGCTGATATGAATGGCTCCGCTGTCGTTTCCGCCTGCTATCATTGTCTTTGTCTGAACAGGTATATCAAGCTCCTTTGCCGTTTCAAAGGCAAGTCTGTAGAGCTCCTTATCATACACTGTACTGCGGTCCATAAAGGATACTACAGGACCGCTTCCCAGCGAGCAGACTCTCTTTGCGCCTGAAACTCCGTCAATATCCGCTGATGTTGTGGCTTCAAGGACTATTGCTATGTCAGGCTGTACCGAAAATGCCGATACTGTTGAGCCTCGCAGACCTATCTCTTCCTGAACATTGAAAACGTAATATGTGTCGTATTCGTGCTCTTCCTGCATAAGCTTTATCATCATTGCACAGCCCGCACGGTCATCTATTGCCTTTGACTTGATTTTTCCTGTGCCGAACTCTACATACTCTGAATCAAAATAAACGCAGTCGCCGGGCTTTACATATTTCTCAGCTTCTGCCTTGTCTGTAGCTCCGATATCAATGTAGAGGCTGTCTGTTTTAGGAGACTTTTCACGCTCCTCAGATGAAAGATTGTGTATTGCTGTTGAACCTACTACTCCGCTGAGAAGTGTTTTTCCCACTCTTACCTGTCTGCCGATTATTACAGATGCGTCAACTCCGCCTACTGTGCCGAAAGTAAGAGTTCCGTCGCTTCTTACAGAGGTTACTATCATACCTACCTCGTCCATATGAGCGCAAACCATCAGCTTCTTTTCGGGAGTCTTTGCTCCCCTTCTTAAGCAGATAAGATTTCCAAGATTGTCTGTTCTGTACTCACAGAGGTCCTTTATTTTTTCAATGATATACTCCCTTACCGTGCCTTCATCGCCTGAGACACCATTAAGAAGACATAATTCCTTGAGAAGTTCCTTCATCATCATTCAGCCTCCCTTATATATGACGCAAGAAGCTTACCTGTGAGCTTTACGTCCTCAATATCTATAACCTCTACAGGAGTATGCATATATCTCAGCGGTATAGACAGCGTACATGCCTTTGCGCCCTCTCTGTTTACTGAAAAACGGTCTGCATTTGTTGAGGTAAGTCCGTTCATTATCTCAAGCTGATACGGGATATTCTCCCGCTGGGCACATTCTATAAGTCCGTCAGACACCTCTCTGGATAATGACGGAGATATTCCTATCATCGCTCCCTTGCCAAGATGTCCGCATTTATGCTCGGTTTCGCTTACTGTATAGCCAAAGCTTACGTCTACGGCTATGGCTTCATCGGGATTTATCTCGTATGCTCCGATTTTTGCTCCGCGCTCGCCAAGCTCCTCCTGTGCCGAGAAAAGCACCTTTACATTGTAGCGTAGCTTTGCTCCCTCAAGAAGCTCAAGAGCATAGAGAATTGAGGCAATTCCGCATCTGTCATCAAGAGCTCCGCCTGTTATTCTGTTGCCCAGAAGCTCTTTGCACTTTACATCAAAGGTTATGGAGTCTCCTAAAGATACAATGCTTTCAAGCTCTTCCTTGCTCATTCCCGTATCTATTGCTATATCGTCTATTTTCTGCACAGCCGACTCTCCTGATGATAAATGTGGAGGCACAGAGCAGATTACTCCCTTTATCCTTTCCTTTCCGTGAATTACAACCTGCTGTGCAGGAAGCAGACGTCTGTCAAGTCCGCCGAGATTTCCCACCTTGATAAATCCGTCGTCGGTTATATATGACACTATCATTCCTATCTGGTCAAGATGAGCGTCTATGAGAAGCAACGGTGCGCCCTCTTTATATTCTCCGAAGCTTCCCACTACGTTGCCGTTTCTTATCTGAGCATCACAGCAGTACTCTCCAAGCATCTTTACCGCAAGTTCAGCAGTGCCGTTTTCACTGCCTGAAGCTCCATAGCTTTCAGACAATGCAATAACTGTTTCCTTTATATCCATACCGATTTTCCTTTCAGTTTCAATTTCACATAAAAATCCATTATATATTATACACGTTTTTCTTCCTTTTTTCAATAGCTTTGCCAAAATTAGAAAATTAATTATTTTAAAATGAATAAACCTCTTTTCTTAATTTTCATTTTGTGATATAATATACTTGAAGAAATAATTTTATCTGTCATTTTAATCTTTTATTACATTCAGTATATTTTTAATACTTTATAACATTTATCTCATTTTTTACGGAGGTTCTATGATGTATAATTCTTTTTCTTTGGCTAAACAGTCTGCACTGAAAAAATACTTCAGCAGAATGAACGATATGCAACAGCTTGCAGTTTTTACCGTTAATGGTCCTTTGCTCGTTCTTGCCGGCGCGGGAAGCGGTAAAACTACCGTTATTGTCAATCGTATTGCTAATATGATAAACTTCGGCAATGCTTTCTATGACGATTCTTATCAGGGCTCTCAGGCGGATATCGACTTCCTTAACGATTTCGCTGAGGGCAAAACCGATGACTTCGATACCCTAAGGGATATTGTTGCCGTTAATCCCGTAAGTCCCTGGAATATCCTCGCTATTACCTTTACTAATAAGGCTGCCGCTGAGCTTAAAGAGCGTCTTAATGCTATGCTCGGTGAGGACGCCCTCAATATAAACGCTGCTACTTTCCACTCTGCATGTGTGCGTATTCTCCGCCGTGAAATAGAGTGCCTCGGCTATTCAAGCAGTTTTACCATCTATGATTCCGACGACAGCCAGCGTATGATGAAAAGCGTTATGGCTGAGTGCGATGTTTCGGAAAAACAGTTTGCTCCCAGAGCTGTTCTTTCCGAAATAAGCTTTGCTAAGGATAAAATGATATCACCAGCTCAGATGCGCGAGGACGCTGGTCAGGACTATAAAAAGAAAATTATCGCTAAGCTCTATGCTCACTATCAGGAGCGTATGAAGGCTGCAAACGCTGTAGATTTCGATGATATTCTCGTTCTTACTGTGGAAATTTTCTCCCAGTTCCCCGATATCCTTAAAAAATATCAGAACAGATATAAGTATATTATGGTCGATGAGTATCAGGATACAAACCACGTTCAGTTCCGCCTTGTTTCTATGCTCTCTCAGGTTCACGGAAACCTCTGTGTTGTGGGTGACGACGACCAAAGTATCTATAAGTTCAGAGGCGCTAATATCGAGAATATCCTCGGCTTTGAACATCAGTTTGACGGGGCTCAGGTTATCCGCCTTGAACAGAATTACCGCTCTACCCAGACTATCCTTGATTCTGCAAACTCGCTTATCAGCCATAACTGCGGACGTAAGGAAAAATCACTCTGGACCAGCGGTCAGACAGGCGAAAAGATCTTCTGGTATAAGGCCTGCGATCAGGACGATGAGGCAGATTTCATTGCCCGCAAAATCGAAGAGAATTACAAAGACTCGCAGAAATACTCTGACAATGCCGTTCTCTACCGTATGAACGCTCAGTCAAACGCTATAGAGCGTGCTCTTGTAAGAAAGGGTATCCCCTATCGTGTGTACGGCGGTATGCGATTCTATGACCGTGCAGAAATCAAGGACGTTACGGCTTACCTCAGCTTTATCAATAATCCTAACGACAGGCTGAGATTTGAACGCATTATCAATCAGCCAAAGCGCGGTATCGGTGACTCTACTGTGGGTATTATCCTCGATATCAGCCGTGACCTTCGCATCTCTCCCCTTGAGGTTATGATTAATTGCGAGGATTATCCTCTGCTTTCCAAGAAAACTTCAAAGCTGAAAAGCACTGCCGAGATGTTTACAAATCTTTTTGAGGCTTCTCAGAATATGCCTCTTGATGAGTTCCTTGATGAGCTCCTCGATGCTACAGGCTATCTCGACTACCTTAAAACCCTTGATAACGGCGAGACAAAAATCGAAAACGTGCAGGAGCTACGCTCTACTATCGTTTCCTACATAAATCAGGCGGAAGAGCCCTCTCTCAACGAATTCCTTGAGGAAATCGCCCTCTATACCGAAGCTGACCGCGATGACGGCTCTGAGGACAAGGTTACTCTGCTTACTGTTCACTCAGCTAAGGGACTTGAATTCGACAACGTGTTCATTACAGGTCTTGAGGACGGTATCTTCCCCAGCTCACGCTCTTTTGACAGTCAGGAGGACCTCGAAGAAGAACGCCGTCTTGCTTATGTTGCCATTACACGTGCAAAAAAGCACCTCTTCCTTACAAGTGCCGGACAGAGACTTCTTTATGGTCAGACCCAGCGTAACATAACTTCAAGATTTATGCGTGAAATGGGTAGAGAACGTATTGATAAGTTCGATAACTGCTCTGCTTCAAAATCGCTTTCAGATAAGTCTGTTACCGCTGTTTCTTCTGCTTCGCTTCAGCAACAGCTTGCACGAAATAAAATGCATTCCGGCATTATTTCAGGTAATACTACTCAGTATACTGCCGGCGAAAGAGTCGGACATAATATTTTCGGTCCCGGAACAATTCTCTCAGTTACCGAAAAAAGCAATGACGTTTGGCTGGAAATCGCCTTCGACAAGGTGGGTACAAAGAAAATCGCTTCAAGCCACGTTAAACTGAAAAAGCTCGACTGATTACCTTCTTCAGCCGATTGCTCACATCCCGTTTTAAGGAGTTAATTTATGAGAAAAACTAAAATTGTATGTACTATCGGTCCCGCTACCGATAATGTTGATATTATGCGTGAACTTATGATTTCAGGTATGAATGTTGCCCGCTTCAATTTCTCTCACGGCGACTACGATACCCATAAACAGCGCTTTGAAATGGTGGAAAAACTCAGAAATGAGCTCAGTCTTCCTGTAGCTACTCTGCTTGATACAAAGGGTCCTGAAATCAGACTGGGAAAATTCAAGGATAATAAGCCCGTTGAAATCTTTGATGGTGATACCTATACTCTCACTACTGAGGATGTTGAGTGTACCGATAAAATCGGTAGCATCAGCTTCAAAAAACTCCCCAAAGATGTGGGAATCGGCACACGTATCCTTATTAATGACGGCGTTATTGAGCTTCTTACCGAAAAGGTAACAAGCACTGATATCGTTTGCCGTGTTATTCACGGCGGTACGCTCTCAAACAACAAGGGAATCAATGTTCCCGGTGTAAAACTCTCGATGCCTTACCTCAACGAGCGTGATATGAATGACCTTGAATTCGGTGCTAAAATGGGCTTTGACTTTATCGCTGCAAGCTTTGTAAGAACTGCTGCGGATATCAATTACCTGAGAAAATTCACTCACAGTCTCGGCTGGTTTGATGTGAGAATTATCGCTAAAATCGAAAACCTCGACGGTGTTGAAAATATAGACGAAATCCTTGAAGCTGCCGACGGTATTATGGTTGCCCGCGGAGATATGGGCGTTGAAATTCCATTTGAGCAGATTCCCGCTATTCAGAAGGAAATTATCCACAAGGGCTATAATGCAGGTAAACAGGTTATTACCGCTACTCAGATGCTGGAGTCTATGATTTCTAATCCTCGTCCTACACGTGCCGAAATTACCGATGTCGCTAACGCTATATACGACGGCACAAGTGCTATTATGCTTTCAGGTGAAACTGCTGCGGGAGCTTACCCTGTTGAAGCTGTCAAGACTATGGCTCTTATTGCTGAAACTACTGAGAAAAATATCAACTACCGACATCGTTTTTCTTCAAGAGGTGCTCAGACTAACAGCTCTGTTGCCGAAGCTATCGCTCACGCTACCGTTACTACTGCTCATGACCTCAATGCAAAGGCTATTATTACTGTTTCCCTTTGCGGTCAGACTGCTCGTCTTATATCCAAGTATCGTCCCGATTGTCCTATTATCGGCTGTACTATGAGCGATGTTGTATGCCGTCAGATGAATATGAGCTGGGGTGTTATGCCATTTATCATCGACGAGAAAACCAATACCGACGACCTTTTCGATACCGCTGTTGAGGCTGCTGAAATGCGCGGTCTTGTTGAGGACGGCGACCTTGTTGTTATTACTGCAGGTGTTCCCCTCGGCGTTTCGGGTACTACAAATCTTATGAAGGTTGAGAAAATCGGCAGTAAAAAGTGATTCCCCATTACAGAAATACTGACTCATTATCATACCAATCAAAAAAGCGTCTGCATTACTCTTTGCAGACGCTATATTTTTAGCTTCACTATAACTCTTCATCAAAATTCAAGGGCAGACCGTATCTGTAAAGTCTGCCCTTTGTTTATATGCTTATGCGCTCTTTTTCTTTGTTACTGCACGGATTGTAATAAGTACTGCAAGCATAAGTGCTAAAGATACTCCCAGAACTACAAATACGTTCTGTACAAAGCCTGAAATAAGGTATCCCACAGCACTTACTCCCGCTACAAGCATTGCGTAGGGAAGCTGTGTTGATACGTGGTTTACGTGATCGCACTGTGCTCCTGTTGAAGCCATAATCGTTGTATCTGAAATAGGTGAGCAATGGTCTCCGCATACAGCACCTGCAAGACATGCTGCAATACAGATGATTACCATTGAGGGTATATCGCTTGTACCGCTTACGTTAGCAAGCTCTGTCTCGAATACGCCTGTAACAATAGGAATGAGAATTCCGAATGTTCCCCATGATGTTCCTGTTGCAAATGAAAGTCCGATTGCTACTGCAAAAAGAATAAGAGGAAGAAGAATCCTGATTGCTGTTGCTTCTTCTACTATTCCCGATACAAATGGACCTGCTTCAAGTAAGCCTGTCATTGTCTTTAAAGTCCAGGCAAATGTAAGAATGATTATTGCGGGTACCATCTGCTTGAAGCCCGCTGCAATTGAATCGGTACACTCAGTGAAGGTAAGCACTCTTCTTGCAAGATAGTAGACGATAATTATAAGAAGTGCTGCCATTGAGCCGAGTGAAAGTCCGTATGACGCATCACAGTCAGCAAAAGCGTTTACAAAGCCTGCTCCGCTGAAGAATCCGCCTGTGTAGATCATTCCTACTACGCACAGTACAATAAGAATAAGTACGGGAAGTACAAGGTCAAGAACTTTTCCCTTTGTGTGTGAAGGCTTGTCGTCTTCGTCATAAACCTTGTTGCGTGTTGTGAATAAGTCACCGTTTGCAGCATTTTCTTCGTGCTTCTTCATAGGTCCGAAATCAAGTCCTGTACAGGAAACATATACTACCATAAGAAGTGTGAGCAGTGCGTAAAGATTGTACGGTATTGTGCTGATGAAAAGCTGGATTCCATTTACTCCTTCTACTGTTCCGCTTACTGCGGCTGCCCACGAGGAGATAGGTGCTATGATACATACCGGAGCTGCTGTTGCGTCTATAAGATATGCAAGCTTTGAACGTGATATCTTGTGCTTGTCTGTTACAGGTCGCATTACTGAGCCTACTGTAAGACAGTTGAAGTAGTCGTCTACAAAAATAAGTGCTCCCAATGCAAAGGTGGCAAGATTTGCGCCTACCTTTGATTTGATATGAGTTGCTGCCCATTCACCGTATGCTCGGCTTCCGCCTGCTTTGTTCATAAGAACTACTATGATTCCGAGCACTACAAGGAATATAAGAATTCCCACGTTATAGCTGTCTGAAAGATTTGCAATAAGTCCGTCGCTTATAACAGCTGTAAACATTCCCTCGAAGCCTGATGAGGACGATGCCGCATAGATTGCTCCGCCTGCGAGAATTCCGATAAACAGTGAGGAATATACTTCCTTGGTAATAAGTGCAAGTCCGATTGCCACTACCGGCGGAAGCAGTGACCAGAGCGAGCCTACCGCTTCTCCGATTGGTGCATTGATCGCACAGGCAATTGTAAATGCCACGACTATCAATGCAAAAATAATTTTGCTAAGATGTTTTTTCATTTTTCTTCTCCGTTCCGATTTTTTTGCCTTCCCAGGGCATTTTCAGCTGTGCGAGAATTACTGCTGTAAATACCAGGATACATCCTGTAAGCTCCTTTGCGTTGAGCTTTTCGTTCAGTATCAGCCAGCCCGATAACGCTGCAAACACCGATTCCAGACTCATAAGCAGTGTTGCCGATGTGGGATCGGTATAACGCTGACCTATTATCTGAAGAGTGTAGGCTACTCCGCTTGACATTATTCCCGCATACAGTATGGTATACTTTGCATCAAGAATTCTGTCAATCTGCGGATTTTCAAAAATTATCATTCCGATAAGCATAAGGACTCCCGCTGTGAAAAACTGAATACACGACATTAACATTCCATCTGTATTCTTTTCGTTGAAACAGTCAACAACCATTATGTGCACCGCAAAAAACAGTGAACAGCACAGTACGAGTAAATCTCCCTTTCCGATTGTAAATCCGCTCTTTATGGAAAGAAGATAAAAGCCTGCTGTCGCCACAGCTACGCATACCCATATCATTGCCCTGTTTCTTCTGTAGACAATAAGCTCTAATATGGGCACAATGATTATGTACAGCGCCGTTATAAAGCCTGCTTTGCCCGCAGTTGTCATTGTTATGCCCCATTGCTGGAATGAACTTGCAAGAAACAGAATTACTCCGCAACATATACCGCCTGTTACCGTCGTTTTCAGCGGAGCACGCTCTCTTGTCTGATTACCGCTCCTTTTACCGCTTATTCTGAAAATCGCTATTATGGGGATCAGGATAATTCCCCCAAGCAATGTTCTCATTGCGTTATAGGTAAAAGGCTCTACATAATCCATACCCTCGCTCTGTGCTACAAATGCCGAGCCCCAGATAAGAGCGGTTACAAGAAGCATTATGTTTCCCTGCAGTTTTTTTGACATCAATAATTCTCCGTTTGCTGTATTTGTCATAAATCGACATTTTATCTATTATACCATATTTCAAATCTTCTAACAACAGATTATTAACAAAATATTCAACTTTGGTTATTTCATACAATCCCCGTATCTCTTTATAGGTGCTTTTGACCATTAAGTTTTTTCCTCTGCTTTATCTCTGAAATCACCCGAAGTCAATGCTGTATTTTTACGCTGAATATTCATACTTCTGTTGACAAAACCTCGCTTGTAATGATACAATTATTGTATCTATTCCCGTTATTTAAAAGGTGGTTTGTTATGCGTAATAAATTTATACTTGCTCCCTCTATGAATGGTTCCGAGCTTCTCAGAACTCTTGCACGCAAAGGAAAAAACACCCTTGCTCTTCGTATTATGGGCTCTGCTGAGCTTGCGGAATACGCTCTTATGTGCTGTGGAAAGCCTACAGACAAAAGAATAATCTCTTTTGATGAATCTGTGTCTCTTATCCAGTCTGCTTCATCTGAAAATGATTATTTCGGCTCGTGCGGTTATGAGGACTCGGCTTTGCTTGCTGAAGCTGTAAACTCTGTGAGAATGCTTGCGGATTGCGATGAGGAAAAAACTCTTGAGGCGACTATTCTCAAAGGAACTTTTGCTGAAAAGAATACTGCCGTATTTAACGTTTATCGCTCGTATATGGCTCTGCTTGAAAAAAACAAATGCATTGACAATATCGGGCTTATAAGACTTGCTATAAAGGAAAATGCTGTTATAGAGGGCGATTTCTTCTGCCTTGCCGAAGCAGAGCTTACTCCCCTTGAAAAAAAGCTTCTTGATACTGTTTCAGGTGGTAATTACTCGGAAACCTCTGTTGCAGAGCTTGCTGAAGCAGACAATATAAAATTCACGCAGACAGATTTTTCCGCGCTTACGGTGCTTCCAACGAAGCGGAGGCGACTCTTAACTACATTCTGAAAAATAATATCCCTCTTGACAGCTGTACCATAGCTGTTTCAAGTCCTTCTGTCTACGCTCAGCTTTTCTTCGAGCTTTCCTGTAAGTATAATATTCCTGTATCCTTCGGTTGCGGAATTCCCGTGACTAACTCTTATCCCGCTTCCCTTCTCAGACTGCTCAACATATGGAACTCTACAGGGTATAACGGTATTGACTCTCTCAATGATATCATTTTCAGCAGTTTCTTCAACAGAAAGGCTGTGGCTGAACTTTTTTCAGACTGCGAAGGATTTTCTGCGGATATTCTCAGACAGATTATCGAAACAGCAGGCTCGCTGAGACTTTCACTTGACCCAGACTCAAACAAAAGAAAAATCAGCAATTTCAGAAGCTTTGTGTCCGACGACCATAAGCTTGAAATCCTCAGAATGACCGAAAAGCTTTTCTCGCAATTCGAAAACGGACTTTCCTATATTATCAGAAATTACTCTGTCATCAGAAAAAACAGTATGGACAGAATTGACCGCTCTGCCCGCAACGCTATCTGCGACGCTATTGATTCTTACAGTCTTTTCTCTGAAAACACTCTTGGCACAGATATTATCCCAACTGCCCTTTCTATATCTGTCTGCAGTGAAAACAGCCGTGACGGAGCTCTGCATATTACCTCTTTCAGAAATGCTGTCACATCAATCAGAGAAAATCTCTTTATTCTCGGACTGGGCTCGTCTGATTTCCCAGGTACTCCCAGCGAAAATCATATTATTCTTGATGACGATTATCTCCTCTTTGAAAACGGCGGAGAGATGTACACCTCCTACGAAAAAATAAACCGCAGAAAAAACGAGCTGTTTTCACTTATAAAAACTGCCTGTGCTCTTGATAACGATATCACTGTTTCCTATTCGGATTATATGCTTTCCGACCTTAAGGAAGATAATGCTTCATCGGTTATTTATGAGCTCTTTAAGGAAATCAACGGTGAATATCCCGATGGTGAGACTATTGACAAGGCTTTTGAGGACGTTCCGTTTTTTGCTTCGGAATTTTCCGCCTCCCGCCTTATCGGCAAGGCTTATAACGAAGGACTCAGCATTGAATACGTCACTGCAAAGACGGATTCGGACTCAGATTCAGACTCAGATTCAGACTCGGATTCGGACTCGGATTCAGATTCGGATTCAGCCAAGTCCTCTGCAGTGGTAAAAACTAAATTCTCGCCTACAGCTATTGAGCAGTTTTTTTCCTGTCCCAGAAGATTTTTCCTCAGCCGTATCCTCGGTCTGAATGAGCCCGACTGCGACGATCCCTTTGAGGTTATCAGCGCAAGAGAACTTGGTACTATAGTTCACGGTCTTATGGAGCTTCTTGCCGAAAAAAAGCTCTCCGAAGCAGATTTTATTGCTGAGGGCTACCGCAGACTTGATGAATTCTTCGCTGTAAGACCTCCCATATACAGCGCAGACGCCCAGAAGTTAAGGGTGGAATTCATTGAAATACTCACAAATGCGTTCAGAAATGATCCGCGCAACCAGGTGATTTCCGCCGAGGAGTATTATACTGCCGATCACCCAAGCGGTATTACTCTTTTCGGAAAGCCTGACCGTATTGAGAAAACCTCAGACGGAAAAATCCTCATTGCTGATTACAAGACAGGCAGAAAAGTCACCCACATTAATAACGACCCCGTAAGCTGTATTCAGGTGCTTATTTATGCCTATATGCTGGAAAAACAGGGCTATGATGTCTCTGGCGGAGAATACCGCTATCTTCGCAATAACGTTACTGTAAAGCTTGATTACAACGACAGTGCAAGGAAGGCTCTTGATAATCTGCTCTGCAAATTCAAAAATGCCCTTGATAACTGCGATTTTCCCTCATATAAAAACAGCTGTAAATACTGCGGACTTGCTTCTGCCTGTAATGCTGTTGACTGCGAAAGGAGTGATGTGTAATGAGTCTTTCGACTGCTAATAATTTCGATGAAGATTCACAGGCTCGTGAGCTTATGAATAACGAGATCTATGAAAATTTCTTCGTTGAGGCAAGTGCGGGCTCAGGCAAAACTACCTCTCTTGTCAAGCGTATGGTAGCTATGGTCTCAAAAGGAATCGATGTAAGTAAAATCTGCGCTATCACCTTCACTAAGGCTGCCGCAGGTGAGTTTAAAAGCCGTTTCAGCAAGGCTCTTGCGGATAAAAGCAAAAACCATAAGGACGAGGAAATCCGCCGACTCTGCAACAGAGCTCTTATGAATATTGACCTTTGCTTTATGGGTACTATAGACTCTTTCTGCAATATGATTATCAGCGAACACCCCAATGAGGCGGGAGTACCCTCCTCCTCAAGCCTCCTTTCAGACGCGGATATTCCCACTGTCTATCACAAGGAATTCTCTCGTATCATTAATGGTGAATACGGAGAAGTACTCCGCAAAAAAGCAGAGCTTTTCCGTGCTTTTAACTACAATGCCGATAAGCTTTTTGTAAGCTCACTTATCTCTGTTGCAGAGGTAAGACATACGGATATAGTCTATCCTAAACCAACTTCATATGATATTGATACCACTCTTTCACAGGAAAAGATAACTCTCATAAGCACTCTTGATAAGCTTATTAATCATCCTGAAGTTACTTATACATCTGCAAAAATGAAATCGGATAAGTACGGTGATATGCTCAGGACGCTTAAGCAGAAATTCAATAAGATTAAGGGAAGCTGGAATTCAAATCTTTCCGATGTGCTATATATTCTCAAGGAGTTTGACGGATACAGAATTCTCAGCGCTCCTGAGAATATCGGTATTATGAACTCTGTGATGTTTATCCCCAATGTCCTCAAAAGCGGTAAAATCTCATATTACACCTTGGACCTGAAAAATACAGACAACGCTTACAGCAGGCTTCTTGAAATGAAATACTCATATTCTGTGGATTTTATCGTTTCTGCCTGCAATGCTGTTACTGATGAGCTTAAGAAAAACGGCTCACTCAGCTATTTTGACTATCTTCTCTACCTGCGTGATATGCTGAAAAATGACGCTGAAAAAGATGGTCTGCTCATCAGTCACATAAGCAAGCGTCACAGCTATTACCTCATCGACGAGTTTCAGGATACAAATCCTCTTCAGTCGGAGATTTTCTTCTACCTTTCCGCTGAAAATCCCGTTGCCGACTGGAGCAAGTGCGCTCCACGCAAAGGCTCGCTGTTTATTGTTGGTGACCCGAAACAGTCTATCTACCGCTTCCGCTCTGCCGATGTAAGCTCGTTTATCAGAGTCCGCAGTATCTTTGAAAACGGTGCGGGTAAGGTTTTAAGATTAAGCAGAAATTTCCGCTCATCACTCAGCCTCAAATACTGGTTCAACCGTGTTTTTTCTCCATTGCTACCTTGCGATACCCAGTATCAGAGCAAGTATTATCCTATCCCTGCAGAAGCTGTGAAAGATGAGTCCGGTGACTCTTTCGGCGGAGTTTTCAAGTATACTGTTACCAATTCCAAAAACAACAAGGTGGACGCTTGTGTCAAAACAGCACAGATAATCCTCAACCTTGTGCATAACCCCGCTTTTAAAATCAAGGACCGTTCAAGCGGACTGCTCAGAGAGCTTCAGTACAGGGATTTTATGATTATTACTCCCCAGAAATCAAGTCTCGGTGTTTTCAAAGATGTGCTCGGCAGACTTGATATCCCTGTAAAAATCGAGGGAAAAATTATCTTCGGCGATTGTCCCGCTCTTGTGGCTGTTTCCGAGATTATGCTTGCTGTTTCCGATATAAATAATACTCAGGCTCTTTACTGCGCTTTGAAAAATCCCGTTTTCGCTGTTACTGACAATGAGCTTGCCCGCATTTATGCAAAGGGCTTCAGGCTTGGTCTTTACTACGATAATTCCAACGCTCTCAAAGATGAAGAATATATCGAAAAAATCATTTCTGAGTTTTCATCTCTTGCGTCTGATTCATCAAATCTTACCCCTTCCGCTCTTTTCTGCAGAATTCTCGATGATATGAAAATTATTGGCGATACGGGAGCTTTAAATCTCGATTACTGCTATTTTGCTCTTGAGCTTCTCCGCTCGGCAGAGGCTTCCGGAGCGGTCTCATCTGCTGTAGACGGTGCAATATTTATAAATGACCTTATTTATAATTCCTCAGAGGAGCGCAGTCTCAGTCTTATAAAAAATGCCGACAGGGTGCATATCGCAAATCTTCATAAGGTAAAGGGCCTTGAGGCTCCTGTTGTTATTCTCGCTGACCCGAATATCTACAGATTTCCGCCCGAAAAGAGAGTAACCTACGGCGAAAACGGTGCAGAAACACACATTTTCAGACTTGAAACTGACAATTTCTCTGCTGTAAAAACTGACCTATATCCCGATTTGCAACAGGAAGAACATGTTTTTCTCGACGCTGAACAGCTGAGACTGCTCTATGTTGGTGCTACAAGAGCTGAAAATGCTCTTATTGTAGCAGAGGAAGTCAACTCAGATGGCGAAAAAAGCTTGTCTTCACCCTGGAATCCCCTTCTGAACTATATAAAATGTGACTTTTTTAAGGCTTATGGTTTGTCATCTGCTGTACCCGCTTCAAAGCCTGTGCGTTCTTCTGTCAAAGCTGAACAGCTCTATGCGGAAGCTGAAAAAAGCTCTGTAACAGGTGAGTCAGAATCCTTTGAGCATTGCTATGCTCTTAAAAAGCCAAGCGAGCTCAAGCTGAAAACGAAAATTGCCGAGTCTGACACTGATGATGACTCTGAAAGCACAGAGCCTCTTACAGAAAAAAGATATAATTCAGCGCTTATGGGTACTATGGTGCATAAGATTATGGAAATTCTTGTTACCTCACGCAAGACTTTTGCTCCTGAGGACATAACCGATATTGTCTGCAATCAGTATCAGTGCACAAGCAAGTTTATCCGCGCACGTATTCTAAAGGCTTCTGAGGTTATGCTCTCCGGTGGATTTGAGCAGAAAAACGGACTTCCACAGGATATTCTCAAGACTCTTCTCAGCGCTGATGAGGTTCTCTGCGAAATTCCCTTTGCCTATAAATCACCGGACGAAAACGGAACTCCGGTAATATGGAACGGTGTTATCGACGTTGCCTTTCATTCTCAGGGAAAATGGCACATTATCGACTACAAAACAAATCTTGACGGCGATAATCTCGATATGGTCTATGAAGCTCAGCTGACCGCCTATAAAAACGCTTTTCTTGAAATTTCAGGCATTTCCGCTGACGCTTTTATCTACCACATCTCCCTTTGATTTAAACCTTAAATACAAAAATCCCTGTGAGGTCTTTATACAGACTCCACAGGGATTGCTTTTTTATATTTCAATTATTGCTCCGCCACTTATGTAGCGAACACGGTTTCCCATTATTACACGCAGATATTCAAACTGCTCTGTGCCTGTGCAGTGACAGGTATAGTACTCAGTTTTGTACTCAAGCATCTCCTCTGCGATTTCAGATAGCTTTTCCCTATCTGCCGAAAACGGGTCAAGCTTCATAAAATGAAAGCCTCCCACAAAAACGTCAGGCGCTGATAATTTCACTATGTTGAGTATTCCCTTATGCGAGCAACCGCTTATTACTGTTTTTCTGCCGTTTTCATTTATCACAAGATACTGCTCGTGAAGGAAATCATCTGCATAGAAGTGACCAGCCTCTTTCTTGTTAAGACCAAATGGCTCTACAGGATAATCAAGCTCTGCGTCATTGAATGAACAAAGGCTGAGCTCGTCATCAATCTCAAGCTTATCATCTGTAAATATCAGTCTGTCGCAGTCTGCAAGAGCTTTATCAAGTCCGATATACTTCTCACTTCCGTTATAATAGTCTCCGAAAGCCCTTCTGCTTATGTATATATCAGCCTTGCTGTTGACTTCAAGGAAGTGTTCAAGTCCGCCACCGTGATCGTAATGTCCGTGAGAAATCACTGCCATATCCGCCTGTGACAAATCTACTCCCAACACGTTGGCATTTTTGATAAACACATCACTTTGTCCCATATCATAGATTATTTTATGCTTTTCAGTTTCTATCCACAGACTAAGCCCGTGTTCCGCGTCTATATCGTCGCTAAGCGAAGTATTCTCGCTTAAAACCGTTATTTTCATTGAAAAATGTCTCCTTAACACAAATATCTATTATATTACCATACTTTCTCAGTAAAGTCAATGATATTTCGCATTATATACAAAAAGGGTACCGCATATTTCTATGCGATACCCTTGTTTTATTAAAGATTGAAGTATCTGTCAAACTCTGCAGGGTGAGGAATCTTTGATAACTCAAAACATTCCTTTCTCTTGTTTGCGATGAAGTTCTTGATAAGATGCTCAGGGAATACTCCGCCCTCTGTGAGGTAGTCGTGATCAGCCTCAAGAGCATCAAGAGCTGCGTCAAGAGTTGTGGGAAGTGATGAAAGCTTTGCCTTCTCTTCATCTGAAAGCTTGTAGAGGTTGAAGTCATAAGGACCCCAGCCGTTTGCATGAGGATCAATCTTGTTCTTTACGCCGTCAAGACCCGCCATAAGGATTGCTGCATATGCAAGATAGGGGTTGCAGGTTGCATCAGGGTTACGGATCTCGAAACGTCTGAGATTAGGTGTCTTTGCGTATGCGGGAATTCTGATTACCGCACTTCTGTTTGATGTTGCATAGCCTACTGTTACAGGTGCTTCAAATCCGGGAACAAGTCTCTTGAATGAGTTTGTGCTGGGGTTTGTGATTGCACAGAGTGATGAAATGTGCTTGAGAAGTCCGCCGATAAAGTAGTGAGCTGTCTCGCTGAGGTGTGAGTAGCCGTTGTCATCTGAGAATACAGGCTCGCCGTCCTTCATAAGGAGCATATGAACGTGCATACCGTTTCCTGCCTCGCCGTAAACAGGCTTGGGCATAAATGTAGCTACCTTGCCGTATTTCATAGCTGTGTTGTGAATGATGTACTTGATCATCATTGTAGCGTCTGCCATATCAGACATCTTGCCAAGCATAGGCTCGATCTCAAACTGTCCGCCTGCACCTACTTCAGGGTGGTGGTACTTGATTGCAATTCCTGCCTTCTGCATTTCAAGGCACATTTCTGAACGGCACTCATATGATGTATCGAAAGGCTTTGCAACGTGGTAGTTTTTCTGATGAGCCACTACACAGCCCTTGCCTTCTGTTTCGCTGTTCCAGTAAGCCTGTGATGTATCTACATACATACCGATTCTTTCAGGAGTTACTGACCAGCCTGCGTTATCAAAAAGGTGGAACTCAAACTCAGGAAGAATAAGCATTGTATCGGCAATGCCTGTGTCCTGCATATACTTTTCAGCAGCCTGAACGATGTTTCTGGGATACTGGTCAAGCGGACGGTTTTCGGGATAATCTATTACCATTGCATTACCTGTGATTGATAATGTGGGAACTCCGCAGAAGGGATCAACAAGAGCTGTATCAAGGTCAGGGATAAATACCATATCGCTCTTCTCTACAACAGCATAGCCATAGTTTGATGCGTCAAAGCCGATACCCTCTGTAAGAGTTGACTCTGAGAACTGCTCTGCGGGAATTGTAACGTGTCTGAACTGTCCGTTGATATCAACAATCTTGAAATCAATCATCTGGATATTATTATCTTTGATCATATCCATAAGTTCTTTTACTGTTCTTGCCATAAGAAACCTCCAAAAATTCATTTTACTCTGATTATTTCAGAGCAATACTGTCATAAAACAACTACATATATTATATCACAAACCATATTCAATTGCAACAAATTTTTTTATTTATACTCATAATTTCTATTGAAAATAAAAAAACAGGGAGCTTTCTCCCTGCTTTTTTATAATACTTTTGATAAAAACTCTCTAAGTCGGGGATTTTCCGGATTTTCGAAAAATCTGTCAGGCGGAGCGCTCTCCATTATTCTTCCTTCGTCCATAAAAATCACTCTTGAAGCTACCTCGCGGGCAAATCCCATTTCGTGAGTTACCACTACCATTGTCATTCCGTCATCGGCAAGCTCTTTCATAAGGTTTAAAACCTCGCCTACCATTTCGGGGTCAAGAGCTGATGTGGGCTCGTCAAAAAGCATAACATCGGGATTCATCGCCAGTGAGCGTGCAATGGCAATTCTCTGCTTCTGTCCACCCGAAAGCTGGTTTGGATACTGCTCTGCCTTATCGGAAAGACCTACCTTCTTCAGAAGCTCATCTGCTCTTGCGTCAGCCTCTTCCTTTGTCATAAGCCCCAGCTTTACAGGCGAAAGTGTTATATTCTTTCTGATTGTAAGATGAGGAAAAAGGTTGAAGCTCTGGAATACCATTCCCATTTTCTGTCTCAGCTTGTTTACTTCCTTGGGCTTTGCACTTGTTATATCGTTGCCCTCAAAAAGAATTGTTCCTGATGTGGGGATTTCCATAAGATTAAGGCATCTTAAGAAGGTACTTTTTCCTGAGCCTGAAGGTCCGATGATTACTACCTTTTCACCCTTGGTTATGGTCTCGTTTATGTCCTTGAGAATATGAAGCTCTCCGAAAGACTTATTAAGATTGTTAACGCTTATCATTTACAGCAAGTCTCCTTTCAAGCTTTGTAACAAGGCTGGTGAGGAACATTACCATTACAAGATATATAAGCGCTACTGCTATAAGAGGCAGAAACGGCTCATATGTCTGGCTTCTGATAATATCTCCGCCCTTTGTAAGATCGGCAATTGCTATGTATCCCGCTACAGATGTTTCCTTAAGAAGCACGATAAACTCATTTGCAAGGGCGGGAAGAACATTCTTGAATGCCTGAGGAAGTATTATGCTTATCATTGTACTGCGGTAATCAAGTCCCAGACTTGCGCCTGCTTCAAACTGTCCCTGGTCGATCGACATTATTCCCGAACGTACTATCTCTGCAACATAGGCTCCCGAATTAAGTCCGAATGCCAGAACAGCAACGAGGATTTTGTTTATATCCACCGAACCGAATATTACAAAGTAGATTATCATCAGCTGAACTACAACAGGTGTTCCTCTTATAACAGTAAGGTAAAGCTTTGCTATGAAATTGAGAAATCCAAGCTTGCCTGTCTTATCGTGGCTTGCACGGATAATCGCTACTATAAAGCCGAGTATCATTCCCATTATTACTGCAAGAAATGTTATAATCAGCGTATTCATAAGACCGTCTGTAAGATACTGCCAGCGGTCATCTTTGATAAAGTTATCGTAAAATGAGTCTTTGAAGTTATTGATGAACTCCATCGGATTTCACTTCCTTTCAGAATTGAAAGAGGCTGTCATTTAAAACAGCCTCAGTATTTATTGAAATCAGTCAGCTCTTGTAATAATTACCTGTGTAGCTGTTGTGTAAGGATCTGAGAAATCAACGTTCTTGAGTCTGTCCTCAGTAACTGTCATTCCAGCAACGCCTACATCTGCCTTGCCCGAATCAACGGAAGCAATTATTGAATCAAAAGCCATATTTTCAATTTTAAGCTCATAGCCAAGCTTATCGCATACTGCTCTCATCATATCAACGTCAAAGCCTACGATTTCGTTGTTTTCAACAAGCTCGTAAGGAGGAAACTCTGCATTTGTTGCCATTACAAGTGTTCCGTTGGGATATTCTGTACCCTCAGGACTCTCATAAGGATTGCTTCCTGCTTCATCGCCGATCCAATTCTTCTGAATTTCAGCAAGAACTCCCTCAGACTCAAGCTCTGCAAGAGCTCCGTTGATATCTTCTGTAAGCTGAGTATTGCCCTTCTTGATTGCTACAGCGTACTCTTCAACAGCAAATTCCTCTTCGAGAATCTGAAGTCCTTCATTCTTTTCAACGAAAACCTTTGCTGGCTCGTTATCAATGATTACAGCGTCGATTTTGCCCTGCTTAAGAGCCTGTACAGCGTCTGCACCCTTGTTGTAACGCTCAATTGTAGCGCCTTCGATATCCTCTGCAAAAATATCGCCTGTAGTTCCCAGCTGAACACCGATTGTCTTATTTGCAAGGTCATCTATTGAGTGGACTGTATTTGCCTTGGGCTCACTTCCACAGCCTGTAAAGAGTGATGCTGAAAGAACAGCAACTGCTAATGCACTTATTAATTTTTTCATATAAACAAAACCTTTCATAGATATTAAAATACCCTAATATTATAACACATTTTCTCATTCAAAGTCAACCATACACGCCCATTTTCTCCTGTTTTTACTGCGTTTCGGCATTTTCTACAGTCCCACGCCTTTTATGTAGGTACTTTCGCCCATAAGAATATTAAAAAGCTCCCATAAGTAACGGTGGTATTCTTATAGGAGAATATATGAGTATATTGAGGGAAACCCTTTTGAAAAAGGGTTATCCCTCAAACTCCTTTCCTAAAACTTTCAAGTTTTAATTTCAGCCCCATA
>SVNM01000081.1 GCA_015066875.1 Ruminococcus sp.
TACAAAGCCGATAAACTCGCAGACAGAGTCAAAGCTCATTCCCTCAATAGCTGAAATCACCTCTGCTTCGTTGTTGATGTCAGCCTTGATAACCTTCACATTTTCGGGAAGCTCTGCACTTCTGCTTCCTCTGTTGAGAAGATAGACCTCCTCTCCGTTCTTTGCAAGAAGCTTTGTGATTGCCATACTGATTGTGCCTGTACCGCCAATCATCAGAATTTTCATTGTTTTTCCCCCTTTTTATTTATTTTGATATGATTAAGGGCGGATACTCTCCGCCCCTAAGATTTAATTTACTATTGAAATGCAGATTACTGCCAAGACTCACCCTTATACAAGTTCTGAAAGAGGTGTGTACTCCATATCGTGTGCAAGTGAAACGTTCTTGTTTACAAGCTTTCCGCCGTAAACATTTACGCCTGTTGCGATAACCGCATTGCTCTTTACAGCCTCTTCAAGACCATTCTTTGCGATTTCAAGACCGTACTTAAGTGTTGCATTTGTAAGTGCGATTGTACTTGTTCTGGGAACTGCACCCGGCATATTTCCTACACAGTAATGTACAACGCCTTCCTCAATGTAAACAGGCTCGTCGTGAGTTGTAACTCTTGATGTTTCACCGCAACCGCCCTGGTCGATAGCTACGTCAACAAAAACTGCTCCGTCCTTCATCTCTGAAAGGTACTTCTTCTTGAAGAGCTTGGGAGCTGAAGCACCGGGGATAAGAACTGAACCGATTACAAGGTCTGCTTCCTTAAGAACTCTCTCAATATTTGAATCATTTGAAACAAGTGTCTGAATATGTGCGCCGAACATATTGTCAAGCTCTTCAAGACGTCTGAGGCTGATATCAAGGATTGTTACGTTTGCGCCCATACCAACGGCAATCTTGCAGGCATTTGTACCAACAGTACCTCCGCCGAGGATAACAACATTTGCCTTGGGAGTTCCGGGAACACCAGCAAGAAGAATTCCCACACCGCCGAACTTCTTTTCAAGATACTTTGCGCCTTCCTGAATGGAAAGACGTCCTGCAATCTGGCTCATAGGAGCAAGACAAGGAAGTGAACGGTCAGTCTCCTGAATTGTCTCATAAGCAACAGCCTTTACTCCGCCCTTCATAAGAGCCTCTGTCTGCTTTTTGTCTGCTGCAAGGTGAAGATATGTATAAAGGATAAGTCCCTCACGGAAATATGCATACTCTTCTTCAAGAGGCTCCTTAACCTTAATCATCATATCAACAAGAGCCCATACCTCCTGAGCATTATCGAGAAGCGAAGCACCGGCTTCAACATACTCTGTATCTGCAAAGCCCGAACCTATACCCGCACCGGACTCAATATATACGTGGTGGCCTGCCGCGACATAAGCCTTGACGTTGTCAGGGGTAAGTCCCACACGAAACTCATTGTTCTTGATTTCTTTTACGCATCCGATTTTCATTTAAAATTCCAGCCTTTCGGTATAAATCTCAGCTTACCGGTGAAAAGTACCGCATCTTATTATAATTCTGACCGCTACCATTCATTTTCCTCATAAACTTATTAACATTTTATCACATTAAAGGGATTTTGTCAATAAATTTTTTTCGGCAACGGATTATTCTGACATTTTCCATATGTGTAGGAACGTCGGGGATAACCTTCCCTACAAATTCCACGTGTACAGTTGGACAACGTGGGCATCCGCCCCTACAGATATGTATTAAATAAAAAAAGGACGGTGTTATCACCGTCCTTGATTATGTAATTCAGAATTATTCAGCCTTGTCTGTGCTGTCAATCTTCTTTTCAAGCTTTGCAAGTCTGTTTGCTGCAAATGCCTTACCGCCTACACCGAATGCGATTGCAAATGCTACGCATACTGCTGCAACGATGAGGATGAATGTGCTCTCAACGATTGTCTTAGCAATGCCGAGCTGGCTGAGGCAAAGGAAGCCTGCAACTACATATACTGCCATCTTTACGATGAATGCTGTTGCCTTTGCTTCAGGGAACTTCTTAGCAATTGCCTTTTCGATGAAGCTTCCTGCGAAGAGTGCGCCTGCAACGATGAGTGCAAGTACAAGTGCTGTAGGTACAAATGCGATGATTGTTGCACCGATGTTTGTAAGTACTGAAAGTCCGAGTACGTTTACGCCCTGTACGATGAAGATTACTACCATTACGTACTTAACGATTGTGCTGATAATCTTTGAAAGTGATACGTTCTTCTCGTTTGAACCTGTGATCTTCTCGATAAGTGTATCTGCGCCTACGCCTGCAAGGAGTCCCTCAAGGAGTCCTGCAACGAGATTTGATACAAATACGCCGATTGCAATGATTACGATTGTTCCGAGTACATCGGGAATGTATGCAAAGATTGTTGATACGATTGCATTTGTGGGGCCTGAGATAGCTGTGATTTCAAGCTGATCAAGAGCTGATGTAAGTGCGATAAGTACTACAAAGCCATAAACAATGTTTGTGATGATGCTTGAAAGAGCTGTCTTTTCTGTTACCTTGATGCCTGTCTTTGCCTGAAGAGCATCAATCTTTGTAGCCTTGAGTAAAGGAAGGAGAAGGTCCTTGAGGATCTTGGCAATAAAAAGACCTACTGCAAGAATGATTCCGGCTGAAACGAGCTTGGGAATAAATGAGATGAAGTCATCTGCAAGTCCTGAAATGGGACCTGAAACACTGCTCATTCCGAGCTTGTCAAGCACGCCGGGAAGGAAGAGAAGGAATGTTACAAAGTAAGCGAGCTTAGCAATGAACTTCTTTGCACTTTCAGCTGTCTCAGCGTTGATGCCTGTCTTAGCTGAAATCTTATCAAGCTTGATAAGGTTAAGAAGCTTCATTACGATTGACTTTACAATCTTTGCTGCAATAAATGCTACAATAAGAAGTAAGATTGCAAAGAGAATGTCCGGAACAGAATCCAGAAGGTTGTTGAAAAAGTTTTTGATTGCGTCCATACGAAAGGTCCTCCTTTTAAATTTTAACCGTTGGCGAATAATAACTTTACGGCTTTTTAACGGTCAGAAAAGCCGGCTGTCTGTCTTGCAGACATTATCCGCTGAAACCTTCGCTATAACGGCAGAAAGGCTCTTCAGCCACATCTGCATACAGTTAAATTATAACAGTTATTCTGTTAATATTTAATGATATCTGAGGAAACATTGTGTAAACGGATTAAATGATATGACATAATATTCCCGGAGCTCCCGAAGATATCAAAAGGGCGGATAATATCCGCCCCTGTATATGAACAATTCAGTTGATTTTCACTTATTTTACTATTATTATAGTTTTGCGTCGAGATACTCTCTGAAGCTTAACGGCGAACCTGTTGTGGAGCTGTATGCGTAATAGGCTAAAATCTCCGCAGCGTCCGTTGCTGTGAGAGCGCCGTCACCGTTGATATCTCCCGCAAGCATCTGTGCCTGAGTGATCTCAATGTCGGCTCCTGAACCCTTGTCCGCGTAAATCGAGAGCACCTGTGCCGAATCGGTAGGAGTAACTCTACCGTCTAAGTTCATATCTCCGAGAATTGTATCCTCGCCGATAATAAATGTAAGAGTGCTGTATTCAATCTGAGCAGTGTGCGGAATTATAGAGCCCTCGTTTACATATGAAGCTGTGCAGTATGTCTCTGTTTCGGGATCGGGATTTTCCTTTGTATTGAAATAAAGTGTATATATGGGGATTCTGCTGTCTTTTACAACATTTGTTTCAAATTCCGCAAAGGGATAGCTGTCGGATTTCTCACCCAAAAGCTCTAAAGGCTCAGGATAAGCTGTCTGATAGTAACAGCTCAGTCCCCTTTCGTTGTTGGCAGTAACTGTTCTATACTTGCTGTTTGTTGTATATGTTCCGTCAGCATTCATTACTCCGTATGTAAAGGGATTTCCCTCAACTGCGGGATCATCTACTTTTTCAGGATAAAGAAATTCAAGGTCTGAGCCCCACATAGCTGTTATGGCATAAACCTTTGCCTCAGGGTCTTCTACATATACCTGTGTGGGAATATATACTGTATTTTCCTCAAAATACTCCCTGTCTATAAGTACGATGTCGTCATCAATCTTTCTAACTCCTTCCGACTCGGTGATGTCAAAGCGGAGTCTGATTGTGTATGTTTCAGAATCGGCAGATACGCTTCCCACAGCCGACACAAGACACAATAACGAAGCTAAAAGTGCTGTAATCTTCTTCATAAACATTCTCCCCTGTTACAGCTGTGCACTCAGGTCAAGTACAAGCTCTGCGACGATTTTTGCTGAAATCTTTTCAAACTCGTCAAAGGACATTGCTCCCTCATCGTCTGCGTTGTCTGAAATGCATCTTACGCTTGCAAAGGGCATTTCGTTAAGGAAACAGCAGTGTCCTACTCCCGTACTTTCCATATCAACTGCATAGGGATTGAACTTCTGCTGGATTTCTGCCTTTACCTTGCTGTCAGAGATAAACGCCTCGCCCGATACTATTCTTCCTGTGAAGCAGTTTATATTACGCTCTGCACAAAGCTCCTTTGTCTTTTCGATAATACGCTTGTCTGCCTTGAAAATTCCGCAGTATGGTGGATAGTCCTGTAAAAAGTGAAGGTCAAGGTCGTGGGAAAGAACCTCGTCTGATACAACAATGTCGCATACCTTTACGTCGCTGTTCATTCCGCCTGCAATTCCGCAGTTTATTACGCAGTCAGGAGCAAAATTATCTATCATAACCTGTGTGCACACCGACGCATTTACCTTGGCAATTCCACAGCATACGCTTACAAGTGTTCTGCCCTTATACTCGTTTATGTGAAATTCAAAGCCCGATATGCGTTTAACCTCGCCCTCGCCGAGAATTCTTCTTATATCAGCAAGCTCTGAAGGCATTGCTCCGATTATTGCTATTGTTTTCATATTTATTCCCTCCGTTTTTTCTTTATTATATCACATCTTCTCTCTTAAATCAACAGGTATTTTCTCCTTGACAGCTTTTGAATTTTGTGGTATAATTATTAACCGTAAGATATATGCGGGTGTGGTGAAATTGGCAGACACGCCAGATTTAGGTTCTGGTGCCGTGAGGTATGCAGGTTCAAGTCCTGTCACCCGTACCAAATGAAATCCCTCGGAGTTCCGAGGGATTTTTTATTTCTGACGCAGATTTCAATTGCACGGGATTTTATTGTCAGCTCTGTTCGCTGAGCATTATTGAGACTCTGTTCTGAATCAGCTGGGCACATTTTTCCGCTGAACATTCACCTGCAAAATATGCTGAGGTCTCCTCGTTTATAATTTTGTATACAACACTGTCAAAATTTCCCGATGAAGCAGTATTCACGCTTCTGACAAATTCCTCATAGCGCTTACGTTCTTCTTCCGTCATAGGAGTAATCTTTATGTCCTGATTTGTACTCCAGTCGTGAGCAATTTCGTTCATAAAAGTTTTTTGGCCTCCCATAGTCTCATCAAAATAATAGGGTGGTTCAAGGGCTTCTGCCATTACTTTTTCAAGACCACTTTCCGTAACGGGTATGCCGTCCATCTGACCATATCTTTCGTCATCAAAAAAAGTACGGATAAACTCCCATGCTCCTTGTTTTTTGGAAGAGTTCTCTAAAATTGCAAATTGATTTGTAAGAAGTAGCATAGAGCCCGCTCCGTTATCACCGGGATAGCCTGTAAAGGTTATATCCTCGCCGAAAAGACACTGTTTCTGCTTGTTTATGTCTCTGAACGACATTATATACATACTTTCAAGAAGTGCGGTATCGTTGCGACATGACTTTCTTTCAGAAAACTCGTCCCTTGAAAGCGGAAACTGATTAACAAACTCCAGTATTCTTATAAAGTCGGGTGAATCAAAATTACAGGTGTGATTTGCATAATCCACAAATCCTGAACAGTTGTGGGTGAGAAGCGAAAGTGCTCCCTCTTTATTATTGCCCGTTTCAAAAAGCGCCATGCCTTCGGGGAGACTGTTGTAAACCTCTGTAAACTCATCAAAGCTCCAGTGCTGAGTTTTTGTAATATCAGCTTTTGTAGCAATGGTCCATATCATAAACGTGTCGGATATGGAATACAGCTTGCCGTCTGTTTCTACAGCTTCAAGGTAATTCGGCAGAAACGCCTCCTTTTTGTATACTCTGTCATTCTCCATAAAGCTGTATAAATCGGCAAACGCTCCCTTTGATGAAAGCTTGTATATCTCGTTGGAGTCGAGCCATACCATATCGGGTATTTTACCTGCTATTATGTCCATTTCAAGATCTTTTACGGCGCTGTTAAGTCCTTCCGCACTGTACTCATAGCTTTCGGAGTAGTCCTTCACATTTATTCTGTATTTAAGGCTCTCAGCGTTGAATTCAGCAATTGCTCCTTTAATATTTTCATAATTTCCAGCAACCGCAATGGTGATTTCCTCTATCTGTGCATATTCTTCCGTATCACGAACCGAAAGACGCACTATCTTCTGTCCGTCACAGCAGATAAAGTCTCCGCCCGCAATGGCAGTTACCTTTGATAGTCCTGTAAAGCCCGAACTGACAAAATCAATGGTTTTCTCAAGAGTATTGTTGGTGTTAAGTCCGTAAACAGCTGTATCGTTGCTTATATACGCAAGATATCCGCCTGTACCGACAGACATTATTCCGCTTATGGGAACAGAGCAGTCGTAATCACCGAACTGCATAGTCTCCATATTGAAATCACAAAACCGTTCCTGATTTTTATCGCTTACTCTGCACATAATTCTTCCGTCGGAAAAGCGCACTATATCCGAGAGATTTCCGCTTTCCTCCCATATAATTTCTCCTGTTATTTCGCCCTCTGTATTCATTATCAGATATTTCTCTGCGAT
>SVNM01000082.1 GCA_015066875.1 Ruminococcus sp.
TCTTCCTGCAGTCAAGCCCGATATGATATAATGATTATCATAAATTCCCTGAACGCTTGAGCTTATCAGATCAGTTACTTTTTCAACCCTGTTTGTAGCAATATCATAACACGTGCCGTCAAACCACACCTTGTTATTAAATATTGAAACGTGCTGATAATCAAATCCGATAACGGGTCCTTCTATAACTTCACCTGTTTTTGTGTCTTTCAACCACATTTTAAACTCTTCATCACGTCCACTCAGATCGAAGGTTTCAAAGCTTCCGTTAACTGAATAGTAAACCATATATCCGTCACCTGCACATATCGCATAACCATCGCATACTTCTTCTATCTTGTGAGTTTTTGTATCAAACGAATATATTTTTTCTGTGCATATCATTGAAGTTGTAACTCTGCTGACCACAAGATAGAGCTTGTCGCCGTCTTTTCCGAAAATTCTTGTGCGTGTGGATACTTTGCTGTCGGGTTTGTATTCAAACACTTCTCCGTAATCTGTTACTTCTTCTGTATCAAGATTGATACTGTAAACCTTCGCCTGACCGCCGCTTCCTCCGCCTGATACGTTACCCTCTTCGTCATAGTAAGGCTCTCCATTGTTTGTTGTAAAATAATATTCATTTCCTATTAGATATGAACCATCATCTTCATTTGCCATATATCCTTCTATCTGTGTTACCTTGCTTATTTCCATTTTATTAAAATCGTATTTTAGAATTGTCGCCTTAAGGTCATATGCACGTAACCCTTCATCATTTGTAATTGTTCCCCAGTAGTTGCTGAAATAGTATGCACAGTTATTATATATTACAGGAAGCTGACCACTGTTGTCGAGTGCACTTACAAGGCATTGCGATGTCATATGGTTGCAATTAGGTATATTACATAAAGATGTAGATTCCATTGTATTAAAGTCAAGAAATTCAGCTAAGGTTCCTTTGCCATAATAAAGAACACCATTGCTCATTCTGGTATATAAAAACAGGTTGAACTGCTCATCAGCATTTGATGTGTTGCTGTTTTTTTTGCCACAAGCAACAGAAGAACACATTATGGATATGCAGAGTATTACAGATAAAAACTTTTTCATTTTATTGCCTCCTTAATGGATTATTTTACATAATACAGTGATTTATCGAAATGAAAAAGACGAGAAATTTTTAAAGTTTTACGTTTTGCACAATGCCATCCTGATTAAGTTGTTTAATATTAACAAATGTCGTTCAAATACAAAGAGCCTCTCGGTGACGCCGAGAGGCTCTTTCTTCACATAGGTATCATTATTTTTACTTTAAAGACATTATCATCGGTATTGATAATGATTTCTCCGTCATACTGCTTAACAATATGTTTAACTGATTTCAAACCAATACCATGAAGAACCGCTGTTGTGGGATATAACAGGGCTGTGGCGGGAAATGTGAGAAAATCGTTGACTTCTGCTTCAAAAGGTGGTACAATAAATAAAAGACCTTATGAAATTATCAAACCTCGAAAAAAGAGGCTTGAAATAATCCGTAGAGGTGTTTCAGAAGAAAGACCAATTTTTGCTGTAGATACTGATACAAATAAATTTGCTTCTTATGTCAGAAATGTTCCTCCTAAAAAAGACTTTTATGATGTGGCTTTGCATGGTGCACCAACATCGGCAGAATTCTTCGGTGAGGAAATTGATGCATACTTACTTTCAAGCATTATTCGTAATCGTAAAGATTATACTCCCAGAACAAAAGTTAGGTTACTTTCTTGTTCTACGGGAAATACCGATGAAACCGGAGATTGCTTTGCTCAGCTTCTTGCAAATGAACTTAGGGTTGATGTTGAAGCTCCAACGAAAAAAATTTATGTATATCCAGATGGATTTTTCAAAATTGGTCAAAAGAATGATGGTAAAATGAAACTGTTCCATTCAAGAAAATAAGGTGGTGCTAATATGGCAATAAAATATATTTTTGATAAATCAATTGAAGAATTAAAACACGAGGAACTCGTGGAGTTTACAAGCGAACGTGCTATTGATAACAAAAAAGATGTATTGGCATATATGAAAAAGTTTCCTGAATGTGCTTTTACAAGTTCTCCAGTTAAGGATTTGTTTACTGATGCCATTGTTTACGATGCTGATAATGCCAGAACAGACGGAGTTTATCAGTGGTACGAAAGTGAGATATATCATTTTGAAAAGTACAATCTTAAGCTTAATGAGGATTTTATTCAACATGTCCTGAACCGCTCCTGAGTGAGCGGTTTTCTCATACCCAAAAACACAAATTTAAACGCTCTTTTAAGGGCGTTTTTATTATGCTTAAATTTATGAAACATTGAAATCCACGAAAAAGTCGAGGATAAAACTACGGACAAGAAAACTCAGGATATCGATATTTGTTTTACCAATGTAGGTATGATGTCCTAAATCAAAAAAATACGGAGAGCGCAAAACTCTCCGTATTACATAACTTTTTATTGTTCCCTATTGGTGACAGCATTTCAGCAGTCTTTTTTTACTGTACTGAGAACAAAAGCTTGATGTATGAAGGAAGTGGCCATACATCTTCACTTATATTCATCTCTGCCTCGTCGGCATAAGCTCTGAGAGTCTCCATAACAGGAAGCACCTCATCTTTGTAATATCTTGAAAGTGTAAGCCCCGGTTCTGTTTTCTGAGCTTCCGCAATACGCTTTTCAAGCTCCTCTGTTGAAGCAACTATTCCCGCTGTAAGCTCTGAAAGCTTCTGAGCAAGCTTCTTCTCCACAGTTGCATCTATACCTATTGTACGCTTTGAAAGCACTGCGTCACAAATGCTCTTTGTATAGCTGATGCAGGCGGGAATTATCTTCTTTCTTGACATATCTGCCATTGTAAGAGCTTCGATATTTATTACCTTGCTGTAGTTTTCAAGAAGAATTTCTGTTCTCGAACGGATTTCTGTTTCTGTATATACCTTGAATTTCTCAAAAAGAGCTACGCTTTCAGGCTTTACATACTCAGGAAGAGCGTCTACGGTTGTTACAAGATTAGGAAGTCCTCTTACATTGACTGCCTCTTCAAGCCACTCATCAGAATAGCCGTTGCCGTTGAAAATTATCTGCTTGTGCTCTTTTATTGTTCTTACAAGAAGCTGTTTCAGCGATTTCTTGAAGTCCTCTGCCTTTTCAAGCTCGTCTGCAAATTCACAAAGCTCATTTGCTACTATTGTGTTGAGGATTGTGTTTGTACAGGAAATTGAATCAGATGAGCCGAGCATTCTGAACTCGAATTTATTTCCCGTAAATGCAAATGGAGATGTTCTGTTTCTGTCGGTTGTATCCTTGGGGAAATTAGGAAGTGCGTCTACTCCGATTTCAAACTCTCTGTTTGCTGTTGATTTAAGCTTCTTTCCGTTTTCTACTGCGTCAAGTACAGCTTCAAGCTCGCTTCCGATAAACACGGATACCACTGCGGGCGGAGCTTCGTTTGCTCCAAGACGGTGGTCATTTCCCGCTGATGCTGCGGAAAGTCTCAGAAGCGGAGCATACTCGTGAACTCCCTTGATTATTGCACATAAGAATGTAAGGAACTGGAGGTTGTTCTGAGGTGTATCGCCCGGATCAAGCAGATTCTGTCCGTCGTTTGATGAAAGCGACCAGTTGTTGTGCTTTCCTGAGCCGTTTACTCCCTCAAAAGGCTTTTCGTGAAGCAGACATACAAGTCCATGATTGAGCGCTGTCTTCTTCATTATTTCCATTGTCAGCTGATTGTGATCGGCTGCGATATTTGTTGTTGTAAATACAGGAGCAAGCTCGTGCTGTGAGGGAGCTACCTCGTTATGCTTTGTCTTTGCGTATATGCCAAGCTTCCAGAGCTCTTCATCAAGGTCCTTCATATACGCGCTGACTCTCTGCTTGATATTTCCGTAATAGTGATCCTCAAGCTCCTGTCCCTTTGGAGGCTTTGCTCCGAAAAGTGTTCTTCCTGCGATTATAAGATCGTCTCGGCGGTCATAATAACCCTTGTCAATAAGGAAATACTCCTGCTCAGAGCCTACTGTGGTCGTTACTCTTGTTGCTGTTGTATTGCCGAATAATCTGAGAATTCTCAGAGCCTGTTCATTGACAACCTCCATTGAACGAAGAAGAGGTGTCTTCTTATCAAGAACCTCTCCCGTATATGAACAGAAGGCTGTGGGAATATACAGTGAATTGTCCTTTATAAATGCGCAGGAAGTAGGATCCCACGCTGTATAGCCTCGTGCTTCAAATGTGGCACGAAGTCCGCCTGAAGGGAATGATGAAGCGTCAGGCTCGCCCTTTACAAGCTCCTTGCCTGAAAACTCCATTATAACTCCACCGTCGCCGTCAGGTGAAAGAAATGCGTCGTGCTTTTCAGCTGTTACGCCTGTCATCGGCTGAAACCAGTGTGTGTAGTGGGTTGCGCCCTTTTCTATTGCCCAGTCCTTCATTGCGTTTGCCACTACGTCTGCTATCTCAGGATTAAGAGGTGTGCCGAGCTGGCGTGTGCGCTGGACCGATTTATATACGTTCTTGGGAAGTCTTTCTCGCATTACCTGATCGCTGAACACGTTGCAAGCGAAAAAGTCTGATACAAATTCAGGATTTGTCTTTTCTGTCATAGGTCTAACTCCTTCACAGGAACCCGCATAAACTACTCCGACTGCACTGTTTTTGGCAGAAGAAAGCCATCGGGCTCCACTAAATATCCGATACATTTCTCTATCAGATTATTAATAAGTATAGCTCACTATTCCCCTTTTGTCAATAATTCTTTTCCCGTTTTATCGTTTTTTACAATATTGTTTTTTTTTCATCAATGTCCCTTGTGATATAACACAATGGCTTATTTTTCATTGTTTTTCACTTTTATTTATTATCCCCTTGACATTTTTGAAAAAAAGTGGTATAGTAATTAGGTAATGCACATTTGTTCACCACTCGCGGACGTTTTTGTCCGACATTCTTTATTTCAAGGTGTATTTATACTATGAAAAATAATTCACAGTTAATTGTTGCTGATGCTCAGGTTCTTCCTGATGTTTTCACTAAGGTTCTTGAGGTTAAAAAGCTTATGGCTCAGAAAGGCGAAAAAAGCTTTGCTTCCGCTTGCAAGCGTATCGGTATCTCACGAAGCGCTTACTATAAGTACAAGGATTGCGTTTTTTCCTATGAGGAGCTCTTTACACGCAGAATTGTCAATATCTACCTTCTGCTCAACGATGAGCCGGGTGTGCTTTCCTGTGTGCTCGTTGCTCTTCATAAGCTCAATGCCAATATCCTTACCGTTAACCAGAGTATTCCTGTTGACGGCGTGGCAAGCGTTAATATTTCCCTCAGACTTACTGCTCAGTCAGATAATGAGCTCGCTTCATTAAATTCTATTTCTACACTCGACGGCGTTTTGGAAGTTAAAGTTCTCTCTGCCGAGTGATTTCCGGAGGTTTGTTTTTATGTCAGTTAAATTCGCAGTTTTAGGTCACGGTGTCGTAGGCTCCGGCGTTGTTGAACTGTTCTACAAAAATCAGAAGAGTATCGAGAAAAAAGCAGGTACTGAGATGGAGCTTAAGTATATTCTCGACCTGAGAGATTTCCCCGATGCTCCTTATGCAGATAAATTTACCAAGGATTTCAACGATATCCTCAACGATGATGAGGTTACTGCTGTTTGTGAGTGTATGGGCGGTCTTGAGCCTGCTTATACTTTTGTAAAATCCTGTCTCGAAAAGGGCAAGAGCGTTTCTACTTCAAATAAGGAGCTCGTTGCCGAAAAAGGCGATATTCTCCTTGCTATCGCAAAGGAAAAGGGCTGTAACTTCTTCTTCGAGGCAAGCGTAGGCGGTGCTATTCCGATTATCAGACCCCTTCACAGATGCCTTGCTGCTAACGACATCTTCAAAATCTCAGGTATCCTTAATGGTACTACAAACTTTATCCTTACTAAAATGTATAACGATGATATGCCCTTTGATGAGGCTCTTAAACTGGCTCAGGAGCTGGGCTATGCTGAAAAGGATCCTACTGCTGATATCGAAGGCCACGATGCTTCAAGAAAAATCTGTATCCTTTCTTCACTCGCTTTCGGCAAGCACGTTTATCCCAAGAGCGTTTACACTAAGGGTATCTCTCAGATCGATCTCTGTGACGTAAAAATCGCCGATCAGCTTGGTTACGCTATCAAGCTTATAGCTTCAGTCAAAAAGCTTGATAATGACAAGATACTTCCCTCTGTTATGCCTATGCTCGTTCCCAGAGATAACATAATCTCAGGCGTTGATGACGTTTTCAATGCTGTTCTCGTCGACGCTGACGCTGTGGACAAGTCTATGTTCTACGGCAGAGGCGCAGGTAAGTTCCCCACCGCAAGCGCTGTTGTGGGCGACCTTATCGAAACTGTAAAGCATCACGTTAATGTTTTCTCTCAGTACTGGGAGCCTTCACAGGACGACAGCTTCATCGAAAGTATTGAAAACTTCAGCTCTAAGTGGTACTTCCGTATCCCTTCAGATGACAACGCTCACGCAAGCGTTATGTTCAACTGCGAGGACGGTCTCGCGTTTATCACTGATGAAGAGCTTACTTTCGCTCAGGCTAAGGCTCAGGCTGAAAGCCTCGGAGCATACGCTCTTATCCCCATTCTTCTCTAAAAATTATAAGGACTGCTTTTAAGGGGGCTGTCCGTACGGAAGTATTATGCGTATTTAGTGGGGGAACCTTTCTGAAGAAAGTTTACCCCCACACCCCCTACAAAGACTTTTGAGTCTAATTTCAGCCCCATAGGGTGCACACAGAGAA
>SVNM01000083.1 GCA_015066875.1 Ruminococcus sp.
GAAATCATTTTAATGCTGTCAGTAGGTTGAAGGAGCTGATATTGGGGTCTTTGCATAAGGAAGAAATTAAAAAGGCACACTTTGAAAAAGTTACTCTTAAAAGTCGAATTGCTATATTTTTGATGAAAAAGCAAAAAATCAGATTGGCATTTTACTTTTTGTATTTTTGTAAAGAGATAAAACGGTGAGAAAGGGTGGTAAAAGATGAAAGCAGCACCTGAAATATCTTTAATAATGAGCGTGTATAATGGTGAAGATTATTTATCTGACGCGATTGAAAGCGTCTTAAATCAAACATTTGCCGATTTTGAGCTTATTGTAATCAACGATTGTTCCACTGACAAAACATGTGAAATACTCAAAAGATACGAAGAGCTTGATAATCGTGAGAAGGCTCTGGGAACATACGTCGAGCCTCAGCCAAAGCCTGTAAAGAAGCCCAAAAAGGAGAAAAAGGCAAAGACCGAAACTGCAAAGAACAAAGAGAAAAAATAACAGGAAAGGAAAGAGACTGGAGCATAGATTTGTTTGTGCACAGTCTCTTTGTGATTAACGATGATCTATACAATAACACTTAACCCTGCTGTAGACTGTACAATGACAGTCAGCGACTACGCAGAAGGCAGAGTAAACCGTGCGGAAAGTCAGGTGCTCAGCGCCGGTGGAAAAGGAATAAATATGTCTGTGATTTTAAACAGACTGGGCATTGAAACAAAAGCTCTTGGATTCTGCGGTGGCGATACAGGACAGCTTCTGTGCAGACTTCTTGATAAGGCGCAGTGTCCCCACAGCATGACAGAGCTTGATGGAAAGCTTACAAGAATAAATATGAAGCTTCACGCACAAGGCACAGAAACGGAAGTGAACGGCAAGGGACCGGATATAAGCGAGCAGGAGATTGAAAAGTTTACAGCAGAGCTGATTGCGACAGTCAAAGACGGTGATACTGTAATTCTTGCGGGAAGTATCCCTTCATCAGTTCCCGACACGGTTTATTCGGATATTGCAGAGCTGTTTGCGGAAAAAAATGTAAGGATAATAGCAGATACATCTGGAAAACCGCTGGAGAATATCCTTGCAAAGAAGCCTTTTCTCGTAAAGCCCAATAATTTTGAGCTTGCTGAAATATGTCAAAGGGAGATAACTACCCGCGAGCAAGCTCTTTCGGGAGCGCAGATTCTTCGTGAAATGGGCGCACAGAATGTTCTTGTTTCGCTTGCGGGCGAGGGAGCAGTGCTTGTGTGCTCAGACGGCAGACAGTACGAAATAGATGCTCCAAAGGGCGAAGTGAAAAACTCTGTAGGAGCAGGTGACTCGATGCTTGCGGGATTTCTTGCGGGACTTGAGCTGTGGCACGATGACTGTAAAAAAGCTTTGATACTGGCAACAGCCTGTGGAAGTGCAACAGCATTTTCCGAATCACTTGCAGAAAAAGAAGAAATAATGCAGTTGTATGAAAAACTGAAGGGCGAAAACTGAAAATCTCCCAAATCAACAAAAGAAATTACCCTTATGAAATTAATTTGATACAAATCACGATTTTGTATTTAACTTATGAACAAAGCGGTAATTTATGGATTTTTATATACGCAAAAAGTCCTGTTTTACTTTCTCAGTGTTGAAAAATGACAGCGTTTTTTCAGCATATTCAACAACGGAAATTGGATTAAAAAAATTAATCTGATACCCAAGGCAAACAGCAATTGACAACTGTTTCGCGATGTGTTACTATAGTCTTGAAGCATTATTATGAAAAAGGAGAATTATTTATGAAAAAGGCCTTACCTCAGGAATGGCAGGATTTTAATCTTGGCAGATGGAGCTATAACTCTGTAAATGTAAGAGATTTTATAAAGAAGAATTATACACAGTATGACGGTGATGAAAGCTTCCTCGCAGAGCCTACAGAGGCAACAAAAGCACTCTGGAAACAGGTAATGGAGCTTACAGCTGAGGAGCGTGCCAACGGCGGTGTTCTTGATATGGACACAAAGATCGTTTCAACAATAACTTCTCACGGTGCCGGATATCTTAATAAGGATCTTGAAAAGATCGTAGGTATTCAGACAGATAAGCCCTTCAAGCGTTCACTTCAGCCCTTCGGCGGAATAAGAATGGCTCAGGCAGCTTGCTCACAGAACGGCTATGAGGTCGATCCCGAAGTAGTCGATATATTTACAAAATACAGAAAAACCCATAATCAGGGTGTTTTTGATGCATATACTCCCGAAATGAGACTTGCAAGAAAGTCAGCTATCATTACAGGACTTCCCGATGCTTATGGCAGAGGAAGAATTATCGGCGACTACAGAAGAGTTGCTCTTTACGGTGTAGACTGGCTTATCGAGGATAAGAAGCATCAGATCGATACTTCACTTGTAAGAATGACATCTAAGAATATCAGACTCCGTGAAGAGCTTGCAGAGCAGGTTCGTGCTCTTGAAGAGCTTAAGGAGCTTGGTAGAATTTATGGTTTTGACATTTCAAAGCCCGCTGCAAACGCTAAGGAAGCTGTTCAGTGGCTCTACTTCGGTTACCTTGCTGCTGTAAAGGAGCAGAATGGTGCTGCAATGAGTCTCGGCAGAACTTCAACCTTCCTCGATATCTACATTCAGCGTGACCTTAACAGAGGTATTATTACTGAGCAGGAGGCTCAGGAGCTTATTGACCACTTCATTATGAAGCTGAGAATCGTTAAGTTCGCAAGAACTCCTGAGTATAACGAGCTCTTCTCAGGCGATCCTACATGGATTACAGAATCAATCGGAGGCGTTGACGTTGACGGTCACCACCTTGTAACAAAGACAAGCTTCCGTTATCTGCATACTCTTGATAACCTCGGCACAGCTCCCGAACCCAATATGACAGTGCTCTGGTCAACAAAGCTTCCAAGAAAGTTCAAGGAATACTGTGCAAAAATGTCAATCAAGTCATCTTCGATCCAGTATGAGAACGATGACCTTATGAGAGTTACTCACGGCGATGACTACGCTATTGCCTGCTGTGTATCTTCAATGAGAGTGGGCAAGGAAATGCAGTTCTTCGGAGCAAGAGCAAACCTTGCAAAATGTCTCCTTTACGCAATCAACGGCGGTATCGACGAGCGTATGAAGGTTCAGGTAGGTCCAAAGTACAGACCTGTTGAGGGTGATTACCTTGATTATGATGACGTAATGGATAAGTATGACGCTATGATGGAGTGGCTTGCAGGTCTTTACGTAAATACACTCAACATCATTCACTATATGCACGATAAGTACAGCTATGAGAGAATTCAGATGGCTCTTCACGACAGAGATGTAAAGCGTTATTTTGCTACAGGTATTGCCGGACTTTCTGTTGTTGCAGACTCGCTTTCAGCAATCAAGTATGCTAAGGTTAAGTGTATCCGCGATGAAGACGGTATCGTTACAGATTATCAGGTTGAGGGTGACTTCCCGAAATACGGAAACAACGATGACCGCGTAGACAGCATTGCTGTATATATCGTAAGAACATTTATGGAAAAGATCAGAAAGCACCACACATATCGTGACGGCGTGCCTACAATGTCAATCCTTACAATTACATCAAATGTAGTTTACGGTAAAAAGACAGGTAATACTCCTGACGGAAGAAAGATGGGAATTCCGCTTGCTCCCGGAGCTAATCCTATGCACGGAAGAGATACTCACGGCGCTGTAGCCTCACTTGCATCAGTATCAAAGCTTCCCTTCAGACACGCTCAGGACGGTATTTCAAATACATTCTCAATTATTCCCGACGCTCTTGGAAAGAATATGGAAGTGTTTGTGGGCGATATAGATCTTGATAAGCTGAGAGAAGAAAGCAATGACTGATAAAAAGTATAATGTGGAAGCCGAAGAGAATCCTTCAGAGCTTGCAGACCTCATCGACAGACTTATGGAAAGCGGAAGCGGACATATCAATATCAGAGCAGACGGCACAGAAGGCTTTAACGTTCAGACAGTAAAAAGCACCGACTGCTGTGGAGTAAAAGGTGCCTGCTGTCAGCCTACTGAGTTTGCAGATGAAGACGATGATGATTATTATTAATATTTAAGGAGGAAATAATTATGGAAAATCAGAAACAGATTGACAACCTTATTGAACTTCTTGACGGATATGTGGAAAAAGGCGGACATCACCTCAACGTGAATGTGTTTACAAAGGAAACTCTCCTTGACGCACAGGCTCACCCTGAAAATTACCCCCAGCTTACTATCAGAGTTTCAGGCTATGCCGTAAACTTTGTAAAGCTTACAAAGGAACAGCAGGACGACGTTATCGCAAGAACATTCCACTCAGCACTTTAATTAAGCTGATAAAAACATACTGCCGTATATCTAAGAGCAATACTCATATAGAAGTTTATACAAGTGTTATTGAGGAAAACTTTCTTCAGAAAGGTTCCCCCACTAAATACATATAAAGCTTCTATAATAGTATTAGCCTTAATATACGGCAGTTTTTTCGTATTGAAAAAAATCTGAAAATAGAGTATAATAGAAGTATTCGGAAAGGCGGTGATCACGTGATAAAGAAAGAGAATGCCGTAAAGCTTATGAAAGAGCTTATCAGCAATGGATATGAAGCTTATATGGTGGGCGGATGCGTAAGAGATACTCTTATGAACAGAGCGGTCAATGATTATGATATAACGACAAATGCCTCTCCTGAGGAGATAATGAAAGTGTTTGAGGATTATCACGTGATTCCTACAGGAGTAAAACACGGCACTGTAACTGTTGTATCACAGGGGATTGCCTTTGAGATTACAACATATCGTGTGGACGGAGATTATTCTGACAGCAGGCGTCCCGATTCTGTGAGATATACCTGCGAGCTTACCGAGGACCTTGCAAGACGTGATTTTACAATGAATGCCATTGCTATGGACATAAATGGCAGAATTATTGATCCCTTCAACGGCAAAAATGACATTGAAAACAGGATTATACGCTGTGTGGGAGAGCCTTGCAAGCGTTTTACTGAGGACGCTTTGAGAATTATGCGTGGGGTGAGATTTGCTTCACAGCTTGGATTTGAGCTTGAAGAGAATACAAAAAAGGCTGTGAAGGAGCTTAAAAATCGTCTTGATTTTGTATCTGCCGAGCGTATCCATACAGAGCTTGATAAGCTTTTGTGCGGAAAGCACTGCACAGATGTACTTCTTGAATACAGCGGAGTGCTGGCGGTGTTTATTCCCGAAACAGAGTTTTGTGTTGGCTTTGATCAGCACTCGCCATATCATAAATACACGGTGTGGGAGCACATTGCACGTGCGGTAGGTGCTGTTCAGGAAGATGATATCACAGTAAAAAGAGCAATGCTTTTTCACGACATAGGAAAGCCTTTGTGCTATACTCAGGACGAAACAGGCAGAGGTCACTTCAAGGGACACGCCGATGTCGGAGCAGAGCTTGCTGTAAAAATTATGAAGCGTCTGAAATATGATAATAAGTCAGTCAGTGATACAAGCACGCTTATCAGGCATCACAGTGTAAAGCTGAAAAGCGATATTCAGGTAAAAAAACTGCTGTCACAGCTGGGAGATAAGCTGTTTTTCAGACTTCTTGATGTGAAAAGAGCAGATAACTCGGCAAAACAGGAGTTTGTACTGGCAGAGCTTGAGGGATTTGACAAAATTGAAAGCTATGCCAAAACTTTACTTGATCAGGGAGCCTGTCTGAAAATATCACAGCTTGCCATAGATGGCAACAGGCTTGTTTCTATAGGCTATTCGGGCAGAGCTGTGGGAGAAATGCTCTGCGAGCTTCTTGAACTTGTAATTGAGGAAAAGCTTGAAAATACAGCAGAGACTCTTGCAGATTATGCGGTAAGGAGGTTGTCAGAGTGACAGAGGGATATATACATTCAACAGAAAGCTTCGGAACGGTAGACGGTCCGGGAGTACGCTTTGTTGTGTTTTTTCAGGGCTGTCCCATACGCTGTCTTTACTGCCACAATCCCGATACATGGGAGTTTGACAAGGGCAGAAAGGTAACTGCTTGTGAGCTTATGGAGGAGTATAACTCGTATAAGGAGTTCCTCAAAAGCGGAGGTATTACTGCTACGGGTGGAGAGCCTATGGCTCAGCCTGAGTTTCTTGCCGAGCTTTTTGAGCTTGCACATAAAATGGGAGTTCACACCTGTCTTGATACCTCAGGAGCAATGTTTAATCCCGAACTGACGGAAAAAACGGATATGGTTCTTGAGCATACCGACCTTGTAATGCTTGATATAAAGCATATTGACGGTGAGAAGCACAAAAAGCTTACAGGTACAGGCAATGAAAAAATACTTGCCTTTGCAAGATATCTTTGCGAAAGGGAAATTCCCCTTTGGGTAAGGCACGTTGTTGTTCCCAGAATAACCGATAATGAGGACGAGCTTTTCCGTCTGGGAGAGTTCCTTGCTACCCTCAGTAATCTCAAAGCTCTTGATGTTCTTCCGTATCACGATATGGGAAAAGTAAAGTATGAAAATCTCGGTATAGAGTATCCTCTTGGCGATACGCCTCCGCTTTCAAAGGAGCGTGCTGTTGAAGCAAGAAATATCATTATGCAGGGCATAAAATCAGGATTGAGGAAATAAAAAAACGGGAGCGTTATAAAGGAACTATCTATACGGAAGTATTATGCGTATTTAGTGGGGGAACCTTTCTGAAGAAAGTTTATGCCTGACAGGCACCCGTCCCCTCTGTCAGCTTCGCTGACATCTCCCCACACTGTGGGGAGTCACCCACACCCCCTACAAAG
>SVNM01000017.1 GCA_015066875.1 Ruminococcus sp.
GCCCGCCTTTTCAAGAGCCTCGCTTACTTTCATAAGACGCTTAGCTTCTCTGATACGGTATTTTTCTGCAAGCGGGTCATCGTCATCAAAAAATCCGAAAAGAGCTTCAGCCTCAGTAAGATAGTGCCAGTCCTCATTATATTCTGCGCACATCACCACATAGAGCTTATCTCCGTCCTCGATTAATTTTTCAGAGGTAATTTTCATCTGATACTCATACAGCATTTTGCGCAGATGTTCAGGCTTGCTCATAGGCTGTAAAATCCAGCGGATACTGTTGAAATCACCACGATCAACATTCACATTTCCGATAATATCAGCTATAGTTTCACCGCCCATACCGGCAATGACAACATCGCTTACTCCATCAAGAGGGACATTATCAAGTCCATCAGAGAGAATAAGCTCTACCCTATCAGCAGCTCCGCATTTTTCCACAGTTTTTTTAGCAGCTTCCAGCGGTCCCTCTTTAACATCAGATGCTATTACCTTTTCGCACTTACCGCTTTTTATGAGCTCAGCAGCAAGATAAGCGTGATCTGTTCCCACATCACAGACAATTCCCTTGCCACCAACCATATCCATACACATTTTCAGTCTTTTATCCAGCATACTACACCTCATTCAAAAAATAACAGCGTGCCGCTTTACTACAGCACGCTGTGGACCGTTTTCTTCAAGCAGTCATTACTTTCCTTCAAAATGAGCATTAAGCTTTGCTACCAGCTCATCTGCATCTGTGCCGTGAACAGCACATGCCTGTTCAATTGTCTCGCTTCTTGATGCGGGACAGCCAAGGCAATGCATACCTATTTCAAGAAAATAAGGAGCAACATCAAAATCTGCGTCAAGAATATCTCCGATAATAGTATCCTTTGTAATTGTCATAATAAAAACTTCCTTCCTGTTTTTTTATATTCTTTGAATTACTGTAAAATTTATACATATTCTTCATAAAAATCCAAAGCACAGCATTTAGCTGTGCTGTTACGGATTATTAGCGATTATTCTTCGTTGAGCTTTGCAAAGCACTCGCTGCAATATACAGGTCTGCCGTCCTTAGGCTCGAAAGGAACCTTTGCTTCTCCGCCACATGTAGCGCAAACGCCTGTGTACATTACTCTTTCAGCTCTGCCTGCATTTTTTCTTGCATCACGACAGCTCTTGCATCTCTGGGGCTCATTTACAAAGCCTTTTTCAGCATAGAACTCCTGTTCGCCTGCAGAAAAAACAAACTCGCTTCCGCACTCCTTGCACACTAATGTCTTGTCTTCGTACATTTTACTATACCTCGCTTAAAATATTTGGACCACGAGTTGGATTTACACCAACACCTTTGTTAAACAACGCTCTTTGAGTTAAGCTACCCGGTCATTTATAATAGTTTAAAATTTCCTGTGAAATTGCACGGATTTTCTTTCTTGCCCTCTGCATAGAATTATCCACGCTTTTTTCCGTTATTCCAAGCTTTGCACTTATCTGTCTGTAGGACTCGCCCTTGATGTAGTGGTTAAAAACCTTAAGCTCAGCCGATGAAAGGACAGAACTCACCTCATTGAACAAGGCAGAAAAATACTCTTTATGAAGAAAAACGCTTTCGGGAGTTTTATTATCGCAGACAGCTTCATCATCTGTAATATCGGAAATATCGGCAAGATGCTCCACAGACTTAGAGCCTTTTCTAAGCAGAGTTTTCATACGATTGTCGATGCAAACGGAAGAATACGCAGAAAAAGACGTACATTTCTGCGGATCATACGAACTTACTGCACTGAGCAGACCGATAAAACCTTCCTGAAAAAGGTCATCGCAATCGGTAACATAATTTGCATATTTTCTTGATCTGGCATAAATCAGCTTTGTATATCTGAATAAAAGCTCATTAACCGCATTCCGATTGTTCTTGGCACAGATTACAAGCTCCTCATCACTATATTCACTGAAACTGCGATTCTCATCACTATGCAAATTATTCACCATCATTCCGACTGATTATAAAAACATTATTTGTTACGCAGTCACAAACGGACTGCGTAACAATATGTAATAATTCTTATTCTGAACCCTTTGCAGCCTCTTCTTCTGCTGCCTTAAGAAGCTCTGACATATCAAAATTGAAATTAGCTGCCTTCTTAGCAGGCTTTTCAGGCTGTGCATATGTCTTGGGAGCTGCCTGTGCAGGAGCAGTATACTCAGGCTTATCATCAACCTTAGCAGTTGATACAGGAGCAACCTTCTTAGGCTCAAATGTAGCTGAAGGAGCTGAAGCCTTCTTGACATCAGCAGCATTATCAGCACCGATTGTCTTACGAGCTTCCTCGATAACAATCTGAGCTTCATTCATTCTGTCTGTTGTCTGACTTGAGAGTCTGTTCATAAGGCTTGTAATATCGTTGAGCTTGCTGTTTACACCCTCGATCTCGTTTCTGAGGAGAGTACGAACAGTTGATGACATTTCGTTAACCTTATCAGCGTGAACATTAGCTTCCATAACAGTAAGCTTAGCCTGTTCATTAGCTTCCTTGATGCAAGCCTCAGCTGTAGCATTGGCATTGCTGATAGTCTTTTCAGCCTCGATATTAGCATCGCTGACGATCTTTTCAGCCTGTTCGGAAGCTTCCTTAGTCATCTTATCTGCAGCGTGCTTAGCCTCGATTGTGATCTTGTTAGCAGTCTTCTGAGCCTCAGTAAAGAGAGCGCCCATATCGAATGAAGCGGGAATTACACCGCCTGACTCAGCATTTTCCTTAAGATCGTTGATTTCATCGTTAAGCTTGGAGATTTCTCCGTCCTTCTTAGCGATTGCAGCCTTTGTATCTTCGATTTCCTTAGTGAGCTGTGAAATCTTTGTATCCTTCTCAGTGATCTCACGAACCTTAGCTGTGAGTTCACCTTCCTTAGCTGAAAGCTCGCCTGTGATCTTAGCGATTTCGCCCTTAACCTTAGCGATCTCAGCGTCCTTAGCAGCTGTATCTGCTGCGGGAGCTGCCTGTGCAGGAGCTACAGCAGGTTTCTGTTCAGCAGCCTTCTGAGCAGCTGCAAGTTTTTCTTCTGTAGTCTTGATATAGCCCTTAAGTCTTTCGATCTCAGCCTTAGCAGCGTTGAGCTCTGCGGGATTTGCACCACCCTGTGCAGCAGGAGCAGCACCGCCCTTGCTAGCCTTAAGCTGATTGATCAGAGCCTGATCCTGTTCATGCTGTTTCTTAGCAGCTTCAAGCTCAGCCTTAGCAACTCTGAGAGCATTATTTGAAGCATTGAGCTTTTCCTGAAGGTTATCAACCTGATTTCTGTATTTAACGATTTCCTGCGGGTCGGCCGGACCTGTATTCTGTGCTTTTTCGAGCTCTGTCTCAAGGTTTATAATTTTTGAGTTAAGCTCATCAAGGTACTGCATTACATCTTCTTTGATAAAGCCCTTCTGACCGATTTTGGTTTCTCTTAAAACTGTTGGTTCTTGCATTTGTGACACTCCATTCCCCGCAGCAAGGTGCGGCAAAAGTTAAATTCAAGGAAATAAATTAAGCCTTTAATAGATTATACCACATATTTTATTTCATTTCAACCATTTAAATGTAGAATTTTGCTACTAATTTTAGTGAATTTACTACAAAATTTCCCCGCAGTATTATATTTATCATTATTTACTTTACATTCTCATTTAATATTATTTAATCAAAACAGTCTATAATTAAACCGGATATAACAAAAACGCCTCCGATTTTTTATCGGAAGCGTTATTGATTTCTGTTACAAAATTAGTTGCCGAGCATCTTGAAAATAGCCTCAAGATCGTCGTCCTGTGATGAAGATGTCTTTACATCGCCCAGTCCAAGACCGTCAATAAGAGGATTGTCAATCTTGATTACATCATCAACAGATTCCTCAAGCTCCATACCTGTTGACTCTGTCTCATCAAAGCCTGCAGCGATAACTGTAATTGTCATCTCATCCTGCATATCTTCCTTGAATGCTGTACCGAAGATGAACTCTACTCCGTCAGCAGCAGTATCTGTGATCATCTTTGTAGCTGCATCAACATCTGAAGAAAGGATATCCTCTGACATAGCGATATTGATAAGGAGTCTCTTTGCACCTGAGATTGATGTTTCGAGGAGGGGGCTGGAGATAACTGCATTTGCAGCTTCCTTGGCCTTATCCTTGCCTGAACCGTGGCCGATAGCCATATGAGCGTATCCTGCGCCCTTCATAATTGTTGAAACGTCAGCAAAATCAAGATTGATATAGCCTTCCTCAACGATAAGGTCGGAAATACTCTTAACACCTGTCTTAAGCACATCATCTGCAAGAGCAAATGACTGCATCATAGTAAGAGGCTTATCAAGACCAACAAGAAGACGCTCGTTAGGAATTACGATGAGTGAGTCAACGTACTTCTTAAGTTCTGCGATACCTCTCTCAGCCTGAGCCATCTTCTGCTCTCTTTCAAAAGCGAAAGGCTTTGTTACAACAGCAACAGTAAGGATATCCATTTCCTTAGCGATCTTAGCAACTACAGGAGCAGCACCTGTTCCTGTACCGCCACCCATACCGGCAGTAATAAAGATCATATCTGCACCCTTGAGATGTGTTTCGATCTCATCACGGTTTTCTTCAGCACTGCGCTGACCGATTTCAGGCTTGTTTCCTGCACCTCTGCCCTTTGTAAGCTTTGCGCCGATCGGAATCTTAGTTGTAGCCTTTGACTTATTAAGTGCCTTAGCATCAGTATTTACAGCAATATATTCAATATTGTTTACACCTGACTCTACCATACAGTTAACGGCATTTCCACCGCCACCGCCTACACCGATGACCTTTATGTTAACATCGGGCTCAAGTGCTTCTTCATAATTAAAATCAGACATTTAAACTCCTCCTAAATATTTATGTTCCTAAAATTTTATGTAAATTCTAAATAACCATAAAAATACACTTATTATTTTATCATACACTTTCAATTTTTTCAAGTGTCTGATAAAGATTTTATAATTTCTGTATTTTTGTACAAATTTATCCGTTCAGTAATCGTCATTTTGTACAATATTTTCTTGTTGAAACTTCACACCTTTTCCATTATTCTTCAGGTGATTCTGTTGCTTCGGTGAGAGCTTCGTTGTGCTCGCGGAAGATCTCCTCCTGATCCTCATCGATTTCTCCCGCAGGATTTGTAACAGGCTGACTCTCTCCGCTTTCGCCCTGTTCACCGGGAATTATATCTGTACCTGTAACAGGCTCAGTTGTCTGAGGGGTTACTCCGGGAATATACACAGGATCGTCATTTATTCTGAAACTACACTCGTTAGATCCAATCATCGTGATATAGCCTGTTTTGCCCTCTACGTCCTTATCGTTCATAACGTTGTTTGCCATATTCAGCTTATACTCGATATCGGTCCAGTTGCCCATTTTAAAGATTATTCCGTTGGAGTAATTCACAAGCATTGCATATTTATCAGTCATATCCACACTTGCGATTATATTCTGTTCGGTGTCGTTGATAATGTCAATAAACTCAAGAAAAGCCTCATGCTTCTGCTCATCTTCCGACGAAAGAGGCTTGCCGGGAGTTTTCTCCAGCGGATCATATCCGTAGAAAACAGGCAGACCCGTTGTTATAAAGCCGTTATCCGCAAGAATTTTTCCTTGTTTGCTCACAAGAAGCGTTCCCATTTCATACACAACATTGAAGGCGGGCACGCACTTGCTTACCGTTATCTCAAGAGACGAGGGAAAATGCCTGTCAACATCTGCCGTTTCGACATAAAGCAGAGCGTCAAGTATATTCTGCTCGCTTTTATGAGTATTGAGCCTCAGCAGATTATCGCCCTTCTGTATTCCCGATGCCTGAAGTATCTGCTCTGCCGTATACTGATCAGACTCGCCTGAAATTTTTATCTCATTGATATTGAAAAGAAATGTATAGCTGACTGTAACTCCCACAGTAAGCACAAGCAGTATGACTATCAGACTGTACAGGTTCATTTTTCTTTTTCTTCTTCTAAGCCTTTTACTGCTGTTTTCTCTTTCAACGCTTGTTTTTTCTACGTCCTTCATTATTTTCTCCGTTTCATATTCCTTTTGGAATATTATTTATATTTCAAACCGAGACTCTTCGCATTTTTCCGCCGAGTCTTGTTACTGCTTCCTCTATCCGTTCATATCCCCTGTCTATGTGGGATATACTGCCTATTTCCGTAGTTCCTTCTGCCGCCAGAGCCGCAACTGCCATAGCCGCTCCGCCTCTTAAATCGGTTGCGTCAACAGAAGCTCCGTACAATCGGCTTACACCCTTTACAACAGCTGCTTTTCCAAGCACCTGTATATCTGCTCCCATTTTTATAAGAGCGTCGGTATGCCGATAACGGCAGTCAAATATATTTTCCTCAAAAACGCTTGTTCCATCTGATTTGAGAATTGCCGCCATCAGAATAGCCTGTGCGTCTGTAGGAAATCCCGGGTGCGGCATTGTACGCACTCTTTCACTGAGAGCCTTCAGCTTTCTCGGACATTTAAGATATATTCTGTCCTTGCCCGTATATATACTGCAGCCTGTCTGTTCAAGCACAGAAATAAAGGACTCCTCTGCATTTACACAGGCATTTGTCAGTATAAGCTCTCCGCCTGTGGCAGCGGTCATACACATATATGTAGCTCCCGCGATTCTGTCTGACATTATTCCGTACTCACAGCCATGAAGCCGTGTTTTACCTCTGATTATAATTCTGCTTTCTCCGTCGCCGGAAATATCCGCTCCGCAAGCTCTGAGAAAACCGCATAAATCACTGATTTCAGGCTCTCGCGCAGCATTGTTTATTATGGTTTCTCCCTCAGCCTTTACAGCGCAGAGTATCACATTCTCTGTAGCTCCCACAGAGGGAAAGGGCAGTGAAATTCTTGCCCCGTGTATCTTTCCTTTTGCTCTGCAGACTATTCTGCCATAGTTATCATTGATTTCCACGCCCATTTTTTTCAGAGCGCTAATGTGCATATCGATAGGCCTCGGACCAAGCTCGCACCCACCGGGACAGCTTACTGTACACTCGCCCATTCTGCCAAGAAGCGCTCCCATAAAAATTATAGAGGAACGCATTTCACTCATCATTTTTTCAGGAATAGAGCTTTTATCGGCACTCTCGGAATTAATCACCGCGGTATTGCCCGAAAATCTGCATCTGCAGCCTGTATGATTAAGTATTCTTGACGCTGAATATATATCTGTAAGCTTTGGACAGCCCGTAAGTACACACTCGCCCTCTGCAAGAAGCGATGCCGCCATTATAGGCAAAGCACTGTTCTTGCTTCCCTGAAGAGAAAGCTCTCCGCAAAGGCACTGTCCGCCGTCTACAATCAATTTCTGCATATTATCACCTCACAGCATTTTGTTTATATTATGCCGTCAGATGATTTTCTGTTACTTACGCTTTTTTGCTTCTGCTTTCTTCACAAGCTTATCGACTACCTCAAGAATACGCTCCTGAGTATCATTAAGATGAAGTGAAAGTGCTGTATCGGACATTTTCTCCACAAGAGCCTTGTCGTTGTAAAGCTTTTCGATTTCGGATATCATTTTATCCTTTGTTACATTCTTCTGTTCTATTACAACAGAAGCTCCGGCATTGCCAAGAACCATAGCATTATGATACTGGTGATTTCCCGCAACTACAGGTGAAGGAATAAGTATCGAAGCCTTTCCTGAAGCTTCAAGCTCAGCAAGAGTAGATGCTCCCGAACGGCATACTACCACATCGGCAGAAGCCATACAAACGTCCATATCGTTGATATATTCTGTAATTCTCAGTCTTTCGCTCTTAAGAGGAATACCTGCTTCCTGCATCTGCTTCGGGAAGGTATCCTTACCCATACCGCCGTATCCATGAATATGGTTAATGGCAAGACCTTTTCCTGTGTGCCACTTAATAACCTCTGCCACATTTTCGTTGATACAGCCTGCACCGAGGCTTCCGCCGAAAGAAAGTATTGTAAAGCTGTCATCAAAGCCAAGACGCTTTCTTGCTTCGTTTTTGGACATTTTCGTTATACTGCTTCTTACAGGAAGTCCCGTTACAACATAATCAATCTTATCCTTGTCCATATATTCGAGAGCTTCCTTGACCGTAAACATAACGTAGTCTACTTCCTTTGCAAGAAGCTTGTTTGTTACGCCCGGAAATGCGTTCTGCTCGTGAATTGCTGTGGGAATTCCCATTTTCGACGCCTTGCGGATTACAGGTCCTGAAGCGTATCCTCCCGTACCTATTGCAATATCGGGAGAAAATCCCTTGATAATCTCCCCCGCACGCTTGCCTGATGTAGCAAGATACGCTAAGGCTTTGAAATTTCTTCCTATGTTCTCAAGAGAAATCTGTCTCTGAAAACCGGCTACCTTCATTGTTTCAAGTCTGTACCCTGCCTGTGGAACAAGCTTTGCTTCCATTCCGTCGGGAGTTCCAACAAAAAGAAACTCTGCATCGGGATATTTCAGTTTTATCATATCAGCAATTGCAAGTGCGGGATTTATATGTCCGCCCGTACCTCCGCAAGCCATTAATACCTTCATATAGTCATACTCCTTTGAGTTGATTTCTTACGCATTTTTTGCAGAATCGTTATTGTAATCCTCATCATTGTCCTCATCGCTGTCGTTTTCCTTTTTATCGGGAACAGGCACAGGTTCGGGTTCGGGATAATATCTCTGCTGAGAAATATTAAGCATTATTCCCATTTCCGCAAGTTGCATTATCAGCGCAGTTCCTCCGTAACTGAAGAACGGCAGACTGATACCTGTGTTCGGTATAAGATTGCTTACTACCGCAAGATTAAGAACAGTCTGAATACCGATCTGAGTTGTTATGCCAACTGCTATAAGCATACCGAAGCGGTCCTTACAGCGTGAAGCAATGGAAAATCCCTCCATAACGAGAAGAAGGAAAACTATGATAACCGCAAGAGCTCCCACAAAGCCAAGCTCTTCGCATACAATGGGGAAAACAAAGTCGTTTTTTGTTTCGGGAAGGTAAAGATACTTCTGTCTTGAATTTCCAAGACCAAGACCGAAAAGTCCGCCTGAGCCGATTGCTATAAGCGAGTTTGCGGTCTGCCATGTTTCATTGAGGACATCGGCAAAGGGGTCCTGCCATGATTTTATACGAGTAGCAACATATCCGCCTTCGATACCTGCCTGCCATTTGATGAACAGAATGGCTACAGTAAGCGCTCCGAAAAAGAGCAGTGCAAACTGTTTTCTGTTAGCTCCGCCACAAAGAATCATCGCTACGGCAATAGAGCCTATGAGGATTGTACCTGAAAGGTGTGGCTCAAGTATCAGCAGAACTGCATAAACTCCGAGCAGAAATGCATATTTCACAATACCTGTTTTAAAATCATTCATTTTCTTGCCGTCCTTTTCCATACTGTAGGCAAAGAAAATAATAATCGTAAACTTGGCTACCTCTGACGGCTGGAAGCCTATTCCTGCGATATCAAGCCATCTTTTTGCTCCCATATCACCGCCCTCATCGTTACCGATTGCAAGTACAAGAACAAGAAGCACTGCTCCCACAATGTAGAGCAATCCTGCGATATTGAATTTTTTGATAAGGGGAATTCTGATTTTCTTGAAGTTATGGTAATCCATCTTCATAAAAAAAATCAGCGCAAGAAAGCCTATTCCCGCATTTATAAGCTGATTTTTAGCGTAGTAAAGACCATCCCCGCCGTGCTCGCTGTATGCCCAGGCATAGCTTGCCGACGACATCATTACCAGTCCGACTACAAGAAGTATCATTACATATGTGAAAAAGGAAAGGCTTATATCACCGTTGCGTCCGTCTCCGAGAAAGGCTTTGACAAGTCCCACTGAGGAGCTTTTCTTTTTCTTTGGTTTTGACATTTTTTACCTCCTCCGGGTTAGTTTTCCTGTCAGATTACAAATAAAAGCAGTCCGATTATTCCGGATAATGCTCCTACGGCTGAAAAGAGTATTACGATTTTATACTCGCTGTATCCGCTGAGCTCAAAATGATGATGGATAGGAGTCATCTTGAAAAGTCTTTTACCCTCGTGTGTGGGGCTTTTTTTCTTTGTATGCTTGAAATACAATACCTGTATTACAACAGAAAGAGCCTCAAGAATATATACAATCGCAACAAGCACAAGGAAAAAATGCTTATGAAGCATAAGTCCGATTGCTGTTACGGAAGCTCCCAAAAACATTGAGCCTGTATCTCCCATAAAGCACTTTGCGGGGTTAAGATTCCAAATCATAAAGCCCAGGCATCCGCCTGCAAGAGCCATTGTATATACAGAAAGCTCATTCTCCTTCATAGCTGTGCAGGCTAAAGTGAATATGAGCATTGCAACAAATGTTACTGTAGAGCAAAGTCCGTCTACTCCGTCTGTGAGATTTACGGCATTTGTAAGATATATTATTACCGGAATCATCAGAATATAATAGAAAAATCCTGCGTCAAAGGCAAAAAATCCTAAATCAATTACTGTTGATGTATCTCCGAAAATGTACATAGCACAAAGGAAAAGTGCCGAAAATACAAGTTGCATTGCCATTTTCTGAACAGCTGTAAGACCGTCGTTATTCTTTCTTGCTACCTTGAGGTAATCGTCAATAAAGCCGATAAGTCCGAAAAGCACGGCAAATACTATACAGCTTAAAAATCTGAACAGACTGTCTGTATTCTCCTGACTTGTCATATCCACACCGCATCGCCAGATATAAAGGAGATATCCGCAGATTGATGTAAGCACTGTTGACAGGATAAACATAAATCCGCCCATTGTAGGGGTGCCCTGTTTTTTTGCGTGCCACTGAGGGCCCTCTTCGGTTTTGATAGGCTGTCCGAATTTCAGCTTATGAAGAAACGGAATAAGGAAAAATCCCGATATTCCTGCAATTGCGAATGATAATACAGATACTGTCAAATTAATCCAGAATGGCATTTTAGTTCACTGCTCCCAATTATTATTGTTCAAGAAGTTCGAGTCCCTCTGCAACGACCTCACGTTCATCAAAGTGAATATGAACGCCGTCTGCGAGAATCTGATAATCCTCGTGTCCCTTGCCCGCAAGAACTATAACATCGTCTTTACAGGCTGTTTTCAGAGCGTGATATATAGCTTCACGCCTGTCAGTCACCACATCATAGGGAATATTACTGTCGCTTAGTCCTGTCAAAATGTCACTGATAATGGCTTCGGGATCTTCATTTCTCGGATTATCCGAAGTTACGATAAGCTTATCTGCATACATTGACGCAGACCTTGCCATCTTAGGACGCTTTGTTGCATCGCGGTTTCCTCCGCATCCGAAAAGGCATACAAGTCTTCCCTTTGTATATTCCTTTACGCTTCTGAGGATATTCTCCACTGCATCGGGAGTATGCGCATAATCGCAAATTACTGTGAAGTCTCTTCCTGTGGGGATAACCTCACATCTGCCCTTTACTCCTCTGCAGGTTTCGATTGAAGCAAAAACCTTATCCGAGGGAATTCCAAGCTTAAGACAGGTTGCTACTGCAACTGTAATGTTAGATACGTTGAACATTCCGGGAATAGATGTCTTTATAAGGCTTGACTTTCCGCCCTTGCAGAGCCAGAAGCTTGAGCCCGATGACTTTATCTTTATTCCGTCGGCATAATAATCCGCTGTATCCTTGATGCTGAAGGAGTACTTTTCGCAGTTTATCTCGCTTAAAAGTCTCCTGCCGTACTCGTCATCGGCATTGCACAGAGCTATGTCACAGGCATCAAAAAGCATTTTCTTTGCCTGATAGTAGTCCTCCATATCCTTATGGTAATCAAGATGATCCTGTGTGAGATTTGTAAATACGGCTATGTCAAAACGGCAGGGACCTATTCTGTGCTGTACAAGTCCGAATGAAGAAACCTCCATAACAACGTATTCACAGCCGGATTTTACCATTTTGTCAAAGAGCTCCATAAGCTCAAAAGCCATAGGAGTTGTATTCCCTGTAGGTACGATCTCATCGCCGATTTCGTTCTGAATTGTACCCACAAGACCCGTCTTATGTCCGTTTTCCATAAGAATGTGCTTGATTATATTTGTGATGGTTGTCTTGCCGTTTGTACCTGTTACTCCGATAAGCTTCATTTTTCTTTCGGGGTGGTCAAACCACTTTGCGCAGAGCTTTCCATAGAGGCGACGTGAATTTTCAGTAATAATCTGTCTGTCGCCAAGTCCCAGATCACGCTCGCATATTACTGCTGTTGCACCGTTTGCAAGCATTTCCTCTGCAAAATCGTGTCCGTCAAAGCTTGCTCCCTTAACACACACGAATATACTTCCGGGAACAACCTTTTTCGTATTATCGGTAATCACACTTATTTCTGTATCTTCAAGTGATGTTACCGCATTATCTTCAAGAAGCTCATATAATCTCATTTCGCCCCTCCTGTCTGTTTTCTTTTATTCTTTTTTATATTTTGTCCGCTATACACGGATTAATCTGAATTCTCGTAAACTATGAATTCAAGCTCTATTACAGTACCCTTGGGCACCTGTGTACCCGCCTTGATTGACTGGCTGTGAACTCGTGCATCGGAACGTTCTGTAGAAGCTCCTGTTGCCACAAAGTTAAGCTGGCGGTAGGCTATTGATTCATTTGCTGCCTGTGCGGAAACTCCTATAAGATCGGGTACCTCTGTGTATTCTGTGGAATACTCCATAGTGTAAAGATACACACAGCCGTCCTTTGAGATTGAAGAACCTGTAACAGGTGACTGAGCTACTACATTGAGGCCGTCTCCGATAACCTTGTACTCTACGCCGAGGCCGTCAAGTGTGGCTGTAGCGTCTGAAAGCTCGCCCTCAAGCAGAGGAACCTTTACATCGAGATTTGCAACCTCTGCATCTGTGTACTCAGGATAAAATCCCAGATAAGGCAGAACATCGGTAAGAATGTCTCTTGCAGTAGGAACAGCTACGGTACTTCCGTAGTATCCCAGCTGTTTATTCGGCATATCAGCCATTACAAGAAGTATTATTTCGGGATCATCTGCAGGAGTAAAGCAGACGTATGAAGCTGCGTATTCCTGTTCATCATCTGCATCGCCTGTAAGACTGAGTCGCTGTGATGTACCCGACTTACCGCCGATTGAATATCCCTTGATAGTTACGTTACCGCCGTTATTATCTGTTACAACTCGCTCAAGAGCCTCACGCATTTTAGCAGATGTATCCTCTGAAATTACCTGACGCTTAACAGTACGCTCGTTATTGAGCACAACGTTGCCGTCCTCATCAACAATCTTATCAACCACATAAGGTTCAAGGAGGTATCCTCCATTGATTGTTGCGCAATAAGCGGTAATCATTTCCATAGGAGTCATTGTATTACCCTGTCCGAAAGAACATACGGCAAGGTCAACGTTTGACATTTTGTCTGCTGTATAGTGAATTCCCACGCTTTCACCGGGAAGGTCTATTCCTGATTTTTCGCCCAGACCGAAGGCATCAAAATAATAGCAGAAAAGGTCAACACCAAGTCTTGAGCCTATTTCCATAAACGCAGGGTTACACGAGTTTGTAAGTGCCTTATAGTAATCCTGTGAACCATGTCCCACTGTCTTATGGCACTTGATAGGAACAGGGTGTCCGTCAAGCATAACCTGACCGCTGCAATAGAAGTTATCTCCTGTAAGGTCGATAAGATTTTCCTCCATAGCTGCGGCACTTGTAATAACTTTGAATACAGAACCCGGCTCGTAGATTTCAGTGATACACTTGTTCTTCCACTGAGCCTCACGTGCGGCAGACTTCGCCTCAGAAGCCTCCTCACCCGTAAGCATAGCTATCTGCGAAGCAACATTTGTATCAGCAATAGCGTATGGGTTGTTAAGGTCAAAGCTGGGACAGGTTGCCATTGAATAGATTTCAGCTGTTTTTGCATTCATCAGTATTGCACAGGCACGGTTTTTTATCTCAAATTCATCTACCATCTCCTGAAGATGCTTCTCAAGGTAGTACTGAAGAGTCATATCGATTGTAAGATAAATATCGTCGCCATTTTCGGCGGGATATGTTTTTGAATATCTGTAAGGAAGCTCATTTCCGTTTGAGTCCTTGGCAGAAATAGTTTTTCCGTCAACTCCCGCAAGATATTCGTTATAATAAGCCTCAAGGCCGTAAGCGCCGTTTCCGTCAGCAGAGGTAAATCCGATAACCGAGGCAGCAAGCTCATTCTGAGGATAATAGCGTTTTGTATCCTCATCAACATTAAGGCTTGTAAGTCCGTACTGATTGAAAAATGCAAGAACCTCATCGGCAACAGGCTTTTCAACCTGGTCCTGAAGAACGCTGTACTGGTTATTGGCTGACATAGCACTTGTAACCTTATCAGCTGTAATTCCAAGCTTTGTAGACAGCAGATTTACAGCGTCCTGACGGAAAGCCTCAGCAGAAACCGGAAGAAGGTCTGTCTGATTGCCTTCCTCGTCAAAATCGGGGATATATGTACCCGCAAGCTTTTCGGCATTCTGCTTATCTATCGCCTTCTGAAGATACTCCATATCCTCTGCAAAGCGTTTAGGATCAATAAACACCTTATAAACAGACGCACTCTTGGCAAGAGGCGTTCCTGTTGAATCGTAAATAGAGCCTCTGTGGGCAGAAATCGGTATCGAGCCAAAGTGCATATCATTTGCCATTGTCTGATACTTCTGGTTTTCAACTATTGATATTTTAAAGAAATTGCCTGCCACAACAGCAAACAGAGCACTGAATGCTGCGGTCATAACAATTTTTGATCTGAATTTCATTGATTTTGAAGGAACATTGTTAACCAACAGATATCTTCCTTTCTGTTCGACTTTTTCCTACATATAACGCATTTCTTCTATAAATAGAATAAGGCAGGGAACCTACGCTACCCCGCCTCTGAACACCGTTTTATCTTTTTTGGTGTCCGTTTTTTCGATACACGAAGGATTGTGCTTTATGCACAGAACTCTTACTCCGGAGAATATTTCCGTCTCCTCTCCGGAGCAGTGCTGTTCTTATATTTCCGATCACTCGATGTATCTCCTTTTGTTCTACATATCACTACGGCATTTCTTTATTTTTATATCGCCGTTGTCTTTTCATTTACGGGATAGCAACTATTATATTTATATTGGTACTATCCTCTGAAATATTCCACAATTCCGTCAAACAGATTTTTCAGCTTCTGTCCGATGGTTTCTTCTGGCTGAGGAATATTTACAACGTCATTAGTCTGAATTTTGATGTACTTTATCTGTGATGAATCTATCTTTGTCATTCCAAGTACATTCTCTGCATAATCTTCGACGTTCTTTGCAGTCATTCTGCTTTCAAGCTCAGACTGTAATCTGACATTTTCTGCTTCCATCAGAGTAAGCTCACTTGATTTTGCAGCAACCTTATTATAGATGCTGTTTCTTTTATCCAGTGTGTAAATTACTGATCCAAGCAGTGCTGCTGCCAGTACAGATACCAAAATAATAGTTAACACAGAACCGCTTCTTGCTTCTGTATGCCTCATTACGATTTGCGGCTTTTGCTTTGACTCTTTTTTACGGTTTTCCTCATAATCGGGATAATCCGCAGGCTCGGCTCTGTTGTATGTTCCGTTTTTATAATAAAACGCCGAGTTCCGTTCAGCCATTGCCTTCCGCACTCCTTTCTATTATTCTGAGCTTTGCACTTCTGCTTCTGTTGTTTCTTTCAAGTTCTTTTGTATCCGCCTCTATGGGCTTTCTGTTTATAAGCGTGCCCTGTGGTTTATGTCCACACACGCACTGGGGAAAATCCGGAGGGCATATACAGCCTTTACACCAACCGGCGAATTTCTGTTTCACTAATCGGTCCTCAAGTGAATGGAAGGTAATTACCGCAAGTCTTCCGCCTGGCTTAAGACTGTAAAAAGCTTCTTCAAGACCTTTCGAGAGGTGATCAAGTTCACCGTTAACAGCCATTCTTATTGCCTGGAATGTTTTCTTGCAAGGGTTTTTCTCTCGTCTCGCCTTCTGAGGAACACTGTTTTTTATTATTTCAGCCAGCTGAAGAGTTGTTTCTATAGGCGTCTCTTCCCTTGCCTTTACTATATTTGAGGCAATACTGCGCGAGAATTTCTCCTCACCGTACTCAAAAATAATTTTGGCAAGCTGCTGCTGAGAAAAAGTATTGACTACATCTGCAGCACTCAGTCCCTCTTTGCTCATTCGCATATCAAGGGGAGCATCTGCGTGATATGAAAATCCACGGCTATGTTCATCAAGCTGATATGATGAAACGCCAAGATCCATCAGTATTCCGTCCACCTTATCAATGCCAAGGCTGTCAAGAACGCTTCTCATTTCCGAGTAATTGCTTCTTATAACCTGTGCATTAGGAAAAACGGAAAGCCTTTCGGAAGCAACAGCAACAGCATCGGGATCGCGGTCAAGAGAGATAAGTCTGCCTTTTTCGCTTAGGTGGCGGGCTATTTCCGAAGAATGGCCTGCACCGCCTGCTGTTCCGTCCACATAAATTCCGTCGGGACTAATATTTAATCCGTCAATACATTCATCAAGCATAACGGGCACATGTAAAAACTCCATCAAAACCTCTCCTTAGAGTACAAGTTCGGCAAGAGCTGCATTGATATCATCAAGAGTAACAGTTTCGTTGAATTTTTCCCATGTTTCCTTATCCCAGATTTCCGCACGGTTAGATGAACCGATAACAACAACGTCCTTATCAAGGAAAGCGTGTTCCTTCAAAGGCGGAGCAATAAAAATTCTGCCCTGTTTATCAGGCATCTGTCTGTCGGCGCAGGATAAAAGCTTACGTCTGATATCGCTTCCTGCTTTTCCGGGGATAGTGTTAAGTCTGCTTTGATATACTTCGAATTCCTCAGGAGAATAAACGGCGATGTAGTGGTCGTCATGACCAATACAGAGATAGAACTCCGGTCCGAGTATTTCACGAAGCTTTGTAGGGAAACTCATTCTGCCCTTTGCATCAATACTATGATTAAAAGTACCGCATAATGCAGCAGTCATTGCCCGTTCGCCTCGCTTTCTTTGAACTCAGTGGAATTCTTTACCATTTTTGTGGTAAATTTCACTTCTTTTCACCTTTTTTTACCCCTACGTTAATTATACTACTTTGAGCCGTTTTTTACAAGAGGCACAAATGCACAAATAATCCCGATAAAATCCTTTAATTTTTAGTAATTTTAACGAAATAAGGTATTTGTTTAGTGTTTTTTAGTTCAAAAAGCGAAACAAACGTTTCATTTATTTAACTGTAAATCAGTTTTTGCCTATTTTACGTGTTTTTTCACCTTTCAGCATCAATTTTACCATTGAAAACAGGGTTTTTTCTTCACCTTTTTTCACCTTTTCGGGTTTTTTAAGGATTTTTTCACCCTTTTTCACCTTTTTGACCTGAAAATCAAAAAAGTCCTTGAACACTTTTACATTTTGTTGTCGGTGTTCAAAGACTTTTTCTTTTTGTTCTTACTGTGTGAAGCTTATTTCAAACTTCGATGATTTAAGTCCTAAGCAAATCTTAAGATCATTTCCTCTTACGGTTATCTGATTATCTATGATAACGTTCTGTACATAACCGCTTGTTCCTGTCTGAAGCTGGAACCAGTTTGCGGGATTATCCGAAAGAGTTATTCCATATCTTGCTTCAACGAGTCTCTTGACTTCTGATGAAGACTTATACTTTACTGATCCGTAGTGAGGATCATATGCTGCATCAAACTCACTGGGTACGCTTCTGAGGTAAGGAATATCAGCTGTAAATACTTCATAACAGCTTGCTGTATATCCTCCGCTTGAAGCTGAGAACATTGTGAGTGCAAAGTTTCCATCGTAGTAAAGAGCTTCGCCAAGAACTGACGCACAAGCATCAATTACATTCTGTGGTGGATTTGCCTTACACTTGAGGTCCTTTGCGCTGTTGCCGTGATACTTGATGTAAGTATAAACTGCAACTGCCTGTGCCTTGATTGCTTCTACGTGCATTGAGCTTCCTACCTCGCGGTATGTGATACCGGCTACCATTGAGAGAACATCTCCGGGTACGCCCTGTACGCTTACCGTTTCAGAACCTGCAGTACCTGTATTCATAAGGTAGGTTCCGGGATAGTAGTGTAATAAAATATCCTGATAGGTCCATCCGCCATATGATGCATAGAAGTTTGCACCATTCTGACTAAGTCCGACGCCGTGTCCCCAGCCGTATGTCACGAATGCAAATTCGCCTGACTGAGCGTTTACCGCAGGTTTTTCCTGGGCTTCGGGAATTACTCCCAGCACACCGCCGTTTGTCTGTGATTCTACAGGAGTAGGAGCTGTTACTGTTGATGAGATGATATCATCAGCGGGTAACTGAGCGATTTCATCTTCAACTTCTTCTGTCTCAGCGTCCTCTTCCGTTTCCTCATTTTCAGTCTGAGATATTTCAGGTGTTAATTCATAACTGATCAATGATAAACTTGAATCATAATCTGTGATTTCCGCCTTCCACCATTCGGCTTCATCACTCTCCTGTTCAGCTACTGCTTCACCGCTTGTTTCTGCAATTACAGATTCAAGGGTTTCAATGTCTGAACCGCTGAGTGTTGTTTCTGCAGTGATTGCACCGGTCATTGCTGTAAAAGCGAGAATACCGGAAACGATAGCTGCTGCACACTTAAGTGGTTTTCGCATATTCATAAATTACTCCATCTTGCCGATTTGATCGGTTTTATTTCCTTCGTCAGCCGAAGGATTAACGTGTCCTGCTGTTCCTCCTAAATATATTTGGTCTGAGTTCTGTCTTTTTCCAGACCAGCCTGACATCTGTCGTGTTTATTCTTCGGATGTTGTTTCTTCCTCTGAATCGGTTGATTCCTCAGTTGAATTCTCCGAAGCTTCACGGGAAGCTGCTTCTTCAGCAGCCTTTGAGGCTTCCTCTTCTTTTTTCTTCTCGATGTACTCAGGAGTTCTTGCTATTGAGTCTACATCGTTTCTGATTTCGTCATCGCGGAGTCTTCTTCCTACGATAATGAATCTTGAATTGTCCTCACTCGCATAGCATGTCGAAAGGGTGAGCAGCTTGTCGCCATACTGTACGTCGACTCCTGTGTCAATCAGTGAGCCGTTGCGGACTTTTTCAACGTAATTGTTGAAGTCTTCCTCAGTTGCAAAATCTTCCATATCCCAGTAACGGAAATCCGTGTACCAATTTCCGCTGGTGATCATACAACCGAAGATGATATATTGATAATCCTTATAATTTGAACTTAAGTCAATAAAAGGACTCTCATCATAAAAACTATAATCCTGACGATATCTTCTGAGCGAACCGAACATTGTATTGTTCGCCATATTGTGACCATATATTACGATATTGTCGGACTGCATAACCTCAGAGTAGCCAAAAACATTTCTGTAATCCATAAAGAGGGTTCCGCCTCTTGCATATCCACCGTTGAGGTCATGATCGAGATAGTAGGAATTTGCAGGATATTCTTCCCCTCCGTAGTAAGAGGTTCCCGCGGGAATTGCACCCGGGTCAAGCACAAACGGATAATTGACCTTGGTATTATCAAGACTTATCCAGCCTGCGATATCCTTATTTTGTCTTAAAAAGATTTTTGCTCTTTCCGTCATACCCTTTGGTGATTCCTGATACTCATAAAGCTCATACCAATTCTCAGGTAAAACGGTTGTTGGTTGTGTAACGGGCTCTGTTTCCTGAATATTGCTGAATGTAGGAACCTGATCTTCGGTTCTGTTCAGCATAAGAACATAGGCACAAAGACCAATTGCTACTGAGCAAGTTGCACAAGCCGTAATTATCTTTGCTGTTTTATTCATTGCTTACTCCTCAGTAGTTTCATTTTCCTCTGTTGCAGTTGTAGTCTCCGCGTTATACGGGATAAACTCTGCATTGGGATCATATTCCTCGCCCTTATTATACTTATAATAGAGTGTAGGCCACTTTATATTGGGATTGGGGACACTTCCTGTAGTTCCCTCGTAGAGGTCCTCACCATCTCTGACAAGTCTTGCCATTATGATAAGACGACCGCCACCGCCCTGACCGAAGATACTGTTACAGGTTGATAATGTAAGAAGCTTATCTCCATACTTCACATCAACATTGGTAAGGCGAATTGTTCTTTTCTTTACCTCATTGACGTAATTATAGAAATCAGTTTCCGTATTGAAATTAAGGTAATTCCAACAATCAAACACTGTTTCTGTTTTATCATCGGCGTCGATAATAAAGAATGCGAAGATTTTATACTTATAGCAAGCATAATTGGAATTCAGTTCGATAATCGGGTGCTCTTCGTAATAATTCACATTATTGCGGTAGTTCTTAAGGCTTCCGAACATCATACCGTTTCCCATATTGTGACCATATATGATAAGGTTATCGGAATTTGGCTCAGTGAGCTTTCCGTCAACCACATGGTCGAATCTATTACGGTAGTCGAGGAACAAGGAACCTGCCTTAGCGTCCTCTCCCATAATATTCTTATCAAGGTATTTCTCAAGGTCACCCGACTGAACGACAGGATAATTTACTTTAGTGTCGGGAATTCTGATTACACCCACGACCTCCTCATTGATATCGAGAAGTTTCTCGGCACCGGGAAGAAGCTCATAATACTCTCCGTCATAGATTTCAGGAGTTTCAGCCTTTTCCTTTGTAGGAGTTTCGATGTAATCGCTCATTATGTCCTCATAGCCTTTTTCGGTATGTGTTGTATCAATGTAATAATCAACCACAATGTAACCGCAGACGATAATAGCACAGCAGGAACCGAGGAAAACAACCTTTCTGATTCTCTCTGCAATACCGTCGCCTTTCTGCGGAAGCAATCCGAGCAGACTTTCCTTGAGAGTCTTTTTCTTTTTCTTCTTTTTCTTCTTCTTTTTACCGCCAGTTTTCTTAGCGGGTTTTTCAGCAGTTTCAGGCTCATTCACAGCTTCGCCGGCTTCTGTCTGAGCTTCCTGTACATCGGTTCCGTTTTCTTCAGAAACAGTGTTATCTGTCTCGTCGCACATTACCTCTGCAGGCTCCTCAGAAATTTCATCAGCCTCAGCAGTGATTTGCTCGGGAACTTCACCCGAAACGGCCCTCTGCTTATCAGATTTAACCTTCTGAACTCTTTTTGCAATTCTTTCAGCGAGTTCATTTTCCCATTCGCTTTCCGCAGACTGAGCACTCGCGCCTGTTTCCTCTACGGCAACCTCTTCCCTTGTGATCTCAGCATTCTCCTCATTCACATCAGACTGACCTTCCTCGCTTTCGGAAGCAATCTTAGTGAAATAAGGCTCAATATAGAGCTCTTCGGGAGTAAGCTCGGCAGATTCCGCATCAGGTGAAGTATTCTCCTGAACAGCCTTAGCACTTTCCTCTGTTTTATTGCGTATGGAATTTTTTATTGCTTTGATTCTTTCGGCTCTTTTCAGAGCTTCAGGTGAACTGCTGTCTGATGACTGCAATTCATTTTTATTTTCATTCATTGGTCTGAACCGCCTTCATCAGTATTTCCTCAATAATCCCGAAAGCATAGCCTGCAACTGTACGTCGCAGATTATCCCTGCTTTTGTCGTGAAGATTCCGGAGATCGGGCAATCTGACAAACTGATTTCCACAGATGTCAAACCCTACATAAATTGTTCCGACGGGAGTTTCTTCTGTTCCCCCGCCCGGACCTGCGATTCCCGTTACGGAAACGCACACATCAGCGCCCGAGCATTTTTTCAGTCCCTGCACCATAGCGAGAGCAGTTTCATAACTGACAACGCCATACTGTGACAGCACAGCTTCGGAAACGCCGAGATATTTCATCTTCATTTTTTCCGAATAGGTACACAAACCCAGCTCGAAGACAGCCGACGCACCGGATACTGATGTAATCAGCTCGGAGAGCAAACCGCCTGTACAGCTTTCGGCTGTAGATATAGTTAGCCCCCTTTGCTCTAATAATTTTACAACATTTGTAACCGTTTTGTCAAGATTTACGGCAAAACATTCAGAATATTGCCCGTTTTGCATATTTCAACTACCTCCGTTTTGAACACCTTATCCAAAAAATCTGTTGACTCATTGTATAAATGTAAAATCAGCTTACATAATTTCCTGTTATTTCCTGTAACTTATCTCTGGAAATTAAAGATTTTCTGCTCTGTATTTTCCACTGCCTTCTGAATGAGAGGCTCGAAATCAAAGCTATTCTGAGCTTTTTCGATATCCTCAAGCAAAGGTCTTACCTTGGGGTGCTTGGGAGTAAATACCGTACAGCAATCCTCATAAGGAAGAGTTGATATATCAAATGTATCAATCTTTCGTGCAATTTCAATAATTTCTGTTTTATCCATTCCGATAAGCGGTCTGAACACGGGCATTCTGCACACAGCATCGGTACAGCCTATAGCCGACATTGTCTGGCTTGCAACCTGTCCCACGCTCTCGCCCGTAATAAGAGCAAGGCAATTATCCTTCTCAGCAATTCTCTGTGCGATCTCCATCATAAGTCTTCTCATTATAATAGTAAAGAACTCTTCGGGACAGTTATCCTTGATAGCTTCCTGTATTTCAGTAAAGGGTACGCAGAAGAATGCAATTCCTCCGCAGTAGTCTGTAAGCTTTTCGCAGAGCTGTTCTACCTTAAGCTGAGCACGGTCTGATGTATAGGGAGGGCTTACATAGTGGATTGTCGCAATGTGAACTCCTCTTTTAGCCATCATCCAGCCGGCAACAGGGCTGTCAATTCCGCCGGAAAGAAGAAGCATTGCCTTTCCACTGCTTCCCACAGGAAGTCCGCCTGCGCCCTTGATATTCTCAGCGTGAACGTAAGCATTTGTGTCGCGAATTTCAACAGTAACTGTAACCTCAGGATTTTTAACATCAACAGTAAGATGAGGGAACTTTTCAAGCAAAGCTCCGCCAAGCTCCATACAAATCTCAGGCGACTTCATAGGGAAAGCCTTATCTGCACGCTTTGCTGTAACCTTAAAGGTTTTCGCATATGAGAGTATATCATTTAAATAGGTATAGCTCTGCTCTTTGATATCGTCAAAGCTCTTTTCGCATACACAGGCTCTGCAAAGAGCTGCAATTCCGAAAATCTTGCTTATTCTCTTTACAGCCTCTTCAAGATCGATATCCTCATTCTCAGGCTCGATGTAAAGAGTTGACTGTGCTCTTGTGCACACAAACTTGCCAAGGCTCTTTATTCTTCTTTTCACGTTCTTTGTAAGCATATCCTCAAAGGTATTCTTATTGAGTCCCTTAAGAGCGATCTCTCCGTATTTTACAAGTATAATTTCCTTCATTTATTTTTCCTTTCCAACCATATCAGGTTCTTATATTTTCTATTCCCTCTTTGAGCTTTTCAACGAAAAACTCAAGCTCTGCTTCAGTTGTTTCACAGCCTATGCTCACTCGCAAAGCACTGTCTGAGTCCTTCTGATTTACACCGAACTGTGCAAGAACTCCGCTCTGAGCACCCTTAGAGCAAGCCGAACCGCTTGAAACATATATACCGTTCTGCTCAAGATAATGGAGCATAATCTCAGAGCGTCTCTGCATTGATATATTTATAATGTAGGGCGAGCCATCTGCGGGAGAGTTAACCGTAACCTCCTCAATACCTGAAAGCTTATCAAGGAGAAACGCTTTCAGCTCATAAGCACGTTCATAACGCTGAGCTATAGTAGAAGCAAGCTTTTCAACAGCTGAACCGAACCCCGCTATCAGCGGAACACTCTCTGTTCCCGAACGTATTCCCTTTTCCTGTTTTCCACCGCTTATTATGGGATTGATACGTACGCCTTTTTTTATGTAAAGAGCTCCCACACCTTTGACAGCGTGAATTTTATGTCCGCTGAGTGAAATAAGGTCTGCTCCCAGCGAAGAAGCCTTTACGAGAAGTTTCATAAAGCCCTGAACGCAGTCGCAGTGAGTGATTATATGCGGAAAACGTCTTTTCACTGCACTGAACACTTCTTTGACAGGAAGTATATGTCCTGTTTCGTTGTTTACAAGCATCATACTGATAAGACAGGTATTCTCATCTGCTTCTCTGACGAAATCTCCCGCATCAAAGACACCGTTCTTCGGACTTATCCTTACCACCTCATAGCCCTGATTTTCAAGACTGTCCATAGTCTCAGAAACGGAAGCGTGCTCAACCGCACTTACAATTATCTTTTTGTTGCGTCTGCCGTGAGCCGAAACAGCTCCGCGTATCGCAAGATTATTGCTTTCGGTTGCTCCCGAAGTGAAATATATGCACTCGGCTTCACAGCCAAGAGCAGTCGCAATGCTTTTTCTTGCAGAATCCACCGCAAGCTGAGCGTTAAGTCCCATTTTATGAAGCGATGACGGGTTGCCGTAATTTTCCGTCAAAGCCAGCATTACAGCCTCTGCCGATTCCTTGCACGGCTTTGTTGTTGACGCATTATCCAGATAAACTGTCATTTTATCTTCCTTTCAAAGAGAAAAAACTTTCCCTGTAAAATATCATAATCATCTAATTATATCATACTTTTATGAATTTTTCCACCCCTATTTTGTTTTTCCTCATTTTTATTGTTATTTTCTCTCTTTTTTTGTAAAAGTACTTTTTTTTTGCTCTGCTTTATGATATAATATATAATGTATATGTATTTTTATTTGCGGAGGTTATGATGAATAATACCAACTATCTCATAAGCAAGGGCTCTAAAGAAAAGTATTTCCCTGCATTTATTCTGGGTTTCCTTTGCGTTTTTCTTTCTTTACTGCCTATCATCATAGCTCACGGCGGATATTTTATATATTACGGAGATTATAACGCTCAGCAGATTCACTTCTATACTCTTGCCAACAATGCCGTCCGCGACGGACAGCTGGGCTGGAACTGGTTTACCGATCTCGGTTCGGATTTTCTTACGTCTTACTCCTTCTATCTTTCGGGAAGTCCCTTTTTCTGGCTGACAACCATTCTCCCGGAAAGTCTCGTAACCTTCTCCATGCCATTTATCCTTGCGTTAAAGCACGGTATTGCTTCTCTTACGGCTTATGCCTACATCAGACGCTTTGTAAGAAACAAGGACTCTGCACTTATCGGCGCTCTCCTTTACTCCTATTCGGGATTTCAGATTTATAACATCTTCTTTAATCACTTCCACGATGTTACAGCGCTCTTCCCGCTTATGCTGATCGCTATGGAAGAGAATATCAACAATAACCGCAAGGGAGTTTTTGCACTTTCCGTTGCACTGCTTTCCCTTGTGAATTACTTTTTCTTTACAGGTCAGGTTGTTTTCCTTGTAATGTACTTCATTGTACGTGCATTTTGTCCCGATTTCAAGGTTACCCCCAAAAAGTTCGGTATGCTCGCTCTTGAAGCTGTGCTCGGTACTATGATCGGAGCTGTTCTTCTTCTGCCTTCGGCGCTTACCATTCTCGGTAACTACCGTGTTTCAGAACGTCTTTACGGACAGGATATGATACTCTACGGAGACAAAACAAGAATTGCAAGAATAATCCAGTCCTTCTTTATGCCTTCCGATGTTCCCGCAAGACCTAACCTTTTCAGCGGTGCTTTAGGTAAATGGGCTTCAATAGGCGGATATCTCCCTCTTTTCTCAATGGTGGGAGTACTCTCATTTATGAAAGCCAGAAAGAAGCACTGGGCTTCAAGGCTTATTGTAATCTGTACAATATGCGCTTTTGTCCCTATTCTCAACAGCGCTTTCTATACCTTTAACGCTTCATACTATGCACGCTGGTTCTATATGCCCATTCTCATTATGGCTATGATGACATCTTACTTTCTCGATGACGAGGAGATGGACTTCTCCGGCGGTATCAAAATCAGCTTTGCTGTGATTTTTGCTTTCGGCATCATTTCACTGCTACCCAAAAAGAATAGCGAGGGTGAGGTTGTTTTCTTTGAATTTGCCGACGATATGGGATATTTCGGTATCACTCTTGCTGTTTCCGCCGTCTCACTCATCGCTGTAATCTTTATTCTCAACAGGAAAAAGCTACACAGACCATTTATGAATCTTTCCCTGTGGATTACTGCTCTTGCCTGTGTGATATGCACTCTTACAACTGTTCTTTACGGAGCTTCTACTCCAAAGGGTGCACGTAAGTATATCACTCTGAGAAATCCTGCCAATGTATATGAAAGCGTCAGCGAGGATAACTTCTTCCGTGTGGATATGTCGGAAAACCACGATAACTTCCCTATGTCCTGGGGACTGCCCTCTATGCGTGCTTTTCAGAGCGTTGTCTCTTCGTCTATTATGGAGTTCTATGACTCTATCGGAGTTACCCGTGATGTTGCTTCAAGGGCAGATACTTCACATTACACGCTGAGAGGTCTTTTCTCGGTTAAATACTTCTACAAGGCCGTTGAAGAGCCTTCCGATGACGAAACGGAAGAGTCTGTGAATATCCCCGACGAGCTTCCGGGATTCACACTTGTTTCTGAAAATAAAAACTATGAGATTTACGAAAATACACTGTATATCCCTATGGGCTTCGGTTACGACAAGTATATTTCCGCAGAGTCAGCAAAATCAAAGGGCGACGCTATGCGTGAAAGACTCCTTATGAAAGCTCTTGTGCTCAGCGATGAGCAGATTGAAAAATACGGCGATATTCTGACAGAAACTTCAACCATCGAGACTTCGGGACTCGCCACAGCCGATTATGTGGAGTTCTGCAAGGAAAAACAGGCTGTTTCTTCATCGTCATTCACCTACGACTCATACGGATTTACCTCTGAAATAACTTTAGATAAGCCTCAGCTTGTTTTCTTCAGCGTCCCCTACAGTGAGGGCTGGAGTGCAACTGTAAACGGCTCGCCTGCTGATGTGGAAAAGGTATCCTACGGCTTTATGGCTGTAAAGGCTGATGCGGGAGAAAACACCATCGTCTTTTCATATGAGACTCCTGGATTAAAAACAGGTCTTATCATTACTCTTGCCGGAGCTCTGGGACTTATCATCTACCTTGTGCTATGCAGATTATCCAAAAAGAAGAATACCTGCGGTGCTCACACTCATTACTACGATTATACCCCCGTTGAAAAGCTGAACGCTTCGGAAAAATACTGCTTCAGACTTATCAGCAAAAAATAAATTCTGCCCTCAGGAGGTTTTATGGTTTTAAATGAAAAAAAGCTCTCAAGCGAGCTTAAATACGAAGGCCTTATCTTCAATATAACACGTGATACCGTCGAGCTTATCAACGGCAATACCGCTTTCCGTGAGGTTCTTCATCACCCGGGCGGAGTATGTGTTATTCCCGTTACCGACAATAACGAAATCTATGTCGTAAAGCAGTTCCGCTATCCCTTCGGCGAGGTTACTACGGAAATTCCCGCAGGTAAAATGGAGTACGGCGAAAATCACGCGGAATGTGGTAAACGTGAGCTTCTTGAGGAAACAGGCTGTACCTGTTCGGAGTATATCTATCTGGGTGAGGTTTATCCCGTTCCCGCTTACGATAAGGAGATTATCCACGTTTATCTTGCAAAGGGACTTTCCTTCGGCAGTCAGCAACTTGATGAAGACGAGTTTCTCAATGTAGAGAAAATTCCTCTTTCAGACGCCGTTGATATGGTTATGAACGGACAGATAAAGGACAGCAAAACTCAGATTGCTATCCTCAAAACAGCAAGGCTTCTCGGAATATAAAAGACCTGCTTTACAGGCAGGTCTGTACGGATATTTTCAGAACTTATGTTACAGGCTGTCGTCCTCTTCGGCTTCAACCATTGCAAGCTGTTTTTCATACGCATACAGTATGCTTTCTTCAAAAAGACTTCTCGCCTGAGGTGTTATCGGGTGTACTGTATCACGGTAGACTCCGTTTTCATCCTTACGGCTGGGCATTGCTACAAAAAGACGCTCCTGTCCGCTTACTACTTTAATATCGTGCACCGCAAGCATATCGTCTATGGTTACCGATATTACGGCTCTCAGTCTGCCGTCGGATAAAAGCTTTCTGATTTTGATATCTGTTATTTCCATTTTTTGACCTCCTTGATTATGACACAGCTTTTACTGCTATGGATATTTTTGCCGTAAAAGTATAAAATATTCATATGCTCTGCTTTATAAATACTTTCAGAAAAGGTGATTTCATTGAATAATAATATTCTCACAGGAAAAAAACACATTCACTTTATCGGTATCGGCGGTTCGGGTATGTATCCTCTGGCACAGATCCTTCACTCACAGGGATTTTATCTTACAGGCTCGGATAATAACGAAACCGAAACTCTTGACGCTGTAAGAAAAATGGGAATTCCCGTTTTCATAGGTCAGCGTGCGGAAAATATCGAAGGAGCAGACCTTATCGCATATTCAGCTGCTATTATGGCTGATAACCCCGAACTTGTCGCTGCTAAGGCTTCGGGAGTTCCTGTTCTTGAACGAAGCGACCTTCTGGGAATTATTACAAGCAGATACAATAATGCTATCTGCGTTTCGGGTACTCACGGAAAAACTACAGCTACCTCTATGATTACTCAGATTATGTTTACTGCCGGTATCGACCTTTCTGCTTACATCGGTGGAAAGCTCCCCTGTATCGGCGGAAGCGGTAAGGCTGGTTCAAGCGATATTCTTGTCTGCGAGTCCTGTGAATTCGTTGATACCTTCCTCAAGCTTTATCCCGATATCGCTGTTATCCTCAACATCGACGCCGATCACCTTGATTACTTCAAGACGCTTGATAATATCATAAAGTCATTCCGTAAATTTGCTGAAAACGCATCTAAGGCTCTGATTATCAACGGCGATGACAAGAATACCCTCAAGGCTGTTGAAGGCATCAGTGGCAAGGATATAATCTCCTTCGGTCTTAATAAAAACAACGACTACTATGCCGATAACATTCAGAAGCTTTCAGGCCTTGAAACTTCATTCGACGTTTACCGCAGGGGCGAGCTTATGGGCAGTATTACCCTTAATGTTGCCGGCAACCATAATATCCTCAATGCTCTGGCTTCTGTTGCCTCTGCAGATTATGTAAATGTTCCCTTCGAGGATATCGCAAAGGGACTCAATGAATTCAGAGGTGCCGGCAGACGCTTTGAAAAGCTTGGCTGTGAAAAGGGTATCACTGTTGTGGACGATTACGCTCACCACCCTACCGAGCTTGAGGCTGTTCTCTCCTCTGCTATGGATATGAATTTCAATAACGTATGGGCTGTTTTCCAGCCGTTTACATTCTCAAGAACTAAGATTTTACTTGACGATTTTGCTAAGGTTCTCTCAATCCCCGATAAAACAGTTCTCACCGATATTATGGGCTCACGCGAGAAAAATACCTACGGAATTTTCACCCGTCACCTTGCTGAAAAAATCGAAGGCTGTATATGGTTCCCCCAGGACGAAACAAAGGAATGGGACGACGAAAGAAAATATTTCAACTTTGCTCAGATATGCGATTATGTCTGCGACAATGCAAAAGAGGGCGATCTCGTTATTACTCTCGGTTGCGGAGACGCCTATAAAATCGCTAAAATGATTCTTCAGAAGCTTAAAGACCGAAAGGATTGATCAATATGCTGAAAGAAAAAGAACTTGCTGTTTTCAATTTCATAAGAAACAGATTAAGCGAAGGCATTTCTCCCTCTGTCCGTGAAATTATGGACGCTATGGGCTTTAAATCCACTTCTACCGCTCACCGCTACATCGAGACTCTTGTGAATGAAGGTCTTGTGGAAAAAACAGGAAACCTCAACCGCTCGCTGAGACTTCCCAACAGCGCAAGCACATCAGTTCCTGTTATGGGTACTGTTACTGCCGGTCAGCCTATTACCGCTGTGGAGGATATCACCGGCTATGTGGGCTTTGAGGTTCAGGGCGCCGACTCTCAGGACCTGTTTGCTCTTAAAATTCGTGGCGAAAGTATGATAAATGCGGGTATCCTCGACGGTGATATCGTTATCGTTGAAAGACGCTGTTATGCTGATAACGGTGATATCGTAGTCGCTCTTGTTGACGGCGAGGACGCTACCGTTAAAACCTTCTACAAGGAAAAAGGACACTTCCGCCTTCAGCCCGAAAACGATACTATGGAGCCTATTATCGTCGATGATGTGGAAATTCTCGGCAAGGTTGTAGGTCTCAAAAGATACTACTGATCTGCTATAAAAAAGTTTTTTCGCTAAATTTCAAAAAACTCTTTTATATTTCGATGAAATGTAGTATAATATAAGTTGGCTTTTATATTTTGTATAAAGAAAGGAAATGAAAAATGCTTAACGAAGTTAAAGTTGTTATCTGTGGCAAGGAGTATAAGCTCCGCACTGCCGAATCCCCTAATTACGTTTTTGCCCTTGCAAGAGCTTTAGAGGCTAAAATCAACGCTCTTGTTGACTCTGGAAGCGGATCTTCTCCTTACACAGCTTCAATTATGGTTGCTCTGAGTCTTCTTGACGACCTTAATAAGTCAAATCAGCGCCTTGATAATATCCGCGACCAGTCCAAAGAATATGTTGACGAGGCAGGCAAATCACGTATTGAGCGCGACGCTGCGTTAAAGGAAATCGAGGTTCTTAAATCAAAAATCGTTCAGCTTGAGAATATGGTCAAGCTCAGACAGCTTAAAGACAGTCTCTGATGTATAATAATTTACCTGAAATTCTTGCTCCCGCAGGCAGTATGGAGTCGCTTGTTTCAGCTCTGCGCTCGGGTGCCGATGCTGTTTATGTGGGCGGTAAGGCTTTTTCCGCAAGAAATAATGCTTCAAACTTTTCCTGCGAAGAACTCAGAGAAGCTTCTGAGCTGTGCCATCTGTACGGAGCAAAGCTATACCTTGCGGTAAACACAATAGTTTCCGATGAGGAAATAAATGACTTCTGTACATATATCAATGATACTGCCAAGGCAGGAATAGACGCTTTTATAGTTCAGGATCACGGCTGTGCAAAGCTTATACGCAAATGTGTTCCCGATGCCGTTCTCCACGCTTCAACTCAGATGTCCGTTCATACCGCTGAAGGTGCCCGCTTTCTCAAAGAGCTGGGATTTTCACGTGTTGTTCCCGCAAGAGAGCTCAGCAAAAATACTATAAAAAGTATCTGCGATACAGGTATCGAAACTGAGGTTTTCCTTCACGGAGCTCTTTGTATGTCTGTGTCAGGACAGTGCTATATGTCGGCTATGATAGGCTCTCGCTCTGCCAACAGAGGCGTTTGCGCTCAGGCGTGCCGTCTGCCCTTTTCCGCTTGCGGAAACAAGGAGCACTGCGCTCTTTCCCTTAAGGACCTTTCTCTGCTTCCTGTTATATCAGAGCTGAAGAATACGGGAGTCTGCTCGCTTAAAATCGAAGGACGTATGAAACGTCCCGAATATGTTGCTTCTGCTGTTGACTCTGCACGCAAGGCTCTTGACGGACAGACACCCGATATGGATACTCTCAGAAGTATTTTCTCGCGCGGTGGTTTCACCGACGGTTATTTTTCGGGAAAACGCACAGGTATGTTCGGTGTCAGAGAAAAAAATGATATCATAAACGGTCAGGCTCTTATGCCTAAAATCCACGAGCTTTACCGCTTTGAACGCAAAAAACGTGTTATTGACTTCAACGTTCAGGTTAAATATAATCAGCCACTCAGAATTACCGCCTGTTGCGGAAACGCTTTTGCAGAGATGATTTCGGATTGTCCCGAGGAAGCAAAAAACCGTCCCGTTGACAAGGCTTATCTTGAAAAACAGCTTTCCCGTCTGGGCGATACTGTTTTTGCTATGGGAGAATTATCCGCTGATATCGACGACGGTCTTGCTGTGCCCGCCGGTAAGCTCAATGAGATAAGACGTACACTTACCGCTGAAATCAGCGAAAAGATTATCGCTCTTGAGACTCCCGATTACACTATTACGGACTATAGCCCACATTACGAATACAATATTCCACGAGCAGACAGTCCACTGAAAATACGTGCCTTCTGCCGTACCGCAGAACAGGCAAAGGCTTCCCTTGAGCTTTCAGAGTTTGTCATTCTTGACTCAAATATCAGCCTTTCTGAGCCTCTGCTTTCTGCAAATCCAGAGCTTTACGCTGAGCCTGACAAGATCATTCTTTCTCCTCCGCGATTTATCTGCGATGAGGATAAGCTTATTGATTCGCTCAGGAATATTAAGGAGAAATTCGGATTCAGCCGTTTGCTCTGTCATACTCCCGATGCTGTTGCCATTGGAAAAAAGCTGGGATTTACCCTTCACGGAGGATTCGGACTTAATGTTTTCAACTCCTATAGTGCCGAGGCAGTTGCTGACTACGGTCTTGCGGATTTCACTGTTTCCTTTGAAGCAAGACTTTCTCAGATCAATCAGCTTCACTCGCCTGTACCATACGGCGCTGTCATCTACGGAAAGCTTCCTTTGATGCTTACAAGGAATTGTCCCATTAAAAATGAAATCGGCTGTAAAAACTGCACGGGTTCTCTTACCGACAGAACAGGACGCTCTTTCGATGTGGTCTGTTATCCCGATTATACCGAGATTCTCAACAGCGATGTGCTGTTTCTTACAGATAAGCTTTCTCAATTCAGCTCTGCTTCCTTCGGAATCGTTATGCTGAGTGACGAGGACGCTTCACAGACTATTGACGCTTTAAGAGGTGTAAAACCTTCATTTAACATAACAAGAGGTCTTTGCTTCAGAGGCATTTGACCAAAAGGTGGTTTTTATGAAACTGACTTTTAAAAAACTGAGAGATAATGCTGTTGTTCCAAAACAGGCTACTCCGGGAAGTGCAGGACTCGACCTTTGCGCCTGTATTGACTCTGCTGTGGAAATACCTGCGGGTGAAATTCGTTTGATCCCTACAGGTCTTACCGCTCAGCCAGAGCGCTGTGATGTGGCTCTTATGATTTATCCAAGATCAGGACTTGCTTCAAAATACGGCATTACTCTTGCAAACTGCGTAGGTGTCGTTGACAGCGACTATCGCGGTGAGATATGCGTTCCGCTTATAAATCACGGTAGCTCTGCATTTATCGTTGAGCCTTCTATGAGGATTGCTCAGCTGGTCGTTACTCCGGTTATTCTTCCCATAATCGAAGAAAGCGACTCTCTTTCAGATACCGAAAGAGGCAGTAACGGCTTTGGCTCTACCGGATTATTATAATTTATGAGGTGTAAATATGAAAAAAATTCTTCTTATGTCTGTTCTTATGATTTCCGCAATTGTTCTCGGCGGTCTTATCGGCGATGTTACTGCCGGAGTTTCAGGTCTTCAGTGGCTTGCTTACTCAAAATCATTTGCTTTCCAGCCTAATACCTTCATCGATGTGGACATCTTCTCTCTTACCTTCGGTGCAACCTTCAAGGCAAATGTTGCTCAGATCATTCTGATTTTTGTGGGCCTTTTTACATACTATAAAATTGCACCCAAGCTTATTACAAAATAAATATACAAGGATTTTTATACATAAAGATTAAGGAGCTTCAGAAATGTTTACTAAAGATATTGGTATCGATCTCGGTACCGCAAATACACTTGTTTATATGCGCGGAAAGGGTATTATTATCAGAGAGCCCTCTGTTGTCGCTGTTAATACACGTACAGATAAGTGCCGTTACGTCGGTAAAGAGGCTAAGGACGTTATCGGAAGAACTCCCGGTTCCATCGTTGCCGTACGTCCACTTAAAGACGGTGTTATCGCTGATTTTGATATAACCACAACTATGCTTCAGGAGTTTATCAAAAAGGCTCTGAGAGGTACTATTCTTACAAAGGCTAACGTTATTATCTGTATTCCTTCGGGAGTTACTGCTGTTGAACGTCGTGCTGTTCGTGAAGCCTGCAAAAAGGCCGGTGCAAACAACGTTCTCGTTATTGAGGAGCCTATGGCTGCCGCTATCGGTGCCGGACTTCCTACAAGTGATCCAAACGGCAGTATGATCGTTGATATCGGCGGAGGTACTGCTGAGGTCGCTGTTATTTCTCTCGGCGGAATTGTTGCCGCACGCTCTGTAAGATGTGCAGGCGATGAGTTTGACGCTGCTATTATCAACTATATCAAGAAAAAATACAACCTCCTTATAGGCGAGCGTACTGCTGAGAATATCAAGCTTGAAATCGGCTCGGCTTTCCCAAGCTCTAAGGAGGAAACTATGGAAATCAAGGGCAGAAATCTCCTTAACGGTCTGCCTGAAAACATCAATATCAACTCCGCGGAGATACGTGACGCTCTTGTTGAGCCTCTTTCACGTGTTATCGAGGCTATTAAGGCTACTCTTGAGGAGACTCCACCTGAGCTTGCAGCTGATATTATCGATCAGGGTATTACTCTTGCTGGTGGCGGAGCTCTGCTGAGAGGTCTTGACAAGCTTATCAACCGCGAAACCGGTATGCCTGTTTATATCGCTGAATATCCTCTGGACTGCGTTGCCGAGGGTACAGGTAAAATCCTCGATAATATCGACAAATATCAGGACGCTCTTACCGAAAACGTCAAGTACTACTAAGGAGGAGCTCTGATGAGAGATTTCTTGAAAAGCAAAAGGTTTAAAGTCCTTATGGCTTTCCTCGCTTTCCTTATCGGTATTATGATTTACGCCGTTACAAAGGGCGGTTATTCCGTTTCTGGTGCTTCATTCATCAATACCATTACTAAGCCTTTCCGCTCTTTTACAAACGGAATAGCTATGAAAATCGAGCTCGGACTTGATAAAATGACTAATGCCGATGAATACTATAACGAAAATCAGCTTCTTAAACAGCAGATTGGTGAACTCAATAAACAGCTTACCGATTATGAGGCTCTTCAGGCTGAGGTTGAAGAGCTGAGAAAATTCGTTACAATCAAGGAAGAACACGAGGACTATATTCTTTCTGCTCCCTGCGATGTTATCGGCTATGTCACAAACGATCCCTTCAAATCCTTTACCATAGACAAAGGCTCTGAGGACGGAATTACTCCATACTGTCCCGTTGTTACCGCCGAAGGTCTTGTGGGAATCACTGTGGAGGTTTCAGAAAATGTCTCCACTGTACGCACGATCCTCTCCCCTGACCTTGCCGTAGCTTCAGTATGCTCCTCTTCAAGTGCCGATATGGGCATTATCGAGGGCTCGATTGTGGATTCTCAGAAGGATCAGACAAAGCTCATTCACATCGATCTTGAAAATAAACTGCGTATAGGCGACCTTATGGTTACTTCGGGCAGAAGCGGTCTTTTCCCCGACGCTTATCCTATCGGTACCATTACAGATATCGGTCTTGACAGCAACGGACTCTCTGCATATGCCGATATTCAGCCCTGCGTAGATGTTTCACGTCTTACTTCGGTTATCGTTATTACCGATTTTTCAGGAAAAAAGGAGTCAGATAATGAGAATTAAGACTACCAGGGAAAAGAGAATCCTGATTATTAAAACTATCGTAAGATGGATACTTTACTATGTTCTGATTTTCCTTTCCTTTATAATTATGACTTCAGGCACAATGCTTAAACCTGTTCTGCTTATCCCTGTGGCTCTTTGCATTGCAGTCAATAACAACCAGATAGCCTCTGCATTTACAGGTGCTGTCTGCGGATTTCTCATTGACATCGCTATGGGCAAGCTTTTCGGTTATAATGCTGTTGTGCTTGCATTTTTCTGTATTGTCGTCTCTCTTGCGTTTGAGCTATGGCTGAGATACAAGTTCACCAACGTTATGCTTATTACCGCTGTGGTTTCTTTCATTCTCAGCTGGCTTGACTATAAATTCTACTACGAAATGTGGAATTACAGTGACGTTGAGCTTATTTTCCGCGATGTTACTCTGCCTGTATGGGTTTATACAGTTATTTCATCGCTGTTTATTGCTCTTATCATAAAGCTTATCAACCATTTTCTTATGCCTAAAGAGCACCTTACTCTTGAAGAGGCTATCAAGACTAACTGAAGGAGAGACTGCGTTTGAATAATTTATCAGATAACATCAAATCCGCTGTTATTGTTGCGGTAGTTCTTCTTCTCGGACTTGCAAGCTCTATGCGTCTTATGGAGGTTCAGGTTGTGGGCGATGAAACCATCGCTGTTGCTCCTGAAAAGCATAATTCCGAAACCTTTGTCTATACAACAAATACAAGAGCTACACGCGGTAATATTCTCGATCTCAGCGGAAATCTCATTGTGGGAAGCACATCAAGCGTTAATATTGTTCTGCAAAAGGCTCTTTTCCCCGATGATACCGCTCAGGGCAACGATATTCTGCTGAATATTTACCTTGAACTGAAAAATATGGGATACGATATTGAGCTTAATATTCCCGTTTCAGAAAGCTATCCCTATACTTTTACTTCCGATGACGAAATGGTTGAGCGTCTTAAATCCGACCTTAACCTTAACGTTTATGCTACTGCCGAAAACTGCATCGATAAACTCATTGAGGACTACTCTGTTTCTGAGGACTACTCTCAGGCTGAAAAGCGTATTATCGCAGGTATGAGATATGAGCTTTTATACAGAGACTTTTCATCTTCAAATGACTTTATTCTTGCTGAGAACGTTGATCAGGATACGGTTATTCTTATGAAAGAGCTCAGCAACGTCCTTAAAGGCGTCAATGCTGTGAATTCTTCTGAACGACGTATCGAACAGGGCAATGTTCTACCCCATGAAATAGGCACTGTGGGTCCTATTTATGCTGAGGAATACGAGGTTCTCAAGAACGAAGGCTATGAGCTTAACGATGAACTGGGCAAAAGCGGTATTGAATCTGCTATGGAAAGCACGCTGAGAGGTCAGAACGGCTCTCAGGAGATTACTGTCCGCGACGGCACCATTGTCAATGTTAAGACTCTTTCCGAAGCTCAGTCAGGCAATAATGTAAAGCTTACCATTAACAGCACGTATCAGCTGAGGCTTCAGAAAATCCTTGACGATTTTATTGCAAATTTCCAGAATATCAATAATAAGCCTGAGCTTGACGATGTAAACTGCGGTGCAATTGTTGTTCTTGACGCTAAAACAGGTGCTATGCGAGGTGCTGCAACCGCACCTACCTATAACCTCATTGACTACACCGAAAATTATGAAGCTATACTCAATGCGGAAAACAATCCACTTTTCAACCGTGCTACAGATGGTCTGTATCGTCCCGGCTCCACCTTCAAGACAGTTACCGCTACTGCCGGTCTTAACGAGGGTATCGTTACCGCAACAGACACATTTAACTGTACAAGAAGATACTTCTTTATCGATACTCCATATAAATGTACAGGTCACCACAACGATATTGCTGTTACAAGAGCCCTTGAGGTTTCCTGTAATATCTACTTCTATGAGCTTTCTCAGCGACTTTCTATTGATAACATCACTAAATACGCCACACTTTTCGGTCTTGGACAGCATACAGGACTTGAAACAGGCGATGCTGCAGGTTATCTTGCAAATCCCGAAACCTTTGAGGCAAACGGTCAGCCCTGGTATATCGGTTACGTTCTTCAGGCTGGTATCGGTAATATCGACTGCGGTATGACTCCTCTTCAGATGGCTTGCGTTGCAAGTACAATCGCCAACGACGGTGTACGTTACAAGCCTTATCTTGTGGACAGCACTTACGAATACGGCACAAATGCTCTGATTTCAAGATCACAGCCTGTTGTTGCAGAAACAATTGAGCAGAATTATGACTACGTTTTTGATCTTGTTGAACAGGGTATGATCGCTGCTTCACACAATATGCCCGCCCGTTATTCACTTTCAAATCTCGGTTTTGACGTTGCCATTAAAACAGGTACTCCACAGGTTGGTGAAAACAACGAGCAGAACTCGTTTTTCATCGGATATGCTCCTGCTGATGATCCCGAAATCGCTTTTGCGGGAGTTATTGAGGGCGGTGAGTATTCTAAATATATGATCCGTGATATTATTCTTGAATATATGAACTGCTACGGCTGGCAGGGCTCGCTTCCTACAGTCAGTCTCGAACAGCTTATTGCCGGCGATACTGCTCCTGAAGATACAACAGCTCCCGAAGGAACTACTGCTCCTGAAGGTACAACTCAGGCTTCATCTGAGGCTCAGCCGGATACTCAAAATACTACAAGCACTACCGCAGAAGAATAAAAAATCTTCTGCGGATTTTTTTGCGTATAATTTCTTCCATTCTGACAAAACTATTGTCGGAGGTGTTATACGTGAAAAAAAATATATTTTCTGACAATCAATCCGGTAAAAGCTCTAAGGGTTTTTACATTGCACTTGGCTTAAGTGCTGTTATGATAGGCTCTGCCTGCTTCTTTGCCTATAATGAAAGCAGTAAAATCGCTGACAGCAATAATCTTAACGCAGGCAACAACATTGCTGTTTCAGAGGCTCAGGTGGACAGAATTCATACGGATATACCAAGGGTTACTACTGTAGTTACCCCGTCACCTGTGGTTACCTATGCAACTACTGCTGTTACAACTGTCAAGGCTGTTTCTGTTGTTGAGGCTACTATTCCCGCGTCTGATATTTCTGTAGCTCAGGTACCTGCTTCAACTACCGCTCCCACAGAGTCCGAAGCTTCGCTGAAAAACGCAGTTACTCCCCTTTCGGATATGAGTAACGTTATCAATCCCTTCAGCGGAAGCGAGCTTGTAAAAAATGAAACAACAGGCTCGTGGCAGACTCACAACGGTGCGGATATTTCTGCAGTGCCCGGCTCTGAAGTTTTTGCTGTTTACGATGGCGAGGTTACTGCTGTAAACAACGACCCTTTATGGGGAGTTACCGTTACTGTTGACCATCACAACGGATTTATCTCGAAATACTGCAGTCTTGCAGACGATCTTTCCGTTCAGGCAGGCGATAAGCTTGTAAAGGGCGATGTCCTCGGAGTAATCGCTGAAACTGCCGATATCGAAAGCGCTCTTGAGCCTCATCTTCACATTGAACTGACTCACAACGGAAAATATGTGGATCCGTTGAGTTATTTTCCTCAGTAAAAAATTAAAGGTACCCTTTAAGGGTACTGTCTATACGGAAGCATTATGCGTATTTAGTGGGGGAACCTTTCTGAAGAAAGTTTGCCCCCACACCCCCTACAAAGACTTTTGAGTCTAATTTAAGCCCCATAGGGTGCACACAACAAGTAAAGAAGAAATCCAAGTATTTCTCTGTGTGTACCCTATGGGGCTTAAATTAAAACTTGAAAGTTTTAGGA
>SVNM01000018.1 GCA_015066875.1 Ruminococcus sp.
AAAGGCAAACTTAACACAAATGCAGTTGGCAGAAAAACTGGGTATCACCGATAAAGCAATATCCAAGTGGGAACGGGGCATCGCAATGCCCGATACTTCTATAATGCTTGAACTGTGTGATATTCTTTGCATCAGTGTAAATGAATTATTAAGTGGGGAGAAAATCAATATGGAAAATAGCAATCAGAAAAATGAACAGCTTTTGCTTGATATGGCGAAAGAATTAGAAAAGAAAAACAAAACAATTTGGTCTTCTATGTGGGCAATTATGATTGTAAGTATGACCGCCTTACTTGCAGGTATCTTTATTGCAGCATTTTTGATTCCCGAAGGAGTGTGGCAGCTTGTCACAATTCTCGGAATCTGCGTTGTATTTTTGATACCGTGCTTCTATGCATTAAAGCTTGAAGTCAGTGTGGGTGCTTACAAGTGCAAGGAATGTGGATGCGAAATTGTACCTACTTATAAAGAAGTAATGATGGCAATGCACAGAGGATTCACCCGTCACTTAAAGTGTCCCAAATGCAATAAACGCACTTGGTGCAAGAAAGTATTGAAGAAGTAAATCCCAATTTGTCGAACTGAATATTATTACATAGCCATTTCAATGTCATCTGTTTTGTACAAGACTGACAAAAGACTTGTACATCTGTACAAGTCTTTTTTATTGCCAAAATCTGTGGGGTGTGGTATAATATAGAAAGACGGACAGATCGATAAGAATTTTCAGAAACAGAAAAAGTGTATCGCGAGGGAGAACTATGCTCAGAATCAGACCTTACAGAAAAAATGACAGTAAACAAATTGCCTGCTGGTGTCAGGACAGCGAAACATTCTATAAATGGAGCGAGGGCAGAATGGGCGGTTTCCCCGTTTCCGCAGAACGTATTGAACAAGCAGTATCAGGAAGAATCGACAGCGATACATACTTCCCCTTTACCGCATTCGACGAAACAGGCATCGTGGGTTTTTTCACTCTTCGTCAGCCGGGTGCGGATTCAGACGAGTTAAGTTTCGGATATGTCATTCTCTGTCCTCAGACAAGAGGCAAAGGCTACGGAAAACAAATGCTGAAGCTAGGAATAAAATTTGCCTTCGAGCTTTACGGTGCCTCTAAAGTCTCGCTGGAGGTGTTTGAAAATAATCCCTCTGCATATCACTGCTATAAATCAGTGGGATTTAAGGAAAACGGCAATATTACAACTTATGATTTGTGCGGTGAAAAATGGAAAAGCATCGAAATGGAGTTCACCCTGTAACTCCTGTACCTCTATAAAGCTACATACACAGCTCATTCTTCTTTACGGAGAATGAGCTTTTTTATTTTTCACGTAATTTCTGCATACTTGTACTCTTGGCTGAATAAAATTGTATAAAGCAATTTTCAAGGAGGTCACTATGGATTTCAAGATAAACAAGGATACTGTTTCTGTTACGGAATGTGTTTATGAGGGTGCTCAGGAGCAAAGCGTTGAGCTGGATTACATTCTGCCCGATTACTTTCCCGATATTTTCAGGCTGGTCAAGTGCGAGGTCACTCCGTCAGTTACAAACCGCTCTGTCAGCGGTGACAGACTATCATACGACCTGAGCTGTGAAATCAAAATCATCTACTGCAGTGAAAACAGCTCTGTACTTCAGTGCGTCAGCCAGCACCGCACCTATTCAAAATCAGTTGATATGGGCTGTTTCTGCGAAAATCCCACTATTTACATTTCCGCATCTCCCGGATACATCAACTATCGTGCCGTCAACAAAAGGCGTCTCGATATGCGCGGAGCTGTTTCTGTCAAAATCAAAGTGGAATGTGACAAGAAACAGGAAATCATCTGCTCTGCTGAGGGCGGTAATATTCAGGTGAAAAAAATTCCCCTGAGGTTTGCCTCAGAAAAAATCAGCACAGAGAAAATTATCCAGATTTCAGAGGAAACTGAGCTTTCTTCCGCTCAGATGCCTGTATTATCGGTAATCAGCTGTAAATGCAAAACCTCAGACTGCGATAAAAAAATGATTTCAGGAAAGCTTCTTGCAAAGGGCGAGGCTTATATTCACCTTTTATGCTCCTGCGAAAAAGACTCTCAGGGACTGCTTCAGCCCGTTTCATTCACTCTGCCCTACAGTCAGATTATCGATATAGACGGCATTGACGACTCATTCGACTGCAGTGTTCACCCTGAAATTATAAACTGCGAGGTCACTCCCTCCGCCGATAAAAACGGTGAAAACAGGCTACTTAAATGCGAGCTTGAAATCCGTCTTGTATGCACTGCGGTAAAGAGCTCTTCCGTTATGGTGGTTACCGACGCCTTCTCCACAACATATCCCTGCACCATTGAAAGTTCGCAGATCAGAGCTCAGCAGATGCCTGTGATCTGCAACGAAACCCTCCGCCACAGTACTGTTATCTGCGAGGGCGAAAGCGTGCCTGAAACAGTTTACGATATCTGCTGTACCCCTGTAAATATCAACACGCGTTTCTCTGAGGAGGAGAAAAAGCTGATTATCAGCGGTATGCTTACATATACCACAGCTTCAAGAAGCTCTGACGGTATGATTTCTGTATGCGACAAGTCCGACGCCTTTGAAGAAGCTATAGAGCTTGCTGACGTGGCTGAGGGCTCCTCAGTATCTGCGGAAATATCCGTTTCAAATGTTTCCTACAATATTTCAGACGCAAATACTCTTACTGCAAAATCCGAACTGGATATCTGCATTTCAGTTGCTCAGGAGTCCGCCGTAAAGGCTCTTTGCCATATCTCTGTGGACGATTCCGTGAAAAAACAGCGTGACGGTGATTACGCTATCAAGCTTTACTACGGCTGTGAAAACGAAAACGTCTGGGACATTGCAAAACGCTACAGCACAAGCGTTGACGCTGTTATCGAGGAAAACGACCTCTCAGGCGAGCGCCTTGAATCAGGCGGTATGCTTATTATCCCCATTGTCAGCTGACTGAATCTTTCTTAAAGGAGAATTTTATGATTAATGATATTTACAGCAATATCGCCGGACGTACAGGAGGCGATATCTACATAGGTGTTGTGGGACCTGTAAGAACAGGTAAATCCACCTTCATCAAGCGTTTTATGGAAACTCTTGTAATCCCCAATATAAGCAGTGAATTCAAGCGTGAGCGTGCTGTTGATGAGCTTCCTCAGTCTTCAGCCGGAAGAACTATTATGACCACTGAACCTAAGTTTATTCCCGAAGAAGCTGTTGAGCTCAATCTCGGTGACGGTGCAAGATTCAGCGTGCGTATGATCGACTGCGTGGGATATATCGTGCCGAGCTCTGTGGGATATATCGAAAACGAGGCTCCGAGAATGGTGAAAACCTCATGGTTCAACGAGGAAATCCCCTTTAATATGGCTGCGGAGATTGGCACAAGAAAGGTTATTACCGACCATTCTACCATCGGTCTTGTTGTGACTACTGACGGAAGTATCACCGATATCCCCAGAAGCGAATACGAGGAATGTGAGGAACGTGTCATCTCAGAGCTTAAAGAGCTCGGCAAGCCTTTTGTGGTTATTATGAATACCCTTAATCCAAATTCTGCCGAAGTAAAAAAGCTCTGCCAGAACTTATCCTCAAAATATGACTGCAAGGTTGTTCCCGTAAGCTGTCTTGAAATGGACGAGGAGGATATCAGAAACATTATCCGTGAGATTTTGTACTCCTTCCCCATCAAAGAAATAAATATCCGCACTTCACGCTGGATCAACTCTCTTGCGAAAGGACACTGGCTGAAAAATGATATTCTCGGCTGTATAAGAGACTCTGCACGGGATATCCGCCTTGTAAGAGAAGCGGAAACCGCCTCAACCGCTATGGCAGAGTGCCCTCACGTGGAAAAAGCCTTTGTCAGCGATATCGACCTTGGCAAGGGTAGCGTCACTATCACCGCCGAGCTGGACAACAGCCTTTTCTACAAAATTCTCGGCGAGGAAACAGGTATCGAAATCGAAAACGAAAGCGACCTTATGCCTCTTCTCCTTGAGCTCAATCGCATTAAAAAGCTCTACAAAAGAATCGAGCCCGCTCTTGAAGAGGTAGAGGCTACAGGCTATGGAATTGTTATGCCCGAGCTTGAAGAGCTTACTCTTGAGGAGCCGAAAATCATCAGACAGGGCGGAAAATACGGTGTTAAGCTGAAGGCTTCGGCTCCGTCAATTCATCTGATGAAGGCAAATATCAATACGGCTGTAAGCCCTATTGTAGGTACCGAGCGTCAGTCAGAAGAGCTTGTAATGTACCTTCTTGATGGCTTTGACGAGGATCCCACAAAAATCTGGGAGTCTAATATTTTCGGCAAATCCCTTCACGAGCTTGTGAACGAAGGGCTCCACAACAAGCTTTTCAAAATGCCTGTTGAGGCACGAATGAAGCTTCAGGAAACTCTTGAGCGTGTCATCAACGAAGGCTGTAGCGGACTCATCTGCTTTATTCTTTAAATCCACATATGCAACGCAAAAAGCTGTACGGAACATAACCTGTACAGCTTTTTTACTGCATAAAAGAAGCCACCGTATCATTTCTGATACGATGGCTCTGTTTTTTGATTACCCTTCCGTTCTCACAAGAATTCTACCCGGGAGAAGCTCGAACCATACATCGTAGTGTATCGGAGCAAGCATTGTCTGTACATCAGAGTAGAAGCTGAGAATGTTAGCGGAATCTGTAGGTGTAAGATTACGCTCAACCTTTGTTACCTTCCAGTTGCCCTTGTCAAATTCGTTGGTATCAACGTCTGCAAGGAATGCTGAGAGGTTTTCGTAAATCTCGCCCTCGAAGTTGATGTTGATACAGAGTCTTGTTTCTGCCTTCGCAGTCTCTGCGTCAAGACTTGTCTGAACCTCGGCATAGTACGAGAGAAGTGTTGCAGCGTCTGTAGGAGTTACAACGCCGTCAAGGTTTGTATCACCCTTTACTCCGATAAATGCAGGAACTGTAAGTGCATTTCCGTCAATATCGGTAAGCGGTAACTCGCCGTAGTAAACAGGAACATCATATGCGAAGTCTTCCTGCCAGTTTGTCTTGTACTCATCTTCAGGAGTATTTCCGTTGTAATTGATGAGAGTCATATCAATCTCTTCACGCTCAACAACAGTTTCATTTCCGTCGCCGTCAGCGTAAACATCGAAGATATGAATGTCTGTAACCTGTCCGGGATTGAAGCCTGTTTCATACATATTGTCAGGACTGTAAAGTGTATTGTCGTGTGAGAAGTAGTATCCGGCCTGAGTTTCGATTTCGGCATATGCCTTAACGTGAGTTGTAGTAGTAGTAGTAGTAGTGGTTGTGGTTGTTGTAGTTGTAGTCGTAGTGGTGGTAGTAGTTGTTGTAGTGGTGGTGGTAGTAGTCGTAGTTGTTGTAGTTGTTGTGGTAGTAGTCGTTGTAGTGGTTGATGTTGTCGTCTCGTAAACGTTGTTGAATTCAAGTGAAACAGCGTAAGCTCCTGTTTCGGCATCAGCTGTGATAACTGTATTTTCATCAGCGATTACATCTGTGATTTCAAGACTTCCGTCCATATCATCATCAGTTACCTCTACAGTAAAGCCGTAGATGTTTTCATCGTAAACGATACCCTCAAGTTCACCCTTTTCCTCATAAATGCGGATAGGATAGCTTCCGATCGTTGTAAACTCAACCGAGCTTAAAAGCTCTGTAAAATCAAACTTGTTAAAATCAGCAGTTTCGGCATACGCTATAGTATCTCTGCCAAGCTCAGACCAGTTTCCTTCCTCGTCACAGCTTTCCATAACGAAGGTAAACAAGTCGCCTTCCTGCCAGTCTCTTCCTGCGAGAGTCTTGCTTCCCGAAATATTAATATCGGGCGACACTGCCTCAGGAGTATAAACGTTTACAAACTTGGCATATGCGGTATCATCGGCTGAAATAACAACGCTCTGAGTCTCGGCCTCGTCCTTAACGGCAAATCCGTCGCCGTCAACCTGAAGCTCTGTAACAGAAACTGTCATACCGTCATCAAGATTTTCAATACCGATATACTCATTTGGCTTGATTGTAACCTCAAGCGTACCGTTTTCATCGGCTGTCATATCGCCGTTAGTGGTGCTTAAAGTAAAATCTGCGTAATGTGCGCCAAGCTCTACGATAAAATCAAATTCAATATTATCGGGAACAACATACTCTCCGCCATAGGGGTGCTCGACGGTTTTGCTGATAACCATTCCGCCCTCGATAGTCGGCAGAGGAACAAAGCTGTTCACCGACGGCTGAGTACGTGCAATAATATATGCCAGCGTAGGCTGAATAATCATTGTAAGCGACAAAATCAGTGCCATCACAACGGATAACCATCTTGATTGTTTAAGCTTAATCAACGTATCACTCCTTTCGCAAAATTTCAGCAATCAAAAGGCACATTTCTATGCCCTTTGATTGCCGCCCGCTCAGAAAAAGCGGGTGGCAATAAGGTAGGATAAATATGAAAAAATGAATTTAAGCTTGGATTACTTGATAACTACAGTAGCACCTGTTGAAGCAATTGTAAACTGGTCAACAGAAGTGAGTGCCACGCCACCGATTGTACAATTTTCAAATGTAATTGTTGCATTGGGATTTCTGTCAAGTTCAAGTGCATAGCCAGCTTCGAAATCACAATTTGTTACTACTGTATCTGAGAAAACACAAAGTGTCTTATACTGACCTTCTGAATTAATTCCGAATGAACAATCTGTGAAGCTTGCAGATGTAAAGCCGCTCCAGCTTATCCAACCCTTAAGAGTTGTATCTTCTACAGTAAGAACACCTGTATTGTCACCGTAAACGTTCATAGCATATGTACCATCAAGGTAAGAATCAGTAACAGTAAGATCGCCAGCTATCTTAGCGTCATCAACGTTAGTGAGAGCACGGAGGTTTGTAGCATCATCTGAATTATCAACTACGGTAAGACCGCTAATTACAACATCACTACCTTCGGGAACATAGCCGGCAGGACGAGTTGCGCCTGATGCAGGTGTAGCGTTTACACTTTCCATGTCTGCAAACCAATCAGCAGCATTTGCAGCAACATCACCGAATGCTTCTTCAAGCATTTCAGCAGCACTCAGGTTTGCATCAGCCTGAACAGCCTGTGATAATACTAAAATATCCCATGTATCTCCAAACTTAGCAACATCTTCGTTGGTTGCTTCAGCATCAAGGAATACCTGCATAAGAGAAGGTGCTGAAATATTACCGGGAGCTATAGCTTTGTCATATGTGAAATTAAATACAACATACTTTACACCGCCGATTTCGAGTGGAATCATCTCATCAAAACCTTCTATATGGTTTATATGAATCAAGTCATTGGGATCATAATCGGGAGCTTCAATTGCAACAAGCGTACGAACATATGCATCAGTTCTGCCCGTGTTCTCAACCGTAACGATTTTATCGATAACATTCGAAAGTTCATCAGTAAATACTTTACAGTCAACGCCGTTTACATTCACTGTTTCGTCAGCCCATTCAATTGGTCCAACTGCGGGAATAGCAACCTTACCCTGAGTAAAATCAACAAGGTTTCCGTTCTCATCTCTTTCCTGTTCAATCTGTTCAATAGAAACGTTACCAGCAGGCATAGTGTTTGTATCCTTATCGGAATCAGTAAGATATGCAAATGTTCCGCCAACTGCGAGAGCAGCAACTGCAACGTAGCTTCCGGCCATTAAAGCTTTTTTCTTTAAGTTTTTCATATAAATTTCGTCCTTTCAAAATTAATTTTCGTTATTTAACGGCTATGCCGTTTTAATTGTGTATTATTCCTGTGTAAGTGCCCAAGCCTCAGCGGCTGTGTCGATTGCATCGATGTCGAGGTCGTACTGAACACCGTATGCGTAAACTGTCAGTGTAGGATAATCCTTAGCACCATCAGCATCGAGTGCATTAAGCATCTCCTTAGTAACCTCAGCGCCCTTTACTGTAACTACGTTATCCTTAAGTACAGCAAATTTCTGATCAGCGTCTGAATTCTTTGCAATGCGGTAGTAAACATCTGCTACGCCGTCAAGAGGTGCCCAGCCATCAGCAATTTCATAAGTCATAAATGTATCAAAGTTTGCTGATTTTTCCAGCTTTGCAAACAGCCAGCAGTCCTCGCTGTCAGCCTCTACAGTAATTGTAGGGTCCTTATCGATGGAATTTCCTGGAACCATCTCGTATTCGTTTGTACCTGCATCGCCGTCGTTATCAATTCCTGTGTCAGTCTCTTCGAGAGTTACGTTGATATCGCCGTATGTAAAGGTATTTGTAACCTTATCCTGGCTGATAAGCCAAGCGATAGTACCTCCCACAACACCGAATGCTGCAACTGAAGCAGCGCATGCCATTACAAGAGTTTTCATTCCGAAGCGTTTCTCATTCTGCATGATATACTCCTCCTTTCTGAGAGAATTGGATTTATTTCAACAGTCTGAACATACATTGCTCTTTTCTGCTTGAAACTTATGAGTTGTGCTGTTTGTCGAATGCTTCCCAGGCGTCGTCCTCAGCATTTTCGCCTGTAAAGCCTGTTGCCTGGATTGCCTGACCTTCTACGACGATCTTGAATCCGCCGTTATAGAGGTTTTCGAGCTCAGTATTTGTAAGTGTTCCGGGAACAATAAGCTCAGTAAACAGAGGCTGAAGCTCAACATCTGATGCTTCTTCAAGCTGAGTTTCGCTGTTGAGTACATATCCGTCTACAATTTCTTTATAGCGGAATTCAAAGGAAATAACATCATTTTCCTCATCAAGAGTGAATCCCTCATAGAGCCAGTCTGATGTATCTTTGTCCCAGTTGATAAGATCGGCATAGTCTGTAAGACCGTGAGTCTTTTCATCGATAATTGCCTGAACATCTGTCTTATTGTAGATATTCAGTATCATACGAACGTACGACTCTTCACTTTCCGCGTCAACTGTAACAGTAGGGTCTTTGGTGTAGGTTACGCCGGGAACAAGACGATACTCATTGGCATCGGTAGTTTCCTCTCCTACGGGAACACCGTTTTCATCAACCTTGCTTTCGGCAATACTGATGGAAACGTTACCGATAGTAAACGTATTTATCGCTTCTTCGGTATCCGTAAGAAAAGCAATTGTTCCGAGAACAGAACCTGCAACAAGAGCAACTGCGCCTGTACAAAGAAGCAGAGCTTTTCCTTTTTTCTTCATATTCTTCAACACTCCTTTTATAAAGTGAATTTAACTTTGCTTGTTATCATCATCGGTTTTCTTCTTGTTTTTATCCTCCTTATCATCAAGGAAGGAATCGCTTACAAAAACGAAAAGAATCAGAAAACCGGCAACGCCTATTGCGAAATATTTGCCCGGCGGATTCTGGATATAGTTAACAAAGTAACCGCCTTTCGGAATCTGATAAACAACCTTTCCCACGATCTCACTGCTTTTTACGGGAGAGTTATCGGGATCCTCATTGGCATCACCCTTTGTTCTGAAGGTCGTACCGCCATCAAGGATTTCAATAATTCTGTGAGTAGCAGTAACCTCGCCTGTAAGTCTGAAGGTAATAACGTCGCCGACCACAAGTTCATCTGTCGGAGTTTCCTTCACATAAATAAGCGAGCCCACGGGATATTCAGGCTCCATAGAGCCCGAAAGAATGGTATACATATTAATTCCGAAGAGTTTTATACCAACCGTCAGCAAAACGAACAAGACAGTCAAAACAACGATGATGTAATTAATGATTTTGATGATGGTTTTGACCATTCTGAGATTGCTCCTTAACATCAAGGTATCCTGTTTATACAGTGGAATTCGGTATTCCGTGCATAATATACCAGTAGTAAACTAAGGTTATTTTAGCACTTTTATACATATTTGTCAACGCATATCAAAAAAATAATTTAATTTTCATCACATATAACAAAAACCTCCCTCTCATTTTATGGATAATGATAGAAAGGCAATTATTTTCGACATTTTTCGACATTTTCTTACAAATAAATATACACTTTGTATTAAACGTCACTTTTTGTACAAAAAAGCATATAAAAACAAAAAAGCTCCGGATATAAATCCGAAGCTTTCTGGTGCGAGTAATGGGACTTGAACCCATACGTCGGTTGACACACGCCCCTCAAACGTGCCTGTCTGCCTATTCCAGCACACTCGCAAACTATTTAATCGACAGCCTTTCGTTGACTGCTTTACTATTATAGCAGAAAAGATATCACTTGTCAAGCCTTTTTTCAAAAAAATTCAAAAATTTTTTTCAGGCTGTTATTTTTTGCCCTTTTCGGCTATTTTTCGTTCTCTGAGCTCTTTAAAAAATCTTGTGAGAATCCCAGAACATTCCTCCTCCATTACTCCCACAATCAATTCAGGGCGGTAATTGTAAGGATATTCAAACATTTTCTGAACAGAAACAGCAGATCCGCTTTTAGGATCTGAGGCTCCGAAAAAAACTCTGTCTATTCTTGCGTTGATTATCGCTCCACAGCACATCGGGCAAGGTTCAAGGGTCACATAAAGCGAACAATCGGGCAGACGCCAGCCTCCCAGCCTTTTGCACGCGTCGTTTATCGCCATTATCTCTGCATGAGCAAGGGCATTCTTTCTGCTTTCGCGCAGATTATACCCCTCGCCCACTATTTCACCCGTGCTGTTTTTTACGATTACCGCTCCAACAGGAACCTCGCCAAGCTCAAAAGCAATCTGCGCAAGTTCAAGGGCGCGTTTCATATACTCAAGATTTTTCTCCATAAAAGACTCCATAAGTGTTTAAAGAATCACATTCATAACAGCCACAAGCACGCTCAGGGCAATGGCTGAAATATAAGGAACAATCTTCAGAGGAAGCAGAAGTCTCTTTTTCAGTGGCAGATACCAGTTATAAAGAGCAAAGCTTTTCTTTTCTCTTCTCTTTTTGCTGAAAAAAACTATGGTAAACAAGGTTACGCCTACAACAAAAACGCTCAGCATATAGAAGTTTCTGTTAAGAAACATATTCTCAGACGAGCTTGTTTCTATAAGGTTGAGGGCAAATATATACAATTTATATGTAATCCTCACCGCAATTGCTGTAAAGATAGTACCGCTTCTCAGTCTGCCTATTGCCGAAACAGAGGCAATAAGCGCAGTTGCAACCATCATTTTGTAATCCTGTGTAAGTGCACCTGCTATAACCGAGGTTATCAGTATTGCGTAATAATCGCCGAACTGTCTGAGAGCACTGAATATCGCTCCGTGAAAAAGAAGCTCAAACAGAACAGATACTATTATAATGTCAAAGAATGTATAAATAAGGAACTCTTCCTGCCCCCACACAGACATATCCGCATTATAGCTTCTGAAAAAGGAGTAAATCTCCTTTGTCTCATATGAGAACGCTGCGGGAAGTCCTGTGATAACGCAAACGATCATAGTAGCTGAGATCGCTCCGAAGAGCTCTGCCGGCTCATTAAGACGTCCGGGATATTTCAGTGAATTCGGCATTTTAAGAGCACGGTTCACAATAAGAAGTGGCATGACAAGCTTCAGCAGAGTAGCAAAGACAACCACAAGGGCTACCTCGGTTTTACCTCCGTAAACAGCCGAATTGAAAAAGGTAACGTGTATATTAAATCCGATAATATCAAGAAGCTGTACAAAAAGCTTATCAAGAACATTCTCTATTATAATCCATACAAGAGCTGACGCTCCTATAAGATAAATAAGCTTTGAACAGACATCAACCTCAGTTCTGACACCTGATTTTCTTACAAATCCTTCACCGTCTATGAAAACGCTTTCATTTTCATTGGCCTCAAAATTATATGCGTAAGGATTATCCTTATTTCTGCGCCATTTCACAAATTCTTTGTTATAGCTTTCCGACTGGGTAGAGTAATCAAACTGTTCCACAACGTCTACTATTCCGTCTTTAACCTGATTTTTCATTGAACAGCGCTCCTTCCCCCAATATTAAATATACAAAACGCTATATTCCACTTTAATTTTACTACTTTTTTAAACGTCTTATGTTATTTTTTTAGCTGAATTTTCTTAACATAAAGTAAATTTGTAAAAAAAGTGGTTCATATTTTAAGAAGTCTCTCTGCATTTTTATAGAATATGAGCTCTTTTTCTTCTTCGCTGAGAGGAAGTCCGTCCACCAGAGCTATTTCGGTTGAAGGGTCAGACCAGGGACAGTCACTGCCGAAGAGTACCTTATCTGCTCCCTGCATTTTTATAATCCTGTAAACCTGTTCAGCATCGGCATACCCGGCAATAACGCTTACATCAAGATACACGTTGTCAAATCTCCCCGCAAGATATCGCTCCACATCGTCCCACAGATTCATTCCTCCAAGATGAGCCACAACAATCGTCAGCTTCGGAAAAAGCTCTGCTACCTTTGCAAATCTTTCGGGAGTTCCTCTTACAAAGTCTGTGGAGTAGGGGTCCCAGCCACCGTGAAAAACCGCAGGAAGCTCCAGCTTACCGAGCTTCTCATATATAGGAAACATCTTCTCCTCATCAGGCAGAAAAAACTGATATTCGGAATGAAACTTCACGCCGTAAAGTCCAAGCGACTTTATACGCTCTGCTTCTTCAAGAGCGTCCTCAGCGTCAGGGTGAATTGTTCCGAATGCCTTAAGCCTGTCGCTCATAACCTCACGCGCCCAGTTGTTTATGGTTTTCTGCTGAGCAGGCTTAGTCGCCACAGGCAGAAGCAGTGCTTTTTCAATTTCGTTTTTGTCAAGAGCCTCAATAAGTCCCCTGACAGTGCCATCAGTATACGGCTTTATATCGCTTGTCTGCGCAAGAGCTCCCACAGCTCTTTCCGCAAGCGAATCAACAAATGCGTGGGTGTGAAAATCAAAATACTTCATTTTTGCTCCATTACGTGTTCCATAGCATAGTAGAAAATAGTCTTTACGTGGTCATCTGCAAGGGAATAGAAAACGGTCTTTCCCTCTCTTCTGAACTTTACAAGCCTTGCCTGTTTAAGAAGCCTCAGCTGGTGGGATATGGCAGACTGTGTCATTCCCAGAAGCTTGGCTATATCGCAGACGCACATTTCGCTTTCGCAAAGCACAAATATTATTCTTATTCTTGTAGAGTCACCGAACATCTTAAGAAGCTCTGAAGCTTCATACAAAACACTCTCATCAGGCATAACTCCCGATACCTTTTCTATGATATCGCTGTGAATCTCATATTTACCGCAGATATGCTCGTCCTGCATTTTAATCTCTCCTTTTCTTAAGCATAAAAAAACATTATATATACAAGTACCGAAACAAGTGCCGTTGAAGATAAAAATCCCGTGATACATGTTATTACCGCATATTTGTCGTATACTCTGCCTGATTTCCCCAGTATCCTCAGCCTGTATACTGCGTTCTGAGGATAAAATTTCTTCTGAAAAAACGGCTCGGCCGGAAACGCACAGGGATATTCTTCGCCTTTTACATTATAATACGCAACATTGAACTGCGCTTTCGGAGACTTGTCCACCTTCACAAACGCTCCCTCTGCCTTCTTTGACATCGCAAGAAGCAACAGGCTGTAACAGAAAAATATGAAAATCATCGCAAGAACTGCGCAGAGAAGCAGAAAGACTCCTGTAATAATCGTCTGAACGCTTACTCCCGCTATAAACAGAAGCACAATAATTATGCAAAATCCAATGATAAACTCCATACATTCCCACCTCCGACCGCATAATTATACCACATTAATCCCTCTTCGTCAAATAGTTAAAATTTCAAGTATTCTTAAAAATCTATTGACATTGACGCGGAAATTGTTTATAATATATATGTTGTATTTATTTGCAGAAATATTACTATGGCAGTAATGCAGCTTGTTTTAAATCATTGCCGTCCGCGATATTCCGCGCGATGCGCTTTAATATGATATACAGAACAAAAACCGGGCGCAAAGGTGTGCCCAAAACTGTTTTGCGAGCAGGTTTTGTCCCTTGCTCTTTTTAATATATTAACAAATGAATAAAATAATGCGGCATTTACCGCCTTTCAGTAGTAATAAAGTTTATGATACAAACTTTTTTTAAATTTCAGTAAAGGAGGTAATGCACTGTATGGATTTGATTTTAGCTATCGTATTGATTATTGTCGCTTTCATCGTCGGCTCTGCTGTTGCAGGTTTTCTTGCTTACGGAAAGGGCGTTAATGCCGGTGTGGAAAAGCGTAAACAGCAGGCTGAATCTTTGATAGGTTCCGCAGAAAAAGAAGCGGAGCGTATCCTCGAAGACGCTGATAAGGACGCTGAGAATAAAAAGAAAAGCGCTCTTATTGAGGCTAAGGACGAAATACATAAGCTTCGCTCTGAAGCTGATAAGGAAATCAAGGACCGCAGAGCAGAGCTGTCTCGTCAGGAAAGACGTATGCAGCAGAAAGAGGAAAATCTCGATAAAAAGAACGATAACCTCGAGAAAAAAGATGATATTCTTAATCAGAAAATCAAAACTGCCGATGAAAAACTGAAAGAGGCAGAAACTATCAAGAAAAGTCAGATGGACATTCTTGAAAGAATTTCAGAATTTACCAAGGATCAGGCTAAGGAGTATATAATCTCCAAGCTCGAAGAAGACCTCGTCCACGAAAAAGCTGTCAAGGTTGCTGCCTATGAACAGCAGATCAAGGACGAATGTCAGGAAAAGGCAAGAAATTATGTGTCGCTTGCAATCGCTAAGGTTGCTGCTGATCAGGTTTCCGAAGCTGCCGTTTCCGTTGTTCCCCTTCCCAACGACGAAATGAAGGGAAGAATTATCGGTCGTGAAGGACGCAACATCAGAACTCTTGAAACTCTTACAGGTGTTGACCTTATCATCGACGATACTCCCGAAGCTATTACTCTCTCGTGCTTTGACCAGATCAGACGTGAAGTTGCAAGAATCGCTCTTGAAAAACTCATCGCTGACGGCAGAATTCACCCAACCCGTATTGAGGAAATGGTTGATAAGGCTCGCCGTGAGGTTGAATACAGAATCAAGCAGGAGGGCGAACGTGCTATAATCGAAACCAATGTTCACGGTATCAACCACGAACTGGTTAAGCTCATCGGTCGTCTCCGCTTCCGTACAAGCTATCGTCAGAACGTTCTCGATCACTCCATTGAGGTCGCTCAGCTTGCAGGCGTTCTCGCTTCCGAGCTCGGTGTTGACGCAAATATGGCAAGACGTGCAGGACTTCTCCACGATATCGGTAAGGCTCTTACTTCCGAAATCGAAGGCTCACACGTTCAGATCGGTGTTGACGTTTGTAAGAAGTATAACGAAAATCAGAATATTATTCACGCTGTTGAGGCTCACCACAACGATGTGGAGCCTAAAACTGTCATCGCCTGCATCGTTCAGGCTGCCGACGCTATCTCCGCTGCAAGACCTGCCGCAAGAAGCGAAAATTACGAAAGCTATATCAAGCGTCTTCAGAAGCTTGAGGAAATCTGCAACTCCTATGAGGGTGTTGAGAAGTGCTTTGCTGTTCAGGCAGGACGTGAAGTCAGAATTATGGTTGTTCCCGAAATTATCAACGATGAAAAAATGGTTCTCGTTGCAAGACAGATTGCCCAGCAGATCGAAACTGAGATGGATTATCCCGGTCAGATCAAGGTTAATCTCATTCGTGAAAGCCGTGCTACCGACTACGCTAAATAAAAGTGGAATTTACTGCGAACGGTTACTCGTTCGCAGTTTATTTTTATACTAACCCTCTTAATACTTTTACTTAATCCCCAAACTCGCAAAAAATATATAAAAAGGAGTTAAAAAAATGAAAAACACCCTCTCAAACAAAATCAAAGCCGTTGCTATTACGGCAAGCTGTCTGGTTTCGGCTGTGATGCCCGGACTGGACGCCTTCGCTGAGACACGCCTCCTCGGCTATATGGGCGATGTCAATCACGATATGGAAGTAAATGTGGCAGACGCCGTTATCCTCACTCAGCATCTGCTTGACAGAATCCCTCTCGGAGCAGACTATTCCTACAACGCCGATATCAATTTTGACGGCACTATCGACGTTTTCGACCTTATCCTTATGAGACAGTACCTCTCAGGCGCAAGAGAGCTTGACGGTATCTATGAGGAAATTCCCGAAACTGAAACCACCACTACTACAACTACGACTACAACAACTACTACAACGTCTACTACCACCACAACAACTACTACTGCCGAGGTGAACGCTGAGTTCATAAGCGCTCCTATCGCTGAGGTGGACGCTTCCCTTCCATCTCACAACAACGCTAACCTCGTTATTTTCTACGTCGACTTCCCCGACTGCCGATATTCCTATGAGCCTTCTGCAGAGCTTATCTCACAGCTTGCTTTCGGCGAGGCCGATGCTTCAAGTTCGTTCTTCCCCTATGAGAGTATGCACGCTTTCTATGAGCGTTCTTCTAAGGGAGCTATGAACCTCGAAGGACAGGTTTTCCGCTATACTACCAAGGAAAATCAGGCTTCATATGATACCGATAAGGTCAAGATTGCTGAGGAGTGCTATGACGCTTTCAAGGACAGCGTTGACTTCTCTCAGTTTGACGGCGACGGCGACGGTATGATCGACGCTACTCTCTTTACCGTTCCCACTGCTGCGGGCGATGATAACTGGTGGCCTTGTGCAGGCGGATTCGGCGATCCCAACTATCGCGTTGACGGTATGGCTATCGGTCACATTATCACAGGTAACGCTCAGATCGAAAGCGCTAACGATACACGTAACTTCGTTACAAGCTATCTTCACGAAATGGGTCACTGTATGGGACTTCCCGACTATTACCTCTACTCTTCATCAGATTATGAGGGATTCCACGGCTGGGCAGGCTCTGAGCTTATGGATACCGACGCTTGTATGGACTTCAGCTCATTCTCCAAGCTGATGCTTGGCTGGTACAGAGAAAATCAGATCTCGGTTTATGACAGCTCTGCAGGCTCGCAGACATTTACCCTCAGCAACGCTCAGACAGAAGACGGAAACTGTCTGATTATCCCCTACGGTACTCTTGACGGACAGTATTTCTCGGAATATTTCATCGTCGAGTACGCTACTAATGACGGAAACAACTGCTCGCCCCCCTGGTATATCCAGAAAGGAAGCGGTATCCGTATTCATCACGTAAAGGCAGACCTCCAGCGGGATTACTGGTGGACTTTCCTTAAATATCAGAACGGCTCTGAATATACCAACGGCGACGATAACGGTATCAGACTTATCCGTATCGTAAACGACACTGATACAGACAACTTCTTCCGCACAGGTGATGTGATCGATAATTCTGTTTCAGGCTTCGGCTGGTATGACAGCTCTGAAAACGAAAGCATAGACCCCGGCGTTACTATCAGCATCGGAGAGCTTTCAGACGGCAAATATACCGTTACCGTTTCAAACAAATAAGCAATTTCACAAGAAAGGTGCCCTGTTATGGCTAAAACTATTTTCAATTCATCGGAAAAATCAAACTTTATCCTCAATATGACAGAAGAAAAATACTCCTCAATCGCTTCTAAAGCGCTCGCTGTTATGTGCTTTGCGGTTTCTGTTTTCGCAATTCCCGCAGAGTGTATTGAAAGCGTAGGCTTCCCTATCGTTTCGGGAGGTCTGGCTGTCGCCGGTGTTATCTGCCTTATTCTTGCTCTTATCGCTGTTATGAAGAAGTTTGTCAGCAAGAGTATGCTCATTCCCGTATGCGCTTTCGGAGCTATGCTCCTGTGGGGAGTTATCTCGCTTGTCAATTCCTACGATACAATGATTTCATTCTACGGCTTCGACGGACGTGGCGAGGGACTTCTTGCTATAATCTTCTATTTCGGTTTTTTCCTGACAGGGCTTACCATAAAAAATAAAAAGGCTATCAGCACTCTTCTCAACAGTATTGTCGCTGTGGGAGTTCTTAACGCTGTATGGGGTCTTTTACAGGTTTTCGTTCCCGCTATGCCCTCATCATACAGCTATGTAATCGTCGCAGGACAGATTAACTCGGCTTCAGGTCTTGCACAGTCCCCTGTTTTCCTGGCTATGATGCTTACAATGGCTCTCACTGCTTCCGTTACAGGATTTGTCTCAGCCAAAAGCAAAACAGCAAAGATTATTTATCTTTGTTGCAGTTGCCTTTTCTCATTCACTATGATATGCACCTATACTCTTGTAGGAGTTGTGGGACTTGCTGTCGCTTCACTTTCAGCTGTTGCCTGTGTTTTCATCACTAAGGCAAGCAAGGCAAATATAGCAGGTATTGCAGGTGTTATTCTCCCCGCAGTTTTAGCTGTTGTTCTTGTCAATGTGGGAGTTATCGGTGATTCAGGCTCATTTAAGCTTCACGACGGTCCGCTATTCTGGACAGACTCGTATCAGCGTCTTTCATCAAGCGGTATTTATAATTCAGAGGCTCTGGATATCACCTCAACTTCTGATGTTTATTACTATCTCAACGAAAGAACAGTGGACATCATCAAGGATTATCCTCTTGCGGGAACAGGTCCTGAAAATCTTGTTTATCCCCAGCTTTATAAAAGTATGGTTATTTACGAGAATACAGGAACCTTTGACAAGGTTTACAACGAGTACCTCTATACCGCCGGTACACGAGGAATTCCCTCGCTTATCGCTCTGCTTGCTGTAATTGTTTCTTTGATTATCATTTCCGCAAAAAAACTTAAGGAGAATTCAAAGACGCCTCAGCTTGTTTCAGCTTTTCTGCTTCTTGTTGCAGGAACAATCATTTTCTTCATAAGCTGTAGCAATATAGCCTTTTCTCCTATATTCTGGGCTGTTGCGGGAGCTTCCTGTGCTTCGTTATCCGAAAAAAGCTCTGCAGAAAATAAGAAAAAAAGATAATTTTTAAATTGTAAGTATGTACAAACTAATTCCAGAAATTATTATTTGCAAACCACTTGATTTTTTCTGAAAATGTGCTAAAATATTATTAGCGGATATGCTCCGTAAATAATTTGGAGGTGCATTTATTATGGCATATATTATTTCTGACGAATGTATCAGCTGTGGTGCTTGTGAGGGTGAGTGCCCTGTTTCTGCTATTTCAGCAGGTGATGGCAAGTACGTTATCGACGCTGACGCTTGTGTAGAGTGCGGTGCTTGTGCAGACGTATGTCCCGTTTCAGCTCCTTCAGCTGAATAATCGTACTTAACTACTGACAGCTTCCTTTTTTAAGGAAGCTGTTTTTTCTTTTATAAGCCTTAAATTCTGTTTTTATGGCACGGCTCTTGACTTTTTATATGCGAGTATGCTATACTGTATTAGGTGCTTTGTACCTTAATCAAGTATTTACAGGAGGATTCTTCCAATGAATAAATTTAAATTTATCTCTTTATTATCCGCTGTCGTTATCTCTGCAGTGTCACTTACTGCCTGTGGTGAAAAAACTCAGGTTTCTACACCTGACGCTAACAAGCTTCCTTCAGCTATTGAAAATTACGCTGATGACCCTGAGATTGCCAAGAATAAGTCTGAAACAACTCTCGGCAAGCCTGTTACTATCAACGACACTGTTTACACTCTCAATAACGTAATTGACGCAGGTATCGTTCTTGATAACCTCCGCTACTACTATCTTGATATTACTGTTAAGAATACTTCAGATAAGGACTATTCTATCAACGGACTCAACAACTTCTACCTCATTCTTCCCGATGGCACTGAGGTTCTTTCAAATGTCCGTGCTGACCTTTACGCAAAGCAGTCATTTACTGAGTATACGCAGTTCATCAACCTTGAAGCCGGTGCTGAATACAACGGTTATGTAGGCTACTGCCTCAACCCCGATGTTGACCAGTTTACTGTTTGCTTCTTCCCTACAGGCGACTCAAACGATAAGTCTAATGTTGTCTGCACTGAAATTACTCCCGATATGATTATTGCTCCTCCCGCAGGACTTATCAAGTAAAACAGTACATAAAGGCTCTCAGCTGACTGAGAGCCTTTTATTATTTTTTTCGCTTTCTGTGGCGGATCTGCAATTAATCGGAGCAATGTTTCCAGAGCTGTACAGCAATGTCAGTATGTAGATTACTCCCGATAATGGTATGGTTACGAGGAGCACTGTTATGTTCTCTGCGCCTTTAAGCTCAAGGATATCGCTGATTATGTAGGCAAAGGCTCCGCAGACTGAGCCTGAATATATCACAGGCAGAAGTGAAGCAGGCTTAAGTCTGAGTTTTGTCTGCTTATACAGTACTCTGAGCGAGGCTGTAAACACCGCTATGTAGCACAGAGAGGTTGACAGCGAGGCTCCGTTTATTCCCACAAACGGGATAAATGCTATGTTGCCCGCCAGCTTGATTACTGCTCCCACTATCATAATTTTCAGCGGAGTGCCCGCTTTTCCTATTCCCTGAAGCATACTGAATACGGGATATGAAAGACACAGGCAGACCATTCCGGGCATCAATATCCGCAGAGCGTCAATGCAGATCGCTACCTCGTCGGTCTGTTTCGGGAATAAAAAGGTCAGTATCTCCTGCGACAATACTCCCATTCCTATTGCTGAGGGTACTGCTATTACGGCTGTAGTGAAAAGTCCCTGTGTTATCCTCTGATGAAGTGCGTCACGGTCTTTGCTCTCCCATGCCTGTGTTACCGCCGGTAGAACTCCCTTGCCAAGCATATTGGTTACCGACGGAACAAGATTGAATACTGTCAGGGCTATGCCCGAAAACGAGCCGTATATAAATCGGGGAAGCTCCTCTTTTGTTACTCCTGTGAGAGCTGTCTGTGTTTTTATCCCGAATTCCGATATACAGCCCATAAGCGTTCCCATATCTATGAGGGAGGTGAGATTTGTCACAACTGCGCTGACTCCCGTAGGAAGTGCAAATGCCACAAGCTCCCTTGCGATTTTTCTTCGGCTTATAAGGTGAGACTCTCCGCCAAAATCTGACGAGGACTTCTCAAACAGCCTCATTACTGCAAAAAACAGAGTTGCTCCCACTGTGGAAAGGGTTACGCCGAGAATTCCCGCAGTCGATGCCATAAGGCGTATATCTGTTCCCACAGGGAAATACGCCAAGACCTTTTCGCTGTTGTCTATAACATAATTGCAGAGATACAGCCCCGCCAAGGCTTTGATGACTCCCTCTGCAAGCTGTGAAAGTGCTGTGGGATACATATTGCTCAAGCCTTCGTAATAGCCCCGCTCAACAGCTGTAATACAGCTGAAAAATACTGCCGGAGCTATCAGTGCTACTGCCGGCACCGCTTCGGGACTGCCCGCTGTTATTATGCAGAAAGGTCTTGCAGTTATCACTATCAGCAGACTTCCGCCAAGTCCTAACGCTGAAAAAAGCATAAGTGCCGTAGCTCTTACTCGTTTTGCGTTGCGGTACATTCCCAGTGCCGTACTCTGAGCCGTCATTCTCGCTACCGCTGAGGAAAGTCCCGTTACTGTCAGAGCATAGACAGGCATAAACAGACTGTAGGCGGTGCTGAAATAGCTCATTCCGACTCCGCCGAGAATATTTGTAAGTGGAATTTTAAAAAGTGCTCCCAGTGCTTTTGCTACAACAGCCGATAGCATCAGTATCACCGAGCCCTTGATGAATGTCTGTTTTTTCACCGTATCATCCCTTTTTTTAATAATATATGAAAATATATGTTGCTACTTTTTAAAATATGTGGTATAATGATAAGTGTGCTGTACGGTTTATATAGTATTCACAGGCGTTTTCAGCTTTTTTATGTAAACTTCACATAATGCACGCCCTTTAATTTTCCGAAAGGTTGGTTTTTACTATGGATTATAAATTCTCCGATAAGGTTACAGGCCTTAAAGCTTCCGCTATCAGAGAAATTCTTAAATTCACCTCTGTTCCCGGAGTTATCTCCTTTGCAGCAGGTAACCCTGCTCCTGAGGCTTTTCCTACAGAGAAAATCGCTCAGATTTCAGCTGATATTTTTAATGAGGACCCTATTCTTGCTCTTCAGTATAATATCACTGAGGGCTATACTCCTCTTCGTGATTACCTCAAGAATATGATGAAGCAGAAAAACTGCTTCAACCCCGATATCGACGACCTTATCGTTACTTCAGGCGCTCAGCAGGCTAATGAGCTTGCCTGCAAGGTGCTCCTTAACGAAGGCGATACTCTCATCTGCGAGTCGCCCAGCTTTATCGGCTCTATCAATGCATTCAAGTCCTACCACGTTAATCTTGTAGGTGTTGAGCTTGAAGAGGACGGTATCAATCTGGAAAAGCTGGAACAGACCATTAAAACAGAAAAGAACGTTAAGCTTCTTTATCTTATTCCGAATTTCCAGAATCCTACAGGACGTACAATGTCCCTTGCCAAGAGAAAGGCTGTTTATGAGCTCGCCTGCAAGTACGATTTCGTTATTCTTGAGGATAACCCCTATGGCGACCTCCGCTTTGAAGGCGAGGATATTCCCTCTATCAAGAGTATGGATACTGAGGGACGTGTTATCTACACAGGTACTTTCTCGAAAATTCTCTCTCCCGGCTTCAGAACAGGCTATGTTTCTGCTCCCGCTGAGATTATCCAGAAAATCGTTGTCTGCAAACAGGTTTCAGATGTTCATTCAAATATCTGGGCACAGCTTGTTTGTCTGCGCTTTATGAATGAGGTCAATATCGATGAGCATTTCGCTAAGCTCCGTAAAATATACAAGGAAAAGTGCGAGCTTATGCTCTCTTACATAGATAACGGCTTCTCTAAGAAAATTTCTTACACCAAGCCCGAAGGCGGTCTCTTTATCTGGTGCACTCTGCCCGATGACTGCGATATGAACGCTTTTTGCACTAAGGCTGTAAAGGACTACAAAATAGCTGTTGTTCCCGGAAATGCCTTCTGCATAAACGAAACAGATAAGACTACTTCCTTCAGACTTAACTTCTCTACACCTACTAATCAGCAGATTTCAGATGGTATGGAAATTCTTGCCTCCATGACAAGAGAAATGTTCGACTGATTACTATAAATATTTCACAACGAAAGGATTTTTACTATGGCAAACAAAAATTCAATCACAAACAGATACACTGTTACTCAGAAGTATCTTATGACAAGAGGTCAGGCTATTAATTTCCCTTCAAAGCTCCTTAAGGCTAATTTCAAGAAGGACGAGGTTTTCGGTATCGTTATCGATATCCCTATGTCTCCTCAGGTTCTTACTACTATGGTATGCTTCATCAACGGTGCTGCTAACCTCTATTTCAACCACGGCGGTGAGTACTCAGGCGCTGCTCAGAAGTATCCTAACCTTGTTCGTGCCGCTCATACTCTTGTTGCCAATGCAGGACAGCTCCTTCCTAAATGCGAAAAGACAAAGTCTTATGACCTTCCTGTAGGAAAGACAAACAATATCTTCCTTCTTACTAACGGCGGTATCTACAAGACTTCTATCCCCGCAGGCATCATTCCTGAGGATCAGCCCGAAAAGCGTACTATCTACGTTCTTTACCAGAATGTTCTCAACGAGCTGAGAAACTGTCAGCTTAAGGACGATTACGAAAAGCGTATGAACGCTGCCAAGTAAGGAGCGTGCTATGGAAGATAAGAAGCTTATTTTCAGCGGTATTCAGCCTACAGGTACCTTTACTCTCGGTAACTATATCGGTGCCGTAAGAAACTGGGGACCTCTTCAGGATGAGTACAACTGCATTTACTGCGTTGTTGACCTTCACGCTATTACTGTAAAACAGGATCCCGTGAAGCTCCGCCAGAATACTATGAACGCTTACGCTCTGCTTATGGCTTGCGGTGTTGATCCGCAGAAGTCTATACTTTTTATTCAGAGTCACGTTAAGACTCACGCTGAGCTCAGCTGGATTTTAAGCTGTAATACTCAGTTCGGCGAGCTTTCACGTATGACTCAGTTCAAGGATAAAAGCCAGCGCCATGCCGATGACGTCAATGCAGGTCTGTTCACTTATCCCGTGCTTATGGCTGCCGATATCCTCGCTTATAATGCGGATCTTGTTCCAGTCGGCGGTGATCAGAAACAGCACCTTGAGCTTGCAAGAAATATAGCTCAGCGCTTCAATCAGCGTTACGGTGACTTCTTTACCGTTCCTGAGCCCTATATTCCTAAGGTCGGCGCAAGGGTTATGTCTCTTCAGGATCCCACCAAGAAAATGTCTAAATCAGACGATAATCCTAACTCGTGTATCCTCATTCTCGATGATAAGGATACTGTTATCCGTAAATTCAAGCGCGCTGTTACCGACAGCGAGGCTGAGGTTTGCTATCGTGAGGGTAAGGACGGTATCAATAACCTTATGTCCATTTACTCTACCATCACAGGCAAGGACTTCGCTTCTATCGAATCTGAATTCGCAGGAAAGGGCTACGGCGATTTCAAGCTGGCTGTTGGTGAGGCTGTTGCCGACCACCTTGAGCCTATCCGTACCGAATTCGACCGTCTCAGCAAGGATAAAGCCTTCCTCAAGCAGTGCTATACAGAAGGCGCTGAAAAGGCTCTCAGATACTCTCAGAGAGTGGTTTCAAAGGTTTACAGAAAGGTCGGATTTGTGGATAGAACGTAGTTTCAGCATTTTTATTCCGTTAAAGTCTACAAAACTGCATTGACGAAATCGCTTTATTTCGCTAATGTTACAAAAATATGTGAAACGGGTTGCAATTTATCGTAATTTCGGTTATTATATTAAGTAGCCCGCTTTTTAAGGGGGTGCCTTCCTTTGGTTGATTTTCAGCAGAAGGAACATTATTCTATCGACGATTTGCTCGATATTGTCAGACTTTTAAGAGGTGAGGGCGGTTGCCCCTGGGATATGGAGCAGACTCACAGCTCGATTAAAAGCGACTTCATCGAAGAGGTCTGCGAGGCCATTGAGGCTATTGACCTTGAGGATACTGAGCTTCTTAAGGAAGAACTCGGTGATGTGCTTTTACAGGTAGTTTTCCATTGCAGAATTGAGGAAGAGCTCGATTCCTTCCGCTTTGATGATGTCTGCGATGATATCTGTAAAAAACTGATTATCCGTCACCCTCACGTTTTCGGTGATACTATCGTCGGTTCTACGGAAGATGTGCTTAAAAACTGGGATAATATCAAAAAGGAAACTAAGGGACAGGATTCTTATACCGATACCCTTACAAGCGTTGCTAAATCTCTGCCCGCTCTTATGAGAGCTCAGAAGGTTGGCAAACGTGCTATGCGTGCAGGTATGGATTTCAGAACTGCAGATGACGCTATGAAATGCGTTAAGCTCGAAACTGCTGAGCTTGAAGAGGCTGTCGCACAAGGCGATAAACAGCGTATTGAGGATGAATTCGGCGATCTGCTGTTTTCCTGTGTCAATGTTGCCCGCCATCTCGGCATAGATTCTGAAATCGCTCTTAAGTCTGCTACGGATAAATTTATCCGTCGCTTCTCTAAAACCGAGGAGCTTTTACAAATGAATTCCATCGACATGAAAGAGCTTTCTATTGAGGAGCTCGATGTTTATTGGGATAAAGCTAAAAAATTATTAAAATAACGGAGGTCATTATCATGACAAAAACAGAACTTATCAATGCTATTGCTGCTAAGACAAACTGCACTAAGAAGGACGCTGACGCTGCTCTTTCTGCTACACTCGCTGTAATCTCAGAAGCTCTTGAGAATGGTGAGAAGGTTTCTATCACAGGCTTCGGTACTTTCGAGGTTCGTGAGAGAGGCGAAAAGACTTGCATCAACCCCAAGACAAAGGAAACAATGGTTTGCCCTCCCTGCAAGGCTCCTGCTTTCAAGGCTGGTAAGGCTCTTAAGGAAGCTGTTAACAAGTAATTATACCTATTTCAGGGGCAAACCTTTCGGGTTTGTCCCTGTTTATTTTTGAAAGGATTTTTATGAGACTGGATAAGTATCTTAAGGTCACCCGACTCATCAAGCGACGCACTATTGCTAACGAAGCCTGCGACGCTGAAAAGGTTGTTGTAAACGGAAAAATCGCCCGTGCCTCTTACGATGTAAAGGTGGGCGATGTTATCGAAATCAATATGGGTACAAGACCTCTTAAAGTAAAGGTTACTAATGTTACCGAGCACGCTACTAAGGAAACTGCTTCTGATAACTACGTTGTAATCGACTGAAAATAACAAAAAGCTGTCGGAAAATTCCGACAGCTTTCTTTTTTTACTTTGTGTTATGTATATCCCATCTGAAGGATAAAAGCTTCGATGCCTTGTTGTTATCAAGCATATTGTTGTTTTCAATTGTTGATAAATCAAGATAGCGGTAATTTGTCTTTTCGTCCTTGCTTGAGAACTTCTTGAAAATCTTGGATAATGCGTCCTTACCGGGCTTTCTCTGAAGAACCGGTCCGAGACGGTGATTTTCTCTCATAAAAGCAATTATATCAGAAGCAGTAATGAGAAGCTTATCACTTACGTTATATACGCCGGCATATGTCATATCATCTGCATTCTTTACATAGCAAAGGATAAAATCAACCAGATTGTGCACACAGCAGAACTGGAAGCCGTACTGACCTGTGCCATATACAAACTTTGTGTTATCTTTAGGATCTGTAATCTTTGAAAGAAGATTTTCTGTGAAATTCTTTGTGTAGACAGGTGAAAATCTCAAAATACAGCACATACACTGCTTATGATGCTTCATTTCGCCTACGAGAGCCTTTTCAGACTCAAGCTTCATTTCTGCATAGTTATTGCGTGGCTTAAGGTCATCATCTTCACGGATAGGCTCACGTGTTTTTGGGAACTCATAAACCATATCTGTACTGAGGAGAATGAACTTTTCAATACCTGCGTCCATTGCATAACGGAAAATAAACTTATCACAAGCCTTGGAATTCTTCATAATATCATCTGTTATTATGGGACCAAGGTCGTTATCAACGATATTTCCAGCGTGAACGACAATATCAATTTTATTATTCTCGAATATTTCCGCAAACTTATTTTTATCTGTCATTGAAGCTTCGATAAAAGAATAATGCAGTTTTCCGGTATTGTAATCCCCTTCGGTGCTGTCAACAGCAATTACATTATTTCCCTTTTTAAGCAGTCCGGAGCAAATATGCTGACCGATGAGTCCGCAACCGCCTGTAACAAGAACTGTTTTCATCTTCATACCTCCTATTGAAGTCACGTTATCACCATAATTATAACACAGAAATATGAAATTTGCAACACTTATTTCAAAAATAAAGCAGTTTTATGAATTATTCACAAAACTGCTTGTATTTATTTTATTCTGCTGTATTTAATACAGGGTTTGCATTGATTTCCTCAAGGTATGTATCAAGAGTTCCATAGATTGCATCGTATGTTTCGTTCCAGGGTGTTCCTCTTGCTGTGTTTCTGAGGTATCCGTCAAGGAGGTCAGAACAGTCTGTTGAAACGCCTGTTGAGTAATCTACAATGGGGTTAGCATCTGCAAGTTCCTGCATGCTTGCCTTCATCTCAACCATTTCCTCTGTCCAGCCGTAGTCATCGATCATCTGCTGGTCAGCGATTGCGTTGATTTCCTCATCAATGAGAGTATATCTCTTACAATCGAGATACTTAGCAACGCCCTCAGGATTCTGAGCGCCCTTAACCATTACGTATGACTCAATACCAACGGGGATATAGTACTCATCAGACTCAGGGTCCTTAGGCATAGGAACGAAGAATGCGTCCTCACCGAATTCGCCCTGCCACTGTGAAGCCTCACGATAGAATGAATAGAGACCTACAGGATAGAAGAGAAGCTTGCCTTCGCCGATATACTGGGGCTTAGCTGTCCAGCCGTAGTCGCCTACACCGATAGCGATGCAGTTTGTGCTGTAGAGGTCATAGAGCCAGTTCTGAACGCGCTCCATTGAAGAATCAGCAAGGTTATTAACGAGAACGCCGTCCTCAAGGCCTACAGCGGGAACACCTGTTGTATTCATAAGACCGAACTCGAACCACCAGCCGTCGATACCATACTTCTGATTATCTGTATCAACGAATGCCTCAAGCATTTCCTGGAAAGCGTCCCAATCCCACTCGCCTTTTTCGTAAAGCTTAGCGGGGTCCTCAAGACCTGCTTCCTCGATAGTCTTTCTGTTGTAAACGCAGGCAACCTTATCACCTGTAGCCTGAACTATAGCCATATAGTGATTGCCGTTCCACATTGCAGAGTCATTAGCTTCCTGAACGTCCTCCCAGAGAGGTGAACTGAAATCGATATAATCATCGATAGGCTGGAACATACCTCTTACAGCGCCCTTAGGGAATGCGTCGAGGTTTCCTGCATAGAAGAAATCGATACCCTCACCGCTGTTGATAGCCTCAGCCAGCTTCTCATAGCGGTTATCCCAGGTTACCTTATGCCATTCTACCTGTCCGCCGTAACGCTCCTGGAAAACAGCAAGGTCAGTGGGAACGTTCTTGCCTGTACCATCGGGGTTGATATCCCAGTCAGACATCCACTTGATTGTCTTGTTTTCCAGCTCACCTGTAAGAAGTTCATCTTCAGTTACAAGGCTGTTGATTTCCTCTCTTTTAGAGGAATCAAGCTCCTTATAGGATTCGCTTGATTTGCCTTCCTCGCCACAAGCAAATAACGAGAGGGACATTGCTGTGACAAGAAGAGCAGAAATTAAAGCTTTCATTTTCTTCATTGTAAAAACTCCTTTAAACACAATTTTCCTTATTATAACATTTTTGCACTGATATGTCAATCATCATTTTTCATATATTTGCACACCATTTGTTAGTTATTTTCAACAGTCATAGCCTTTACTTTTTGTATAACACGTTATATATCCGCTTAATTTAAGCACACATCACTTAACTACAGCTTGTCCCTGACCTTCTGTACGCACAATTTTGCCTTGCACTGCACTTTTCGCATTTTGTTGCTACGCGGTCTACGGGAGTCTCCGATACTCCTATAATCGCTGTGACTGATTTCGTCGGTACAAGCAATGAGCTGTCAGTTACGGTAAGTCCTATTCTCCGTGTTGCATCAAGAAAACTCAGAATATCCTTCTGCATATCAATGGGAAAATCCCCGTATCCGGGACTATATCGGGTTGTACGATATATACCCTGAGCGTTGCGGAAAATCTCCTCCTCAGCCCTGTCGCACACCTGCTCAATTGCACTACTGCACAGGGCGTCAACAGCAAGAGCCTCAGTCATATCCCTTATCTGCGCCTGTCTTATAAGCTTATCCGCCTCTGATGAAAGAGTTGACGCAAGAATTACAGCTCTTGTACAGCCCTTTAAATGCTCTTTTATATCACTTCCCTTAAGCGGAGTACTCATACCCTCTGCAAAAAGCTCATCGCCGTAATAATACAGCGATGTCTCACGATATGTATACTTAGGACACAGTGTTGCTCTTACAAGCTCCTCTGCCCTGTCTAAAATCTCATTTATCTGCGTGTCAGCCTCTCCGCGTATTCCCATATATCTGCACGCTTCGGCTTTAGAAACATGATCCAGACGCATTTTACGCACCTATAATTCCCGAAACAGACTCGCTGATTTTTCTTGCAACGTATGGGTTATTCATTGTATAGAGGTGAATTCCGTCTACGCCCTCAGCAACAAGGTCAACAATCTGGTCAACGGCATAGGCAATACCCGCATCACGCAGAGCTTCGGGACTATGCTCATATCTCTGCATAATCTTCGTAAACTTGTTTGGCAGACTTGCTCCGCACATTGTAACCATACGCTCGATCTGATTTTTATTTGTAACAGGCATAATTCCCGCCTCAATAGGCACGTTTATTCCAGCTATGGCTATCTTCTCACGGAACTCAAAGAACGACCTGTTATCGAAGAAAAGCTGTGAAATAAGGTGGTCTGCGCCTGCCTCAACCTTTTCTTTAAGGTGGAGTATATCCTCTACCATACTTGATGCTTCGGGGTGGCACTCTGGATAGCAGGCTCCTGCGATATCAAAATCGCCCTTCTCCTTAATAAAACGGATAATATCACTTGCATATCTGAAATCGTTTTTCGGCGGAATTTCAGGGTTTATATCTCCTCTGAGAGCAAGAACGTTCTCAATTCCCCTCGATTTGATTTCATCAAGAACCGCAGAAACCTCTTCTCTTGAATAATTGATACAGGGAAGATGTATTACGGGAGTTATTCCATACTCCTTGATTTTTGAAGCCACGTCACAGGCAAGCTGTCCGTTTCCGCTTCCGCCCGCGCTGTATGTAACGCTGATAAAGTCGGGGGAAAGGTCCTTAAGCTCTTCCAGAGTCTTATAAATTACCTCAATAGAGCTTGTTTTTTTCGGCGGAAAAACCTCAAAGGAAAAAACTGTTTTTTTGTCGAATAATTCTCTAACCTTCATAATTGCACCTCTAATCTATGCTCCAGTCGATTTCCTCAAGTCCTTTTGACCTGAGAAATTCATTTGCTTTTGAGAAATGTCTGCATCCGAAAAAGCCATTATACGCCGACAACGGACTTGGGTGTGCCGATGTCAGCACGCAATGGGCGGGATTTGTTATTAGCTGAGCCTTTGCTTTTGCGTCTGCTCCCCACAGAAGAAACACCATAGGCGTCGCTCTTTCGTTAAGAAGCTTTATAACAGTGCTTGTGAACTCTTCCCAGCCGAGACCTCTGTGACTTCTTGCGCTGTTTGCACGCACTGTCAGCACAGAATTCAGAAGAAGTACTCCGTTTTCAGCCCATTTTGTAAGCTCGCCGTGCTTTCCTGTGTTATCTATTCCAATATCGGATTTGATTTCCTTGAAGATATTTACCAGCGACGGTGGCGGAGCAACTCCCTTACGCACAGAAAAGCTCAGCCCGTGAGCCTGTCCCTCGCCGTGATAGGGGTCCTGTCCTATAATAACGCACTTCACATCGCTGTAGTTTGTATATTTAAGAGCATTGAATATATCATACATTCCGGGGAAGATACGCTGTGTTTTATACTCGTTGATAAGTATCTGCCTGAGTCTCAGGTAATACTCCTTAGTGAACTCGTCCGCAAGCAGAATATCCCACTCATTATTGAACTGAACCATTGCAAAGCGCACTCCCTTCGCCCATATCAGTCGTTGTAGACTGTATCCTCATAATACTTGAATTTAACAAGAGTATTTCTCTTATATGTAAGTGAGCCCTGCTGATTGAAAGGAACTCTGTCATATGCGTTTCGTGAGCACTCAATTTTAAGAGTTTTACCCTTTCTTGTAACGAAAACAAGCTCGTAATACTCATCAATCATTTTAACCTGTCCTGTACTTTCAATTACTCTCAGACGGTCATCGCTTTTTCTGATAAGTGTAGCCATTTCCACAATAGGCTCTGAAGTTCTTTTCTGAACGTCATCATTTCTTGACGATTTCTTAGAGCCTGAAGAGCGGTCCGGCTGGCTTTTTTTCTGCACAGGTCGCTGTTCATAGTCATCGTCATCTGTGCGCTCCTCAAGAAAGATTGATAAAAACTTCATAAACGGGCTTTTGCCTGTAAAAAGTATTATCACCACAAGAAGCACTACTGCTATGCCCACAAGGAGCATAAATAAATTTTTCATCTGTTCTGTCATTTTTTGTCCCCTCTTTATTTATATAATTCCTGCGGGATTAAGCTTGGTAAAGTTCCAGCTGTCCTCGCACATTTCGTTGATATCAGCCTTGGCACTCCAGCCGAAAAGCTCCAGCGCCTTTGAAGCGTCCGCATAGGAAACAGCGATGTCTCCGGCACGTCTTGGAGTAATTTTCTTGGGAATTGCCTTTCCGCAGGCTTTTTCATAGGCTTCTACAACCTGAAGGACGCTTGAGCCGTTTCCTGTTCCCAGATTTACTGCCTCAAAGCCCTTATTCTTCATTGCGTAATCTATAGCGCAGACGTGTCCTTTAGCAAGGTCTGTTACGTGAATGTAGTCTCTTACGCCTGTTCCATCGGGAGTATCATAATCATCGCCGAAAACTCCAAGACATTCAAGCTTTCCTGACGCAACCTTTGCGATATACGGAACAAGATTGTTAGGAATTCCATTTGGGTCTTCGCCGAGAAGTCCGCTTTTGTGAGCTCCTATTGGATTGAAATATCTCAGCGCAACTGCTGAAAAATCTCCGTCAGAAACGCAGACATCACGCAGAATCTGCTCGATCATAACCTTTGTGTAGCCATAGGGATTTGTTGCTGATGTGGGCATATCCTCTGTGTACGGAGCCTCATTGTTCATTCCATAAACAGTTGCCGACGAGGAGAATACTATCCTCTTGCAGTTGTGCTTCTGCATTGCTTCAAGGAGAGTAACGCTTCCGCCGATATTGTTATTGTAGTACATCAGGGGCTTCTCAACAGACTCACCGACAGCCTTATAGCCAGCAAAATGAACTACTGCGTCGATAGCAAACTGAGAGAATACTGTTTCGCAATCCTCAGCACAGCAGATGTCTCCCTTAAAGAAATCAACAGGCTTTCCGGCAATTTTTTCGATACGCTGTATAACAGCTTCCTTAGAGTTGCTCAGGTTGTCCATAACAACGACTTCATATCCCGCGTCAAGAAGCTCGACACAGGTGTGACTTCCTATAAAACCGGCGCCACCGGTAACAAGAATTTTTCCCATAGAGTCCTCCATAATAAGTACATATATTATTATTATATTATATTTCCTCTCATTTTGCAAGTTTTATTTGCAAATTTTAACCCGATGTGCTATAATAATAAAAAAACCTCGGAGGCGTTTATGCAGAAAATTCTCGGTTATATGCGAAAGGCAATTCAGGAGTACGATCTCATTCAGAATGGCGACCGTATTTGTGTTGGTGTTTCAGGCGGTAAGGATAGTCTTGTACTTCTTCAGGGACTTATTCTTCTGCGCCGTTTTATCGGTATTGATTATGAGCTTGTCGCTGTTACTCTCGACCCTAATTTCAATGGAATTCCCGGCGATTTTTCTTCCGTTGACCAGCTCTGCAAGGACGCCGGCGTTGAATATCATGTGCTGAAAACTCAAATTGGCGAGATTGTCTTTGATGTCCGCAAGGAGACTAATCCCTGTAGTCTGTGTGCGCGTATGAGAAGAGGAGCTCTGCACGACGCTACACTTGCTCACGGGTGCAACAAAATTGCTCTTGGACATAATTACGATGACGCTGTGGAGACTTTTATAATGAATCTGTTTACCGAGGGCAGAATAGGCTGTTTTTCTCCCAAGTCATACCTCTCACGAAAGAATATTCATCTTATCAGACCGCTTGTATTTGCTCCTGAAAAGGAAATCAGAAAAGCTGCTGCAAAAAATGAGCTTAATGTGGTGAAATCCCGCTGTCCCGCAGACGGACATACTAACCGCCAGCGTACTAAAGAGTTCATCGCCGAAATGGAGCACAAGGATCACGGCTTTAAGGATAGAATTTTCGGAGCTATGAAGCGCTCCAACATTGACGGGTGGGGCGGAGTAAACTATGTTCCTCCCGTAAAAAAGGACTGAAAAAAGGGTATCGGAATTCCGATACCCATTATTTTTGATATAAAAAAGGCTCTCAATTAAGAGAGCCTTAATTATTTATAGTTTAGCTAAAGTGCTGACTAATTTAAATTAGTCTTCCTTCTTTCTGAGAACGAATGCAGCACCAGCAGCAACTACGAGACCAGCAGCAGCAACGCCTACGCCAGCAACGCCTGTAGCAGGAGCATTTGTCTTGCCAGTTGTTGTTGTAGCCTTAGCTGTTGTAGTAGTTGTAGTTGTTGTAGTTGTTGTATCAGGAGTCTCTTCTGTTGTTGTAGTTGTTGTTGTAGTTGTTGTAGTTGTTGTTGTAGTTGTTGTAGTAGTAGTCTCAGGAACGATCTCGATACCACCGTTAACAAGACCATTGTTGAATGTCCAAGCCTGAAGAGCCTTGCTGTTAGCCTGTGAACCAGCCTTGTTCTGGAGCTCATCTTCGTTGTTGTGGATGTAGAACTGTACAGGGAAGAAGTCTCCGTTTACAGTGTCAGCGTCCTCAGGAACGAGGAATGTGAGTGAACCGAGGTCTGTGATACCACAGTCAGCCTCAGCAGCAGCAGCAAAAAGAACGCCCTTGCAAGCGATAGCCTGCTCAGCTGTAGCAGCTGAGAAGTCGAATTCCTGCTTCTTCTTTGTGCCGATAAGTTCAGAATCCTTTACAGCATCACTCCAAGCTGAGCTTACAAGTGTAAGTCTTGAGTCATAAGCAACGTGGATACCCATAGCATACCAGTTACCTGAGTCTAATGAGATTGAAACTGTAGCTTGCTTGCCAGCCTCACCCTGAACTGTATCGATTGTCATTGTGATCTTGTCAGCAACGCCAGCAATTTCGTCAGCTGTAACACCGAAGTTCTTGTCTGTTACGAGGGGACCCCAGAGAGTCTCGTTCTCAGCAGCAGCTGAAACTGAAGATGTAGCGATTGATACTGCTACTGCAGCAACTGCCATTGAAGCAAATGCCTTCTTTAACATATTCTTGTTCATTGTTAGTATTTCCTTTCAATTTTGATTGTTTTGATATATGTTATACCTGCTGCTGTATTTACAACAGCAGATATTACACTTGAATTAATAATGGGTTAAGCGATTAAGCACGCTCGATAAGCATACCGGGAACAATTGTAGCCCATACATCATATGCTACTGCACCAAGTGTTACCTGCATCTCAGCATAGAAGTTGAGGATATTAGCAGCATCAGCAGGTGTGAGTGTTCTGTCAGCCTTAGCAAGTGTCCAGTTGCTTGAAAGTTTCTCATCCTGATTTACATCAGAGAGGAATGCTGAGAGATTTTCAAGGTTAACATCGCCTGTTGTTGTAAGCGGAATTGTAGCCTTAGCCGTTTCAGCGTCAAGTGAAACCTGAACTTCAGCGTAGTATGAAAGAACTGCAGCCGCATCTGAAGGTGTTACACTGTTATCAAGGTTTGTATCACCCTTAACACCGATGTAAGCGGGAGCTGTTACGAGTTCGCCACCTTCGTGAAGGAGATTTTCGCCATTGTAGAAGAGCTCTACATCATAGCAGAAAGTTGTGTTTGCTGCATCGTAGTAATCCTCAGGTGTAAGTCCACCGAAGTTTACATCCTGTGTAATGTCAACAGGAGCTGATTCAATAAGTGTGCCTGCTTCGTCAACATAAACTTCAACATACATTACTGAAGCGATCTGCTCAGGATTGAAGCCTGTGTTGTCGTGTGAGAAGTAGTAACCTTCTGTTAAAGTGATTTCAGAAACATAACCCTTAACAAAAGATGTAGATGTTGTAGTTGTTGTTGTAGTTGTTGTTGTTGTAGTTGTTGTAGTAGTTGTTGTTGTAGTTGTAGTTGTAGTAGTAGTAGTAGTAGTTGTTGTTGTTGTTGTAGTTGTTGTTGTTGTTGTAGTTGTTGTTGTTGTTGTAGTTGTAGTAGTTGTTGTAGTTGTTGTGATAGGCTCCTTAACAAGGTGTCTAACGATATCAACTGTTACATCTGTAGAACCTGTAGCTACAGCGTTAAGATCGAGTGAAATTATTGCTTCCTTATATGTAGAAATTACATTTTCAGGATTTTCCTTCGAAGCGTAGTAAGCCTTTACAGCCTCAAACTCTGTATCTGCAAAGCAAGCAGAAGCAGTGATCTTGCCTGAAGCAGCATCAACTGTGATGTCGTAAAGCTCGCCATCAGCAAATGCGCCGATTTCCTCAGCAGCAATGTTTACTACTGTAGGAGCAAGAAGTGTATTAACGCCATTGATAATTGTCTCGTATGCTGATGAAACTGCTTCCTTTGAAAGCGCAGCTGTTACTGAAGCAGGAACCTTTTCGCCAAGCTTTTCGTTCTTAGCAGTTGCCTTTTTCTTGAGTGCTGCGAGAGCCTCAGCTGTGTTAGCAAATGAAGCTGACTTGTTGTAAGCGAGAACCTCGCCCATCTTCTCTTCAGCCTTAGCAAGCTTGTTTTCAAGGTCAGTGAATACTGAAACATCGATGCCTTCAACGTTAGCCTCGTCAACTACAGCCTCAAACTCAGCAAGCTTCTGTCTTGCATAGCCAAACATACCTGTACCTGTATAAGCATTACCGTTCTCATCAACGAACTTATAGTCAACAGCAAATGTTGTACCATCTTCAAGTGAAGCTGTATCAATTACTGCCTCGAAAGAACCGGCAACAACGAGCTCTGAAAAATCAATGTTATCAAGTGAATCGCTGGGGATTTCATTTACATCAATCTCAAAATCGATCTCATCCTGAATGTAGTCAGCAACAACTGAAGCCACATTGTTAAGGTCAGCTGAAATTACGATATCGCCGTCAACGATTTCTGCAGTAACGCTTTCAACGCCTGCATAAATTCCCTCGATATACTCATCGTAAGAATCAGTCATGTCTGCGATTGCAGCAACTGTAGCTGAAAAATCGAGTTCTACAGGGCCAGCGTTCTCAGGAAGCTGGTTGAAAACTGTCTCATTCCACTTTGAAACCTGTACTGTTTCACCGTTAAGTGTTGTCTCAGGTGTCTCTGCAGGAATTGAAAGAAGTGTTTCAAGATTCAGTTCTGCAGCAGTTGAAGCAGAAGAGTCTGCAGCTGTATCACCTGTTGCAGCGAATGAATAGCTCAGACACTGAGTAAGAGCAACCGGAACAACAGCAGCTGAAGCGATAGCTCTTTTGAAAAAAGATTTCTTCATTGTTCTATACCTCTCTAACAATTTTATTTGCTCAAGAATCAATCCCTTTTGCAGTTGTGTGAATTAAGCAATCTGCATCCCCTTTTGTTCAAGGAAGAGTTTATAATCCCAAGCATTTTCTGCGACAAAGCGTACTTAGGCTACTATCCCAGAAATATATTTATATTTTAGCACATATTCTCATTCAAGTCAAGCAATTTGATATATTTTCTTCAAAAATATTAAACGATTAATCACATTGTTTTTTGTATGCATTTCACAACCTTGCCCTATATTCCCTCTTTTTTATTTGTTATCTATTATTTTTTGCTATATTTTATTCTTGTTTTTGTTTTATATTTCAATTTTTCCCGGCAACAAAAAAGCAGACCCGAAGGTCTGCTTTTAAGCTTATGATATTATACTCTTGTAAGTAATCTTCCAGGAAGCATTTCGTTCCAGATATCATAATGAACTGGATTCAGAGTAACCTGAACTTCTGCATAGAAGCCAAGATCATCAGCTGCATCTGAAGGAGTAAGTGCTCTTTCGCCCTTAGTGAGTGCCCAGTTACCAGGATCAAACTCATTTGTGTTTACATCAGAAAGGAATGCTGAGAGATTCTCATACTCTACTGCTGTATAATTAATGTTAGGACAAAGATCAGTTGTTTCCTTAGCATCAGCTGCAAGATTTGTCTGAACGTCTGCATAGTAAGAAAGGATTGAAGCTGCGTCTGAAGGTGTTACTACGCCATCAAGGTTTGTATCACCCTTTACGCCGATGTAAGCGGTTACTGTAATAGCATTACCGTCTGCATCAACGAGTGCATCTGCTCCATAGTATACTGCTACATCATATGAGAAGTCTTCCTGGAAGTTGTTCTTGTACTCGTCCTCAGGAGTATTTCCGCCAAAGTTGATGAGTGTAGCATCTACTGCTATCTCTACAGGATCGAGTTCTGCACCCTCAGGTGTTACCCATACCTCATAGAGCTTGAGGCTTGTAATCATACCAGGATTGAAGCCTGTCTGATACTCGCTGTTAGCATCATATGTTGTATTATCGTGTGAGAAGTAGTAGCCGGGTGTTGTCTCTACAACTGCATATACTCTATCAAGCGTATTGTCGCCTGGTGTAGTAGTTGTTGTAGTTGTAGTTGTTGTAGTTGTAGTTGTTGTTGTAGTAGTAGTAGTTGTTGTTGTTGTTGTTGTAGTTGTAGTAGTTGTTGTAGTTGTTGTTGTAGTTGTAGTTGTTGTTGTAGTAGTTGTTGTAGTTGTTGTTGTGGTGGTTGTTGTAACCTCAGGAAGTACCTCTACATAACCGTTCATCATAACAACTCTGTCTGTGATATCAATACCACCCTCAGTTGAGATGAAGTATCCAGCAGGGATATTGATGTAGTACTTACCAGCTTCTGTTCCGGCAGGAATTGTAATTGTAAGAACCATTACGTCAGAGCCATCAGCTGCGCCTACGCCTGAACCATCCTCAGATGCGAAATCAGCAATCTGGAGGTTGGGGTTGTAGTTAAGAACTGCATTGTATGCATCTGAACCAGCAACG
>SVNM01000019.1 GCA_015066875.1 Ruminococcus sp.
TAGATTCTCCAAAAGATGATGTGTGTACCCTATGGGGCTTAAATTCAGATTAAAAGTCTTTGTAGGGGGTTCGGGGGCAAACTTTCTTCAGAAAGGTTCCCCCGATAATTACATATAATTCTTCTATATGAACATTGCCTTTAATCTCGATACCCTTTATTTTTTGTACAAAATCTGCTTAACGCATAGTCCCCTATTAATAATTCTCAGGCTTTAACTGGAAATATGCCTTGGGGTGTGCGCATACGGGACAAACTTCAGGAGCTTCCTGACCGATTACAATGTGACCGCAGTTTCTGCACTCCCATATCTTATCGCCGTCTCTTGAGAATACAATTCCGCCCTCAATATTAGCAAGAAGCTTTCTGTATCTCTCCTCGTGAGCCTTTTCGATTTCGCCAACCATCTCAAAGAGAAGAGCTATATCGTCAAAGCCCTCTTCCTTAGCGTCCTTAGCGAAGCCTGCATACATATCTGTCCACTCATAATTCTCGCCGTCAGCAGCGTCCTTGAGGTTCTCGATTGTTGAAGGTACGCTTCCGCCGTGAAGGAGCTTGAACCAGATTTTTGCGTGCTCTTTCTCGTTGTTTGCAGTTTCCTCAAACAGAGCGGCAATCTGCTGATAGCCGTCCTTCTTTGCCTTGCTTGCGTAGTAAGAGTACTTGTTTCTTGCCTGTGATTCACCTGCAAATGCTGCCATAAGATTTGCTTCGGTTTTTGTTCCTTTGATATCTGCCATAATTAACACATCCTTTTTTATATTAAGTTCCCATCAACGGGAACCTTCAGATAAAATTTAAGCAGCACCATGCATTTAAAATGCACGGTACTGCCGTTCGGTTATATACCGCACTCGTCATAATCCTTCCATTTTTCGGCATAAGCCTTATCGCTCCAGCTTTTATACATAATATAAACTACCGAACCGATTGCAAGAAATATAGCGAGAAGTAGTGGCAGTGAACCGCCAAGGGGATTGTTCTTTTCTGCCTCATTTTCAATTACTTTCATAAAAGCAAGTCCTTTTCCGGGATTTTATGCGTTTGTTGAACCGCCGTTCATTTCAGCCATTAATCTCTGAAGCTCTGCGTCAACCTTAGCGTCGCTCTCGATCTTAGCAAACTCATCTGCACCCTCGTACTCTTCGCCACCTGCAATCTCAGCAAAAGCGTCAGCTTCAGCTTCCTTGCGAACGATCTTTTCTTCCATACGGTTAAATTTTTCAAGTGAGCTTGATGCATCAAAACCGCCCATGCTCTTAGCAAGATCTTTCTGTGTATCTGCCATCTGTGAACGAGCGATAAGCATTGCCTGACGGCTCTTAGCCTCTTCGAGCTTTGTCTTGAGAACCTCTACCTGATCGCCGATAGCGTCTGTCTGGTTAGAGATTGTCTCATACATTTCCTTATAGTTTACAACATCCTCGTCAGCCTTAACCTTCTTAGCAAGAGCCTTCTTAGCGAGCTCCTGATCACCTGAAGCGAGAGCAGCCTTAGCCTTAGCTTCCCAGTCAGCTGAGATCTTTACAGCGTTCTGATACTGCTTTTCAGCAAGTCTTTCGCTTGCCTTAGCCTTACCGTAATTCTGTGTAGCCTTGCTGAGTTCCTTCTGCATATCGATGATGATCTGCTTGACCATCTTCTCAGGATCCTCTGCTCTGTCGATAAGATCGTTAACGTTTGACTTGAGTAAGTCGCTTAATCTCTGAAATACACCCATTTTTAAATCCTCCTGTTTCATGTTTAAAGATTTGAATTTTCACGGTAACGGTAACCCCTTTCGCTACCGTTATATTTATTATAAATAATTTTCACCCTGTTGTCAAGTGGATTTTCCCTTTTCACCTAATTTTCATCATTCCGCTTACTACAAACCACGTATCAGCGTTGTTTCAGCTGTAGAGAGCATATCCGCAAGCCTTTTCTGAGCTCTTCACAAGCTCTGTCTGGCGGGATATTATATCGGTATTTTCTATCCATTCAAGCTCGCCTGATGCACCCGCCCATTTATCGTTTTTGCCCTGTTTGTACTCTGCAAGACCTATGACAAGACTTACTCTGTCACAGGTCACAAGCGACTCCCACTCTCTTAATGTTGCCTCAAAGGGACAGGTTTCGTTTTTAAAGCCATAATACAGCTGAGGCACTATATAATCGCAGTAGCCCACAGTACTCCCCCACAGTCTTACATCAGCATACTGAGTGGTGTAATTGGTATTTATATTTCCCTGCGGACTTATCCCGAAAAGCAGTCTGTCATCGGCACGCTTTACGCTTTCAAACATTGAATGAACCATACGGTTGCAGTTTGAGAGTCTCCACCGAGCAAGGTCAGTACTTCCGCTTGTTGAAAATGCACTTTTATCGAACTCCTCCGCTGTAGTGGGATAAAAGTAATCATCTATGTGGACTCCGTCGATATTATAATTCTGCACCAGCTCGTCCACCCCTCTGCAGATAAGGTCGATAACCTCATCATATGCGGGATTAAGGTAATATCTTCCGTCCACCACATTCACAAAGGTTCCCATATGCTTGTCAGCCCATTGCTTCACTATGTACTTATCTGAAAGAGACTCCATCTGTGCTGTACTGCGGTTTCTCAGCGGATTAATCCACGCGTGGACAGAAATGTCAAGCTTATGTGCCTCCTCAAGCATAATCTGCAGGGGATCGTAATCTCCGTCAAGATACACTCCTTTCGGGAAAATCTCTGATTTATAGTAAGCGTCTCCGCAGGGAAGCACGTGCACGTATATCGTATTCACCGACTGCTTTGAAGCCTCACTATACCTCTTTGCAACCTCTGCCCTGAACTCGCTTTCGCTTTTCCCCAGCATATACTCCTCATAATCCATATACGGGAACCACTTTCCGATCTGATTTTCATAGCTGAGCGGAGTGTATCCTTCAGAACTGTTGCTTTCTTCAAGATAAAGCTGATCTGCTTCCTGAATATAGCCTGTAAGTGGCTGAATTTCCTCGTTAGCAGAGCTCTCCTTCACAGAACAGGACACAGCAAGCACAGCTGAGACAAGTACTGCTACCATCACCCCTAACCGCATATGATCCCTCCTCTGCTGAATATATATAGTGAATTATATGCCTGTACAGCAAGAGATATAACTATGAAAAATATAAAAGAGACAGATTACTCCGTCTCTTTTTGATTATTGCATTATGATTCGGGAAGAATATCAATTACCTGAGCAACCTTCTTCTGAATAGAAAGTGCATCGGAAAGTGTTACACCATCGCCTCGCTGATAAACGTCACAGTTATTCTTAGCCTGATCTTCAAGGGGATATAATTCCGCATTTGAAGTATAGCACATAACCTTGATAACGTCAGCCATTTTTACATCGCCATCAAGATCAGCGTCTCCGTATATGATACCGCCTTCTGAAGGCTCTGTAACTGTAGTGGTTGTTGTAGTTGTTGTGGTAGTAGTAGTCGTAGTCACAGGCTTTGTTGTTTCCGAAGGAGTCATTCCGCCGTCAGCTGATGTGCCGTCGGGCTCGTTTCCGTAGTAAAGCACTCCGTCAATATAGCATGGAATATTCTCTGCTATCACACCGTCCTCAGTCATACCGATATTGGAGAAATCATTTGTAGCGTCCCAACCGCTTCCGTAATTGGGGAATACAATTGCAAGCATAATTTCGCACTGGTGACGTCCTTCAGAAATAGGCATCATTGCTCTTCCGTCGGGATATGTTACCTCAATATAATAGATATTGTCCTTATACTGTGTAACAGGAGAAATCTCTGCGGGAGCAACGCCTGCGCCTGAATACATTTCAGCCTGATCACGGTCACATCTTATAACAACCTGACTTGGATCAAATCCTGCTTCAATAACCTCAGAAAGATCCATAAAATATCTGTAGGAGACATTATCAACGATTCTTGCGGGCCATGCTGTATGGTTAGTGATTTTAAGGCTGAGGTCAGCTCCGCTTGCTGAAGTTTTGCTGAGCTTAGCCTCAACATAAATCTCAGGGCCATCGTGAGGCTCTGCCTGAGGGAAAGTCGGATCTGAAGTTCCGCCGAATTCATCAACCATTTTACAAAGCATTGTTGTAAAGGCTGCGTTATAGTCTGTAGCAACCTCATTGTTGATGTGGTTTCCTCTGTCGTCCTCATAGGTGCCGTCCTGATTGGGACCTCCTACAAGAGCTCCGTAAAGGGTATGTCTGCTTATCTCAGGATCAAAAACGCTGTTGTTCCATGAAGCGTGAGCTGTTCTGTGGTGAGGATTCTGCGGAGCATTGTTTCCGTATCCTACAACATAGCTCTGGTTGCTTGGATTTACTCCCAGCATATAATCAATCTGTCTCTTGTAGAATTCCTTGTAGGAAGCTGTATCGCTGTCATCTGCAAGAACCGTATCACTGGCAATTGCCGCAATCGAAGCCGCACCTGCAGCATAACGGCAGCAGCCCCAGTTACTTACATACACAAGCTGTCCGTCATCTACAAGTCTGTCGCTTGAAGCATTCACCCAGTATTCAACGTGCTTTTTAACACGGCTGATATAGAAGCTGTCATTTGTATTTATCGCATAAAGCAGAATTCCACCCTGCTGAACGTCGTCCCAGCACTGTACCCAGCTGTATTTAAGTTCATCGCTTCCAAGCTCTTTACCCAGATTGGAAGTAAGACTTGTTGCATCATCGAGATATTCCTTATCACCTGTAGCTATATAAAGCCAGTTTGCCGCATAGAAAAGCTCATCATAGAAGTGACTTGATCGGTAAAATCCCGAAGCGTCACTGCCGTTATACACATCATCTGCCGGATTGGTTGAAGCTACCTCATAAATGTGCTTTGCTGTTTCAAGGTAATTGTCAAGCTTTGCCTGATCAGCCTTTCCTTCAAGAGCACAATAGCCCGCCGCAAGTGCAGCTGCCATTTCACCGAAAACAGCTGAACAGCCCTCAGAAGACTTCAGAGCTTCACGGGCAGACTCATAAGTATTTCCCTGATCAGCCATACCATACTCATAAAGCTCAACAGGACCCCACCAGGTATGATCCTTCTGACCGTTTCCTACCTGAAAGACGATCTCATCACCCTGATCGCAGTCTGCAAAATAATCAAGAACAAAGGTAAGATTATTCACATAGTTTGTCATTTCTCCGCACTTTTCGATGCCGTCGGGATACTGATAAAGTCCCCAGGCAAGCATTGAAGCGGAATAAGCCATAGGCAGATTGAACTTAACGTGGTCGCCCGCGTCATACCAGCCACCCTTGACCTCATCGATCATTGTTGAATCGGCACGCCACTCAACTCTGTTCCACTCAGGAAGCGGACCAGCCTGCTGGCACTCGTAAAAATAAAGTGATTTCTGAAGTGCCTCTGCGTAATCAGGATTTTCTGAAGCTGCATTTACTGTTGCAATTGAGCCTACGGAATTCATAAGCATTGCTGCGGCAGCCAGACCTCCTGTAATTTTTTTCAGCATAAACATAAATATTCCCTCCCAAAACAATACTCTTTCGAACATACTGAAATATACATATTTATTATGGCACATTGAAATAAAATTGTCAAGTACCTCTAAAAATTCCTCTGAAAAGCCTCACTTCTCATTTATTCTTGTTTTTGTAATAATTGTGTGTTATAATTTCCTGCGGAGGGTGATTTCATTATGAGTAATCAGAACAAAGGCTCTGAACTTTACAAGGGCATTATGTATATTGTCTTTTCAGCGTTCTTTTTTGCGCTGATGAGCGTTTTTGTGCGGTTTGCAGGAGATATCCCATCGATCCAGAAAAGCTTTTTCAGAAATCTTATTTCCTTTTTCATAGCTCTTTTCGCTCTGTTTAAAAGCGGAAAAAAGCCTGAAATCCGCAAGGGCGACCTGAGATTTCTCTTGGGAAGAGCTATTTTCGGCACAATCGGTATTCTGTGCAATTTCTATGCGGTGGATAATCTGCTTCTTTCCGACGCTTCTATGCTGAATAAAATCTCGCCCTTCTTTTCGGTGGTATTCTCCTATCTTCTGCTGAAAGAGCGCATTTCTCTGCCTCAGGCTATGGCTGTTGTGACAGCCTTTCTCGGCACTCTATTCATCATAAAGCCAAGCGCAGAGCTTTTTGAAACCCCCGCAGCTCTTATAGGACTTCTTGGCGGAATCTGTGCCGGCGCAGCCTACACCTTTGTACGCGCGCTTGGACTGAGAAAGGTTGAAAAATCATTTATTGTACTTTTCTTTTCGGCATTTTCCTGTCTTGCCACTCTGCCATTCCTTATAGCTGATTTCCACCCTATGACGCTGAAACAGCTTCTTTTCCTTATTGCTGCAGGTATAGCTGCAGCGGGAGGTCAGTTCAGTGTTACTTCTGCTTACTGCTATGCTCCCGCAAAGGAAGTTTCCGTTTACAGCTACTCTCAGCTTTTCTTCTCGATGATTTTCGGCTTTGTATTCTTCAGCCAGCTTCCCGATATTCTCAGCATCATCGGCTATGTTATCATTACGGCTACTGCTGTGGGAATATTTATCTACAACAAGAAAAAACAAAGCTCCTGACAAAGCAAAAGGACTGCTACCCTGCAGTCCTTTTTTATATCTTTATTTAATCTTCCAGATGTTCTCGGCATAATCGGCAATTGTACGGTCAGAGCTGAACTTGCCGGCATTGCACATATTAAGCCACTGCTTCTTAGCAAATCCCATTCTGTCTGAACTGTAATCGCTGTTTGAACGGAGCTTTGCTTCAACATAGCTTTCAAGGTCGCCAAGCAGGTAATAGTGATCGGGCTCGTGCCAGCTTGCACCGTCAAGAAGCGAGGTGTAAAGCTCACGGAAATCACCTGAGCCTCCGTCGGAAACAGTTCCGTCAATAAGAGTTGAAACAACTCTTCTGATCTTATCATTTTCGGCAAAAACCTTACGGCTGTCGTACTCGGGAACGATTTTTTCAAGATCTTCAACTCTTGCGCCGAAGATGTAATTGTTCTCTTCGCCTGACTCCTGAACGATCTCGATATTTGCTCCGTCATATGTTCCAAGTGTAACAGCTCCGTTAAGCATAAGCTTCATATTGCCTGTACCCGAAGCCTCAGTTCCCGCAGTTGAAATCTGCTCGGAAACATCTGCTGACGCAACAAGCTTTTCAGCATAGGAAACATTATAGTTTGAAACAAACACAACCTTGATAAGATTCTTTGTTTCGGGATCAGAGGATACAATTCTGCCAATCTCATTGATATACTTTATGATCGCCTTTGCTCTTCTGTAGCCGGGAGCAGACTTTGCTCCGAAGATAAATGTTGTGGGAGCAAAATTCTTTATTGAGCCGTCCTTGATTCCGAAGTAGATATAAAGAATAGAGAACGCATTGAGAAGCTGTCTCTTATACTCGTGAAGTCTCTTTATCTGAATATCGTAAATTGAATCGGGATTGATTTCAATGCCCTCTTTTTCAGCGATAAACTGTGAAAGCTGAGTCTTCTTCGCCTTCTTTATCTCCACAAAACGGCTGAGAATATTACTGTCATCAGCGTACTTTTCAAGCTCCTTGAGATTACTGAGGCTTACAAGCCACTCATCATTGCCAAGAAGCTCGGTGATAAGTGATGAAAGCTCCATATTGCAGAGCCCCAGCCAACGACGCTGTGTAATTCCGTTTGTTTTGTTCTGGAAACGCTCAGGATAAATGCTGTACCAATCTGCAAGAACAGTATCCTTGAGAATCTGAGTATGGATTTCAGCAACTCCGTTTGTATATGAAGAAGCGTACACAGCCATATCAGCCATATGAACAAGACCATTCTTTATAACCTTGAGCTTGTTTATCTTTTCCTTATCTGTATCAAGCTTGTAAAGGTCAGCGATAAGAGCCTCGTTTATCTGAATGATAATCTCATAAACACGGGGCAGAAGCTCCTCAACAAGATTACAGCTCCACTTTTCAAGAGCCTCAGGCATAACGGTATGGTTTGTATAGTTGAACACCTTTTTGGCAATTTCAAGAGCCTTTTCAAAGCTGTAGCCCTCGCCGTCAACAAGCTGTCTGATAAGTTCGGGAATTGAAATTACAGGGTGAGTATCGTTAAGCTGGATTGTAACATAGTCAGCAAGATTTTCACAGGTACCAAAGCGCGCCTTGTGCTTCTTGATAATATCTGTGAGCGAAGCACTGCTGAAGAAATACTGCTGTTTCAGGCGGAGCTTCTTGCCCTCGTTTGTGTCATCGTTGGGATAAAGCACACGTGAGATATCCTCGGCGTAAATCTTTTCCTTTGAAGCTTCAAGGTAATTCTGCTGATTGAAGGTGTCAAAATCGAACTCCTTTACAGGCTCAGCCTGCCACAGACGGAGTGTTCCCACATTTTCGGTTTTACAGCCGAAAACAGGCATATCGTATGGTACAGCCTTTACTGTCTGTCCGTTGAAACTGATGAGTACAGTATCCTCTTCACAGCGCTGTGACCAGCAGTCGCCGTATTTTGTCCAGTCGTCGATATCCTCACGCTGGAAGCCGTCTACGATAGACTGCTTGAAGAGTCCGTACTTATAGCGGATTCCATAGCCGTCCAACGGCAGATCAAGTGTTGCCGCACTGTCAAGGAAGCAGGCTGCAAGACGTCCTAAGCCTCCGTTACCGAGAGCTGCGTCCTCGATAACCTCAAGGTCTGCAAGGTCAAGACCGAGCTCGTTGAAGACAGCGTTCACTTCATCGTAAATTCCAAGACAAAGCAGATTATTGTAAACGGCTCTGCCTACAAGGAACTCCATAGAAAGATAAGCAGAACGTCGCTTTGAAAGGTGCTCCTCACGGCTTTTTGTCCAGTTTTCAGAAAAAAGCTCCATAACCGTATCACCCAGAGCATTATGAATCTGCTGAGGTGTTGCAAGCTTCAGGTCCCTGGGAAGCTTTGCTGTAAACTTCTCTGTAAAAATCTTCTTATCCATTGATATATCCTCCGTTATCTGTTATACATTTTATTGAGCTTCCTGATTTTCTTTGCAAGCTCAGGAGTAAAATCCTCTTTTTTTGTTCTGAACTGCCAGTTTTTTCCCAAGGTAGAGGGCGTATTCATTCTGGCTTCCTTACCGCTGTCGAGGAAGTCCTGCATCTGCGCAACAGCTGTCTGAGCAACGCTTCCCCAGGCTGAGCGTATCATTGCCATAGGAATTTCACTCTTTTTCTTCACGCCCAGATATTTCTTGGCGAACTTTACCGACGCAGGCGAAGAAGCCTCTATCCAGCCACGCAGAGTCTCATTATCGTGAGTTCCCGTATATGCATAATAATTTGTACTTGCAAAATTATGGGGAAGATGCTCATTTTCTCCGTCGCTGAAGCCGAACTGAAGCACCTTCATTCCCGGATAGCCCGATTTATCAAGAAGCGAGCGCACTTCGGGAGTAATAAAGCCTAAATCCTCTGCAATAATATTGAGTCTGCCCAGCTTTTCCTCGGCGACTCTGAAAAGCTCATAATCGGGACCCTTCTCCCACTCGCCCACAGTAGCGTCCTCGTTTCCGTAGGGAATTGCGTAGTAGCTTTCAAAGCCTCGGAAGTGGTCTATTCTTACTATATCATAAAGCTCTGAAGCTCTTTTTATACGACTTACCCACCACTCAAAATCAGTTTTCTTGTGATAGCTCCAGTTATAAAGAGGATTTCCCCAGAGCTGTCCTGTGGGAGAAAACTCATCGGGCGGACAGCCTGCAACAGCAACAGGCTTTTTGTTCTTGTCAAACTGGAAAAGCTTTGGAGTCGCCCACGCCTCAACGCTGTCAAGAGCGCAGTAAATCGGTATGTCGCCTATAATCTCTATTCCCTTTTCGTTGGCATAGGATTTAAGAGCACTCCACTGGCGTGCAAACTCAAACTGCATAAACTTGAAAAAGCCTGTTTCCTTTTTTAGCTCTTTTTTCACAGCGTCAACAGCCTTTTTCTTGTGCATTGCCAGTTCAGGCTCCCACTCATACCAGGCTTTTCCGTCATTTTTGAATTTCAGAGCCATAAACAATGCATATTCGTTGAGCCAGCTTTTGTTTTCGTCGCAGAATTTCTTATAATCGGGAAATCTTGACGGTCTGAAATTATTGTATGCGATTTTCAGAACATCAAAGCAGTGCTCGTAGATAAGGCTGTAATCAACCTTATCCGCAGTGCTCTCCCACACGATTTTATCATAATCAGACTTTTCAAGAAGTCCGTCGCCCTCAAGTATTTCAAAATCGATAAAGTAAGGGTTTCCCGCATTTACCGAAAAAGACTGATAGGGCGAATCGCCGTAGCTTGTGGGTGAAAGCGGAAGGATCTGCCAGCACTTGATTCCGCTTTTTTTCAGAAAATCCACGAAAGCAAAAGCGTTTTTTCCCATTTTGCCTATTCCGTATTCTGACGGAAGGCTTGAAATATGCATCAGTATACAGCCTTTACGCATAAAAATCATCTCCTGTTAATTACCCTTGATACGGCAGAATAATCACCTGTTTTATTCATATAATACCGCTATAAAAAAGAATCGAGGTATTTATATATGAAGCTTTCACAAGGTATTTTTGCCTTTCTTATGGGTTATTTCTGTTACAGCCTCATAGAAATTCTCATACGGGGCTATACTCACTGGACTATGGCGCTCACAGGCGGAACAGTCCTTGCAATACTCTACGCTGTCAACAGCAGACGCACTATGACGCTCATAAAGAGCTGTTTCATAGGCGCTGTTATTATCACCACCGTTGAATTTGCCGTAGGTGTGGTTGTCAATCTTATTTTCGGCTGGAATGTCTGGGATTATACCGACATACCGCTTAATCTTTTCGGACAGATTTGTCTGCCGTTTTCAGGTTTATGGTTTCTTCTTTGTATTCCCGCATATTATGTATGTTCGGGTATACGAAGAAAATTTATTTCCCCTGATATCTCCGCATCTGAAAACAGCAACGCTTTATAATTATACCACAAAGCTTACATTTTTTCAATTGCTTTGCAATTACAGTCCCTTTTCCTTTAAATTCTTCAGAATATCCACGTAAAACTCTCTTACGTCATAGCCGTCGATATTTTCACGCATAAGGTCGATTACATCGCCGTGACTGATTCCTCTTGTGCGCTTGTTGGTTATGAGGGTATGCTCGCCGTGAACAGCTGAGCCCTCATACACAAGACCGTCGTTTGCTCCGTTAAGCTTCTTTATCAGCAGATAGCTTATTCCAAGTACGAAAAACGCTGACCTGAAGGAGCTCATTACCGACATATAGCTTCTGTAAACAACGCCGGGGCTGTCCTGTACCTTTTCGTTGAATGAAACCGCAGATGAAGCTCTCAGGTCGTTTACTCCCGCAAGGAAATCGGGCTTGTTATCGCCAAGCTTTGTGAAAATTCCGTTGTACCTTCTGCACAAAAAGCTGACAAACCCCGAAGGAGCCTTATCAAGCAGAAAATCCACCATATCACAGCCCTTGTGGGGAGTATTTATTGTTGTCAGCGAAGCTACATACCTTTCCATTCCCAGACAGCTTATAGCATAACGCGAGTCAAGACCGCCCTTGGAGTGGGCGATGATATTCACCTTTTCTGCGCCTGTTTCTCTGATTATTTCCTGTATTCTTTCAGCAAGCTCTGCTCCGCTTCGCTCTATTGAGCTTGCAGACTGCTGATTTCCGTAGTAGATTTCTGCTCCGTTCTCTATAAGCGACGCAGGAACTCTTCCCCAGTAGTTGAAGTACTGCCAATCGCGGAAGAATATTCCGTGAACCATAAGAACGGGATATTTTGTTTTGCAGATTTCGTTCTGCTTACGGGCATTTTCAAGCTCAGCCCTGTCAGACTCGAAGATAAACTCTCTTCTTGCGGTTTTGTAGAATTTCCTCACGATGAAGATGTTTACAACAGGCACCCACCACCAGAGAAGTAGTGCTATATGGTCTGTGAGCTTTATCTGCTTTGAGCTTACAGCTATTCCTGCCACTCCCGCAAAAAGCGTCAGCGCAATGATGATAACAGGGATTATTATTGAAAATACAAGGCCGGCTCCTTTCGGAGAGTACTCTGCAATATACCACCACAGCACAAAAACCTCAACCACAGCAGTAATCCCCGCCGTCTTTACCATATTACAGCACTTGCGCATACGTTCAAGTCTTCGTACAGTTTTTTTCTTCTCTTTATCCGCCGTTGAAACTGCAATCCACACAGCCACAAGTGTCAGTGGAATTATCCACCTGAACACAGTATCCTCAGTGACTTCAAAAAATGGAATACAGTTGCATAATACTATGTAAATTAACAGCGAGGCAATTTCCTTCAGTTTTTTCATAGCTCCTCCAAAAAAACAGGCTGTCCCACCCGGAACAGCCTGAATTTGTTTCAATTAATAGTTATTCTGTGTATCCGCATTGAAGAAATTATTACTGCTTTCTGTGTAATAATCGTTGGGCTCAAGTGATGTAAAATCCTCATCCTCAGGATCAGGAAGTCTTGCTCCGCATCTTCCGCAGAACTGGAATCTTTCGTTAACCTCTGCGTCGCACTTGGGACAGATCTTGTAACCTCTGATCTGATTGAGCTCAAATCTCATTTTCTTGATTCTTCTGCGTCTTGTGTCGATATCCTCACAAAGAACACGGAAAACGTTAGGATCCTCATCGGGATTCTTGTAGTATTTCTTACCGATATCTGTAAAAATCTCTACAATACGCTCTTCCTCGTAAAGGATTTTTGTCTTAAGGTTATTAGCCTCAGAGATATTTTTCATTTTATCTGAAGCGCCCTTACTTACATCACTGAATTTATCGAGAATTCCCATTTATAAACCACTCCTGTCGAAATTTTCTCGTTACTTACTACCTATTATTATACAACATTTATAAAATTTGTCAAGGGTTTTAAAAATGAATTCACATTTTCGCACCTACAATTGTACATTTTTTACATTTCACAGATGTCTTTTTCAGCAAGCTGTACGATACCTGCTTCTGTAAAAAGCTGATGAGCCTTCTCGTTATCGTCTACACGGAGAATGATCGACGCCTTGTTTGATGATTTGCTGAGGAATGCATAGAGATACTCGATGTTTACGCCCGCATTGTTGATAAGGCTCATTACCTCGCTGAGCTTGCCCATTTCGTCGTCGATTGAAATAGCTACAACCTCAGTGATTGTTACTGTGCATGAAGCGTCCTTAAGCTTCTGGCAAGCCATATCAGGATCGTTTACGATCAGTCTGAGAATTCCGAAATCCTTTGTATCCGCAATTGAAAGTGCACGGATATTGATGCCATTATCCTTGAGAATCTGTGTGATAGCGCTGAGTCTGCCCGGCTTGTTTTCAACAAAAACCGAAATCTGTCTTACATTGTTCATAGTAGTTTCCTCCTTAGATTTGATTTATCTTTTCAGACTTACTGTCTGATATTATGCAAATCGGATTAATCGTGAAGCTTTCTCTTATCGATTACACGAACTGCCTTACCCTCGCTTCTTGTAATTGACTTGGGCGATACAAGGTGGATCTTAGGATTGATTCCAAGCATTGTATTCATAGCTTCTGCAAGCTGGCGTTCCTTATTCTGAAGCTCCTTTACTGTATCTGAGAACTGATCGTTTGTCATTTCTACGCTGATATCAATAGTATCCTTGTTGTTGATACGGTCAACCTCGATAAGATAGTTGGGAGTATAGCCCTGTTCGATAAGAACTGTCTCAATCTGTGAGGGGAATACGTTAACGCCTCTGATAATGAGCATATCGTCGCTTCTGCCCATAGGCTTGGACATCTTGATAAGTGTTCTTCCGCATGAGCACTTCTTTCTTGAAAGTACGCAAAGATCACGTGTTCTGTATCTGAGAAGAGGGAAAGCTTCCTTTGTAAGACTTGTGAATACAAGCTCACCAACCTCGCCGTCAGGAAGAACCTCGCCTGTATCGGGATTGATAATCTCAGGATAGAAATTATCCTCGTTGATATGCATACCTGTCTGCTCTTCGCACTCGAATGCAACACCGGGACCTGTTGTTTCAGTAAGTCCGTAAATATCGTATGCCTTGATTCCGAGAGACTCTTCAATAGAGCGTCTCATTTCCTCTGTCCAGGGCTCAGCACCGAAAATTCCGGCCTTAAGCTTTATATCATCGGGCGTATATCCCATATCGTGAAGAGTCTCGCCGATATAAGCAGCATATGAAGGTGTACAGCAAAGTATTGTAGAACCCAGATCTGTCATAAATTGTATCTGTCTGTCAGTATTACCTGATGACATAGGAAGTGTAAGACAGCCTACCTTGTGTGAACCGCCGTGAAGTCCAAGTCCGCCTGTGAAAAGTCCGTAACCGTAGCAAACCTGACAGATATCGCTTTCATCTCCGCCTACAGCTACGATAGCTCTTGCACAGCAGTCCTCCCAGAGATCAACATCGTTCTGAGTATAGAAAGCAACAACTCTTTTTCCGGTTGTTCCGCTTGTCGAATGTATTCTTACACAGTCTGAAAGAGGCTTGGCAAGAAGTCCGAAAGGATAAGCGTCACGAAGATCCGCCTTTGAAACAAATGGAAGCTTGTGAAGATCATCGATTGACTTGATGTCATCGGGAGTAACGCCCTTTTCTTCCATAAGATTTCTGTAATACGGCACATTCTCGTAAACGTGCTTTACCTGAGCTACAAGGCGCTCGCTCTGAAGCTTTTTCATATCTTCAGGCGCCATACACTCAATTTCTTCATTCCAGTATTTTTTTGCCATTGGTTTTTCCTCCTGTATATGTAAATTAAATTTAGTGCAGATTAATCAGTTTGTTATTTTACCATCCGCTAACTGCTCATAATCAATATGCCGGCTCAGACGGTTCTGCAGATCAATAATCAGATTCTCAAACTCGCTGTAAGAGCCCTTTTGTTTCATTTCTTCCGCAAGCTCAGAGTCATAATTAATTCCAAGAACACAATCAAGAGCATCTATGCCGTTCTGAAGCACCACAGAGAGATTATACACAGGCTTTTTGCTCAGAAACTTTTTCTTTGAAATATCCTGCTTCAGCATTTCCAAAGCCTTACGGTATTCGTCAGCATATCCAATGCATTTCGAAGAATAATCCATGCCATTAAGAGCATCATCCAGCAGACATGCATCAGCCCATATTTCACAGCCGATTTCCGCATCAACGCTTTTATCATTAAGCATTTCTTCAACAGCCTTTTCAATCTCTTCCTTGGAAAGTTCAGAAGTCTGCTTCAAGGTTTTACGAAGATCAGAAGCGTCTTTTTGCGTCATTTCCCTTGTGACAATTTCAAATTCGAAATCATTGACATATTTAAGAGGTCTGAACAATCCGTCAGGGAGTTCTGAAATATGCTCCCTTACCGCCTCATAATCAAATGGAGTCAACATGACAGCTTACCTCATTACGCGTTCTTTCCAAGCTCGAAAGCCTTTTTGTTGAGCTCTAAGAATTTAGCGGGAACGCACTCTTCAATAGCCTTCTGCCAGAGTTCATCTGCAAAATCCATTTTAGAAGCGAGAACGCCCATAAGAACCACATTCGAAGCCTTTGCTGTACCTGCCTGTTCTGCAAGCGCAAGAGCGTCTACCGCAACAAGCTCTGCGCCTGCTGATCTGATTTTCTCCTCAAGCTCAGAAGGATACTCTGCTACACCTGTAATAACAGGCATAGGATCGATTTTCTGAGTTGATGTAATAAGGTGACCGCCTTTTTTGAGGTAAGGAAGGCTTCTTGCAGCCTCTAAAAGCTCGAAAGAGATAACAGCGTCTGCCTCGCCTTTTTCAATTACAGGCGAGTAAACCTTATCACCGTATTTTACATAGGTTACAACAGAACCGCCTCTCTGGCTCATTCCGTGAACCTCGCTTACCTTTACGTCATAGCCCTGTGCAAGAAGCACATTTCCGAGAAGTCTTGAAGCAAGCAGTGAGCCCTGTCCGCCCACGCCTACTATCATAATTGATTTTGTTTCCATTATATACTCCTGTCTGTATAAGATTATTTTTTGATAAACTTTGTATATGTTACACCTGCACCGAAGAGTCCGCAGGCACCGCTGATTACGTAATCCATTGTGTAATCGAACTTAGCATCTGCATACTCTACAAGAGTGCTGAGATTTTTGAAGCAGTTTGCAAAGGTTGCCTCTTCAAAGCCGTAAAGCTCCTTCAGTGACTCTTTATAAGCTTCCTCTATTTCAGCATTTGTAAAGAGTCCATAGCCTTGCATTTCCGAAAGGAATTCGGGATAAATCTCTTCATCGAAGAATTTTGCAAACTCCCACGCCCAGTCGACTCTTACAGCGATGATTACCGATACCACAAGTACCAGTGTGCATATCACAAAGCCTATAGCGGGCGAAAGGTCACCCTTCTTTGTCATAAAGCTGTATCCGTACACCGAGCCTGCTGCGATAAGAAGTCCGCAGTATGCCGAAACATAGCCCAGTCTTGCAATAAGAAGCCACAGCAGAAATCCGGGAATTGCTCCCACAACTGCTCCGAGAATACCCTTTACAAGAGTAACTCCCGATGACTCTTTAAAAAGGTTCAGATCGTTATATTCATCTGAATAGCTTGTGTAATTGTTTTCAAATCTTTCCATAGTATAAATCCCCTCTGTTTATATTTTATATAGAATCCATTTCTGTATTCTCTTCATCCCTGCAAGGAGCAATAGTTCCCACAGCCGAAATATCGTCCATAGAAGCGTCATTGTCCTCATAGACATATGTCTCACGCATTTCCTCAGTACGCTTTTCCGCCTGTTTACGTAGCTCAATTTCATCAAGCATACCGCTGACAGTTGCCTGCATCGCGCTTTCTCGTGCCTTGCTTTCCTCGCGGAGAAGCTCTGTTTTAGGATTGCGATAGCGTCTGCGATGTCTTCTTCCGCCTCTTATCCTGTCATCGGAAGAGGCAAAAACATCAATCACATCAAGAACAGCGTCAAGAAGAAGCTCACCCAAAAAACCGCCGGACATTATTCTTCTTCCTCACTGCAGAGGATTTCCAGATCGCCGTCTACAAACCCCATAGCTACAGCCTTTGCTTCAAGAAGAATATCCTTATACTTTCCGTTTTCAAGATACTCCTCAATAAGTCCGCCCATAAATTCAAGACCGCGCTCATAATCTGCGTCCTGTTCATCTGAATGGTCGATATAGAAGATATCCTCCTCGCTTGACCACACCTCAGAGCAAGCCCATTCTCCGCCGTCCTCAGCGTCGAACTCGTCTGAAGCTATAAGCTGTATTCCGTAGGATTCGTCCTCTTCGTCGTAGAAATTGAAGCAGAAAGCAATTGCTTCTTCAGGCATTTCGTTGTTTTCAAGAAGATTATCAAGCCATTTTTCAAATTCAAGATAGATTTCCATATAATCCTCCTGTATTACTCAATTGCTCCGAACTTGCACATTTCCTGGCATATTCCACAGCCTACGCACTGAGTATGGTCGATAACAGCCTTGCCGTCCTTCATTGAAATTGCGGGACATCCGAGCTTCATACACATCTTACAGCTCTTGCACTTGTCGCTGTCAACCTTGAGTGCGGGCTTATGCTGAACATACTTGAGAAGTGCACAGGGACGTCTTGAGATGATTACAGAAGCTTCATCAGAAGCAAGCTCTTCCTTGATTGCGGTTTCTGTTTCAGCAAGCTTATAAGGATCAACAACTCTTACACGCTTGATTCCGATAGCCTTGCAGAGCTCCTCAAGATTAACAGCAGATGCGGGATCGCCCTTAAGATTCTTTCCTGTTGTGGGATTCTGCTGATGGCCTGTCATACCTGTGATTGAGTTATCGAGAATGATTACTGTAGAGTTTGAATTGTTGTATGCAATATTTACAAGTCCTGTCATACCGCTGTGCATAAATGTAGAGTCACCGATAACAGCTACAGACTTGCCCTCGCTTTCAGCACCTCTTGCCTTGTTGAAGCCGTGAAGAGCTGAGATTGAAGCACCCATACAGATTGTTGTATCCATTGCGGAAAGAGGAGCAGAAGCTCCGAGGGTGTAACAGCCGATATCGCCTGAAACTGTAACGCCAAGCTTCTTAAGGTTATAGAAAAGACCTCTGTGGGGACAGCCTGCACACATAACGGGAGGACGTACAGGAACATCAGCGTCAACGCTTACTGACTCCTTAGTAACTCCGAGGAGCTTCTGCGCAACGATAGCCTGTGAAAGCTCGCCGATAAGTCCGAAGATCTCCTTACCCTGAATATTTGTAACACCGATGTTACGGCAGTGCTGTTCAATAATTCCGTCAAGCTCTTCGATAATGTATACCTTCTCATATTTTGAAGCAAAATCCTGAATAAGCTTTACAGGAAGAGGATTTACAATACCAAGCTTCAGCACTGAAGCCTTATCGCCGAGAGCTTCCTTTGTATACTGATAAGACGCTCCGCTTGTAATAACGCCGAACTCAGCTGTATCTGAAATTTCAACTCTGTTGAGAGGACTTGTCTCCGCATATTCAGTGAGCTTTCTTGTACGCTCCTCAACGAAAACGTGTCTGCCTCTTGCAAAAGCGGGCATCATAACGTACTTAGGGATATTCTTTTCGTAATTCTTAAGAGGCTTTTCATCTCTTTCGCAAAGCTCAACGATGCTCTGTGAGTGTGAAACTCTTGTTGAAAGACGTACAATTGCAGGGGTATCGTACTCTTCGGAAAGGTCAAAAGCGATTTTTGTGAATTCCTTACATTCTGAAGAGTCTGAAGGCTCAAGCATAAGAACCTTTGAAGCGATTGCGTGATGACGGCTGTCCTGTTCATTCTGAGAAGAGTGCATTCCGGGATCATCTGCAACAGCAATAACCATACCGCCGTTAACGCCTGTATAAGCTGCTGTGTAAAGAGGATCGGCAGCTACGTTAAGGCCAACGTGCTTCATTCCGCAGAAGGCTCTTGCTCCTGCGATTGAAGCTCCGAGAGCTGTTTCCATTGCTACCTTCTCGTTAGGAGCCCATTCAGCATACATTTCCTCATATTTTGCGGCAGCCTCTGTAACCTCGGTTGAAGGTGTGCCGGGATAGCTTGAAATCACACGGCATCCCGCCTCGTAAAGACCTCTTGCAAAGGCATCATTGCCAAGCATTAATTTTTTCATATGTATATTTCCTTTCAGATATTGTATCGGAAGCTTATGTTCCGATTATTTATTGTTTTACAGTTTTTCTCAAGCCACAATGCGACTCCGTCCTCATTATTTGAAGCTGTCACATCATCGGCAAGCTCTTTTACCTCAGGTTTTGCGTTTTCTACAGCTACTCTGTAATCACTTGCGTTGAACATCGGGATATCGTTGAGATTATCTCCGAAGCAGGTTATCTGCTCAAAGCCGTATTTTTCGCTGAGGAATTTCACTCCGTTATACTTTGAAGCCCTTGAGGAAAAAACCTCAAGATACCACTCTCCTGTATAGGTATCCTCATAGAAAGCGCAGTCAGCTCCGTTTATAAGGTCGATTTCCTTTTTCAGAGGAAGCAGTAAACCGTGCTCTCCCGTAGTGGTAAAGTAGACTATGTCATCAGCCTTTTCAAACCGCTGACACTGAACAAAGGGCTTGCGGAATTTTCTTTTACGCTCCTGCGCAAACTGTCTCATAACCTCGGAATTCATTTCCGTAAAATGAGCCGTCAGAACCTCTTTGCAGATTTTATACATAAAGCACCGCACATCATAGCTTTCAAAGACGTTTATAATCTCCTCACAGGCCTGTGCTGGGATAAACTCATTCTTTATGTATTTATCATTTTCAAGGTCGTAGATACTTACACCGTTCATAAGAATACACGGAACATTTATGTTTATTGACTCTGTCATAGGCTTTGCCGAATAAACAGAGCGCGCTGTTGCAAAAGTGAAGTATGCTCCCTCACCAATACAGCGGTTGAGTATCTCTGCGGATTTCTCCGCAACAGTCTGCTGTGAGGTAAGCAGAGTGCCATCAAGGTCTGAAATATAGAGCCTTTTCATTATTTGCCCTGATTTCTCAGGTCTACAATTCTCTTTGCCTTGCCCTGGAAACGCTCTAATGACTTGTTCTCAACGAGAGAAACCTTTGTATCGATTCCAAGAACTGTCTTAAGGCTGTGATGAATGTCTCCTCTGAGTTTTTCAAGAGCTCCGTAATTTTCAAGAAGTGAAGCGTCTGCAAGCTCTACCTTGACCTCAAGAGCGTCTGAGAAATTAGCTCTTGTAACAACAAGCTGATAATGAGGAGCGATCTTGTCAAAGCCCATAAGCACGCTTTCGATCTGTGACGGGAATACATTGACTCCGCGGATTTTAAGCATATCGTCGCTTCTACCCTTGATTTTAGCCATTCTTGCAAAGGTACGTCCGCACTTACAGGGCTCGTAGTCAATCTGAGTGATATCCTTTGTGCGGTAACGGAGCATAGGAATACCCTCTTTGGTAAGAGTTGTAATAACAAGCTCGCCCTGACTTCCCTTAGGAAGAACCTCGCCTGTCTTAGAGTCAATAATTTCAGCAAGGAAGTGATCCTCATTGATATGCATACCGCATCTCTCACGGCAGTCACCCGAAACACCGGGGCCCATAAGCTCGCTCATACCATAGTTATCTGTAGCGAAAAGTCCCAGTGTCTTTTCAATCTGGTCACGCATTTCAACAGTACAGCCTTCAGAGCCGAAAAGTCCCAGCTTAAGGTTGATCTTGTCGATAACGCCCATTTCCTTAGCCTTTTCGCCGATATACTGAGCGTATGAAGGTGTGGAAACAAGAGCTGTTGTCTGGAAATCCTGCATAAGCATAATCTGCTTTTCAGTATTTCCGCTTGATGTGGGAACTACTGTTGCACCGAGCTTTTCAAGACCGTAGTGAAGTCCGAGAGCACCTGTGAAAAGTCCGTAGCCAAAGGCAATCTGAACGATATCCTCATCTGTTGCACCTGCTGCACAGCAGAGTCTTGCCATACAGTCGCTCCAGTTTTCAAGGTCGTTCTTTGTATAGCCTACTACTGTAGGCTTACCTGTTGTACCGCTTGAAGCGTGAATTCTCACGATATTCTTCATAGGCTGACCGAAAAGTCCGAAGGGATATGTATCGCGTATATCGTCCTTTGTTGTATAGGGGATATACTCAATATCCTTGAGGCACTTGATTTTATCGGCAGTTACGCCTGCCTCGGTAAGTCGTTTATTATAAAACGGAATATTTGTCATACAATAATCAACGAGCCACTTGAGACGCTCAAGCTGAAGCTCCTCGATTTTCTGTCTTGACATCGTTTCTATGTCCTTCTGAAACATCACAAAAAACATCCTTTCAAAAAATACATTACTACTATTATAACATATCAGCGAGTTAAAGTGAAGAAGAAAATTACATCTTGTTTAAACTTTGTGCATTTTCATTATTTTTCGTCCTTTTTGCTGTATATACTGCATAAAAGCTATTCAAACTGTAAGAATTTGTAATTGGATATTAATTGATTGTTACAATACTGTATGATATGATAAGCTTATAGGGGGTATGCACTATGAAAAAGCTTTGTATTTCTATAATCCTCGCTGTATCGGCTCTTACAGGCTGTGCAGGCGGAAATAATACTGTATCAGCTCCCGATGACACCGCACTCCATAAATTTGAAGCGGACGATACTGTCTACATTAAAGCTTACTACTATGAAGGCTATGATAAATATGCTTATCTTACAATCAACGCTTCAGGTGAAGTTCACACAGGTTATGATGAACGCTCTATGCATCACGATGAATTTGCAGACTATATTGCAGAGCTTTCACAGACACCGTCTTCATACACTCTAAACGCAGAGGAAACAGATACCCTCATAGACTATCTATCCAAAGTTGATATTGAGGCAGAATGGAACGGTCTTTGCGACGCAGACATCGCTTTCCCCGATGCAGAGGTTATATCCACATATCAGTATCTGTATCTTGACTGCACTCTACACAAGTTGAATACATGGTATCACTATACCGAAAATCTTGAGGACGAAAATGCCAAATCTGCCGTTTCCTTTGTAAACAAGCTCAATTGTGTACGTGAATGGGATATCGAAGTCAACCGCACTATGTTTGAACGCTATTCATCAGAGGAGGACTTATGAGAAAATCACATCTTACTTTTATAACAATATTGCTGACGATTATTTCAATAGTACTTATGGCTCCGTCTGTCTGCGCAGACTGCGGTCCCAAGCCAAGTGTCGACCTTTATATCGAAAATCCGCCCGAAGGTGAATATTATGTGGACCTGCTTGTGTATTATCCCGACACAGCCAAAACCTCTCCGAAATCAAACAGTATGGAAGACATTATCTTAAGCTATAACGAGGACGGCTGGGTTTCACGAAAAGGCGGTATAATGGACGACATAACAAATAAATCCAACGAAGACCATTTCTACCGTTTCACATACAACGTTCCCTCAAACTTCAAAATCATTATAGTTACCGAAAAGCTTGATATTATTGTAAGCGACGAGATTACTCCACGTTCATACAACTGCGTTATTACCTTTGATGTTGAAAAACATCTTAACGATAAAAAAGCCGTTTCTGAGGACCTTTCCGACACAGTAACAAATACCCTCAGAATGTTTGCCATTACTTTTTCAATCACTCTTGTGTTTGAAGCTATCGTATTCTGTTGCTTCAGAATAAAGCTGAATAAAAAGGGCAAGGGAGCTTTTATCCTTACAAACCTCATAACACAGATTTTCCTTTACGTATTTATTCTGATTTTGCCTTTGCTTTATATCCCCGCTGAAATTGTTATTCCCTTTCTCGAAATCAGAATGATGAAAAAACATATGACGGAAATAAAAAAGAGCAGACGTATCGCCTGCCTGATTACTTCTAATATTGTAAGCTTTATCTTTGGTACTCCCGTTTTAATTATCTTTATCGCACTTCATCTTATATGACAACTCTCCTGAGGCATCGCCTCAGCACACACCTAAACAGGCTGACGCCCAGAAACGTCAGCCTGTTATTTTTTATATTCTCTTCATAAGAGCAACCGAATGTGCCGATATTCCAAGCTTTTCTCCTGTAAATCCAAGCTTTTCTTCCGTTGTCGCCTTGACGCTTATCTGCGAAACATCACAGCCCGCAACTCTTGCGATATTTTCTCTCATTTTTTCAATATGCGGTGCAAGCTTGGGAGCCTGTGCTATTACCGTTGCGTCGATATTGCCTATCTCGTAGCCTTTTTCCCTGCACACACGGCATACCTCTTCAAAAAGCTTCATACTGTCTGCGCCCTTGTATTTCTCGTCAGTATCGGGAAAAAGATGTCCTATATCCCCAAGTGCAAGGGCTCCCAGCATTGCGTCCATAACAGCGTGAATGAGCACATCTGCGTCGGAATGTCCGAGAAGTCCGTGAGTGTGGGGAATTTCAATTCCGCCAAGTATAAGCTTACGCTCTTCTACAAGCTTGTGAACATCATATCCGTGACCTATTCTGAACATAGTTTAGTACCTCCTGTAAAATCACATATCAAGCATTACTTCCGCAAGCTTTATATCTTCGGGAGTTGTTATTTTTATGTTGGTGTAATCTCCCACCGTCATACAGATTTTTCCGCCTACTGCCTCAACCAGCTGACAGTCATCTGTAAAATCAAGATTATGCTCCAGCGCAAAGTCAATTCCCTCAAAGTAGATATCTCTCCTGAAAACCTGAGGAGTCTGAGTGATGTAAAGAGTGCTTCTGGGCGGAGTATCTGTGATAAGTCCGTCATCAACCACCTTGATTGTATCCTTTACAGGCACACCGAGAGTTGCTCCGCCGAAAATTCTTGCGTCCTTGATTGTTTTCTCGATGTGCTCAGGCTTTACGAGAGGTCTTGCTCCGTCGTGTATTGCAACCATTTTCGTATCCTTGCTGATACAGCGTATGCCGTTAAGCACGCTTTCCTGACGGGTAGCTCCGCCTATGGTGCAGTCGGCAAGCTTTGTAATGCCGATACGCTCAGCCTCGGCCTTGATTTCGGGGATATCCGCCTCTCGTGCAACAATTACGATTTCCTTAACGCTTTCGCAATTCTGAAAAGCGCTCATAGTAACACCTATCACAAGCTTATCTCCAAGGGGAAGCAGTATTTTATTCCTTCCCTGCATACGTGTGGAATTTCCCGCGCAGACGATTATTACCGATGTATCCATAAATAGACCTCCGAAGCTGTATTTTCTTCATTATACCACCATAAGCTTATTTTTTCAAGTACAACTGAAAATAATAAGGGACTTGCTTTAAGAGCATTACTCTGAAAGAAGTCCCTTTAATCATTATTCTTCGCAGTAGACTACGGCAATAACAGTTATATTGTCACTGCTACCCTTATCCAGAGCCTTCTGAACAAGCATTTCAAGTCTTGCGGGAAGGCTTTTTGGAAGCTCTAAAATTTCCTGTATATCAATAGGCGAAAGGTAATCTGAAAGACCGTCAGTACATAAAAGAAGCACATCGCCGTACTCCATACAGCCGTCAAGAGAAGATATGTCGATTTTCGGCTCTGAGGTTGTATTTCCAAGCACAGGGAAAATTATATTTCTGTGAACGTGTGTACGTCGCTCTGCCTGAGTAATTGTACCCTCCTCATAAAGAAGCTGAACAAGCGACTGATCGCGGGAAATCTGACGTATCTGTCCGCCACGGAAGCGGTAAAGACGTGAATCGCCCACATTGATAAAGCTTACATTTTCCTTTTCATCAACGGCAATTGCGCAGAGTGTTGCCTGCATATTGTATGTTTCGCTGTTTTCGCTTCCGAACTTCACAAGCTGTTTATGAACGTCCATAAGCTTTTCATTCAGCTTTGCCTTGCGTGAATATTTTATATCTCTTATCAGCTCAAGGCACATTTTTGAAGCAAGCTCACCTGAAAGCTCGCCTGAAACTCCGTCTGAAACGGCGGTGATAAACGGTGGCTGAAGCTCCTGTTCGGAAGCACCGCTTATCACAACATTTTTTCCGATAAGCATAGCGTCCTCGTTATGAGGCATTGTACCCTTTTCGGTTATTCCACAACAATAATACATATTTTCCCTCTCTTTCGCATTGTTGTCGTATTATTCCTTTATTCCGTAAAATCTCATTGCATTTTCACAGGTTATATCCACAAGCTCCTGAACATCGAGTCCCTTTATCTCTGAAGCTTTTTCCGCTGTATAGGCTATCATTGAGCTGTCACAGCGTTTTCCTCTGAATGGCACGGGAGCCATATACGGACAGTCTGTTTCAAGCATAAAACGCTCAACGGGAATTACCTCAAGAGCCTCGATTGCCTTTCGTGCATTTTTAAAGGTAATTACTCCCGTAAGACTTATGTACATACCAAGCTTTAAAATCTCCTTTGCGGTCTCTGCAGAACCGCTGAAGCAGTGAACAACTCCGGCAGGCTTGTACTCTTTCAGGATATTCATTGTATCCTCGGTAGCCTCACGGCTGTGAACAATTACAGGAAGCTCAAGTTCACGTGCAAGCTCAAGCTGAGCGCGGAATATTTCAATCTGCTTTTCCCTGTCGTAATTATCGTAATGGTAATCAAGACCTATCTCGCCTACAGCACGGATTTTATCATTTTCCGCAATAATCTGTCTCAGTCTTGAGATATAGTCATGGGGAGTTTCGTCAACACATTCGGGGTGAACGCCTGCCGAAGCGTAGATATAGTCATATTTACGGCTTATTTCCGAGTTCCTTTCAGAGTCCTCAACTGATGATGAAGCAAGAGTAACGTATCTTACTCCCTTTGAAGGCAGAGATGCAAGCAAAGCGTCTCTGTCCTCATCAAAAGCTCTGTCAGAGTAATGTGCGTGTGTATCAAAAATATTATTCATCTGAAAATCCTTTGTATTTTAATATTATTCAGCCTCTTCAAGCTCTTCGGGCTGAGAGAAGTACTCGTTTATCATACTCTCGCGGAAGGAATAATCGGGAACGAAATCACCCGAAGCTGTCTTGCCTGTAACTATTCTGAATCGTGCAAAGGCACTTCCACGCTCAAGCATATACTTGATACCTGTCTTGCGGTTTTTATAGTCAACAGCGGTAATATCCGAATCCGAAACAAGGTTGATTATTGTATTGAAGCTTCTGTCCAGACCGTCTGCAAGACGCTTTCCGTCTGCCTGATTTACCATTGAAGCAAGCAGTGAAGCTGTTGTATAGGCACGCTGTTCCTCGCCCTTTTCGAACATAGGATATGTGATGTAGGTGTAGATCTGCTGACCGTTGAGATACTGCTCCTGCTTTGTAGTTTCAAAGCCGACAATCTCCTCGTTTACGGTATATGAAACTCCGCCCATAATATCACAGGCCTTAAGGAAAGCTTCTTTATTGAAGGTAATGTACTTGTCGATTTCAACGCCGAGAATCTGCTCGGAAAAGCTTACCGCAGAGCTTGCTCCGCCTGTTATATAGCTTTCGCTGAGACTTTGCTGTGCTCCGTCTACAAGAGCAATTGTATTTGTAGGGATTCCCACAAACAGCAGTTTTTTCTCCTTAGGAACAGAGCGCATCATTACGAAGGTAGACTTGCATCGCTGTTCAGGCGAATCAAGTATCAGAAGCACGGTATGGCTGTCCTCATAGGTAGCCGTAGCTATACTGCGTGCTATAGGCTCGGAAAGCTCTTCGTCCTCGCCCAGTTCAAAGTAGTTGTAAAGGAAAATTGCCGATCCTCCGATGAGAATAAGACCTATAAAAATTGTGATAAGAAACGGCACAGCAATTCTTCCTGCTTTCTTTTTTGCCATAATTATATCTCCCCTCTTTCACGCTGAGCTATCCGAACGGATAACTTATCGTATAAAAAAACTGATTGTATATCTTGAGTTTATTATCAATTCACATAGTGTAGTTGATAAAAAATGTCCAAGTCTTCATTATTCCACAAGGTTTTCAACATTTTCAACATATCTTTGCGGGGTGAAATGTTTAAACATTCAATTCAACAATATGTTGAAAAGCTGTGTTAAATATTACTCTTGCAAAAATCTGTAATTGTGCTATAATATATTAGTGGGTCTTTGTGCTTTCAATACGGCAGATCAAACACGTTTTCAAGAAATGAAAGCTCTCTTTTTATCTTCTGAATATCGGGTCCCGAAGCTTCCATTATTTCAAATACGTCTTCTATTCCGAAACGGCAGACCTTCAATCCTCTGCGATTTGCGTAGTTTACTGTCTGTGCCGTTCCCGATATGGTGCCTTCTTTATTCAGAAATGCTATTACTGCCGAGGAATTATCCACCATATAGTAGTTGCGGTCACGGTATAAATTTTTCGAGCAGTTGCCTCCCGCCGAATGAGCTCCGTAAATTATATCAGGGTCCTCATTAACGGTAACAAGGAAATCAGCCTGTTGTTCAACCTGCAGAAGAAGCTTCCGGTAATTTTCGGGAAAGCGCTCTGCATGACGAAGATAGGGCATAGCTCCGATAAGCCTTATATTACTGTGGAGCCTGCGTTTCTCAGCGATATACTGCGCAGCCCACAGGTCTGTTCCCACAGCAAGACCGCTTATGAAATTTTCATAGCCACGCTCTATTGCCATATCAATGTATCTGCACAGCATAAGCTTTACTGCAGAAACGGTAATATTGCGATATATGGGATTTCCGTTATATGAGGATATGCTTTTTTCACGATGTCCCGTTATGCACAGTGTCTTTTTCCTGTCGGGAACAATATAATCAGACGGATAAACCGATTTGCCCGATACAAGTGATTTCAAAGCCTATCCCCCCTGTCACACATTGACTTAACCTTTTTATTTGCACATAAAATTATAACATACTATGTAATATATTTCAAGGACTTTTCCAACCTGTAATTAAATTTTAATATGTAATTACATCGGAAATATTCTTCCTGACGAAAGGATCTGATGCCTCAATGAAGCCTTATCTGAAACGTGCCTGGGCTGAAATCTCACTGCCCGCGCTCAGAAACAACCTCAATATAATAAAAGGTCTTAACTCGGATAATACTCAGGTTATGGCTGTGGTAAAGGCTGACGCCTATGGTCACGGCGAGGAGGAGATCTGCCGTTGCCTTGCCGAGGACTGCAATATAAAATATTTCGCCGTTTCAAACCTTGATGAAGCTATTTCAGTAAGACGCTTCTGTCCCGAAGCGGAAATTCTCATCTTAGGCTATACTCCCCCTGAGTATGCTCACGAAATTGCTCAGTACAATATCATTCAGGGAGTTGTCTCAACCGAATACGCTGAGGCTCTCACTTCAAACACCGAAAGCTCAATACGCTGTCACGTGAAAATCGACACAGGTATGGGAAGAATCGGTCTGAAGCACGACACTCCCAATGCCTGTGCAGAGGAAATCGCATCACTGTGCAATATGGAAAAGCTCTCTGTTGAGGGAATTTATACTCACTTTGCCGTTGCAGACAGCTCTGTTGCAGATGATATCGGATATACTGACAATCAGCAGAAATTTATCCTCGATACACGTGACTGCCTTGCGGAAATGGGTATAAATCTTGCTCATACCCACTTTATGAACAGTGCTTCTATATGCTCGCGAAACAGCGCCGACAGCACTCTTGCCCGTGCGGGTATCATTATGTACGGACTTCACCCCGATGTAAGTCTTGAAATTCCACAGGGACTTACTCCTGTTATGGAGCTTAAGGCTGTTATCTCACACGTAAAAACAGTCGCTCCGGGAGATTATATAAGCTATGGCAGAACCTTCTGCGCTGAAAAGGAAATGAAAATCGCCACAGTAACCATCGGCTATGCGGACGGCTATTCAAGACAGCTTTCTTCAACAGGCGAAATCCTCGTGCACGGAAAACGCTGTAAAATCGTGGGCAGAGTATGTATGGACCAGCTTATGATTGATGTTTCAGATGTTCAGGCAAAGTCAGGCGATATCGTTACTCTTATCGGCAAGGACGGCGACGACTGCATTACCGCCGATGAGCTTGCTTCACTTTACGGAACTATCGGCTATGAGGTTGTCTGCGGTATCTCAAAGAGAGTTCCCAGAATTTATATCGTTTAAGGAGTTTTTTATGAAAAAGGCTATGACGATTTCCTATGAGATAGGAAATAAACTCTATATGAATATAACAAACAAATGCCCCTGCAGTTGTACATTCTGCATAAGAAACAACGGCGACGGAGCTTACGGCTCCGATCCCCTCTGGCTTGAGCATCAGCCCTCATTTGAGGAAGTTGTCGCTGACCTTAATACACGTGACCTTTCTGCTTATGAGGAGATCGTTTTCTGCGGATACGGCGAGCCTACTTCAGAGCTTAAGCTCCTTTCCGACACATGTGCTTTCCTTAAAGCTGAGGAAAAATGTCCTCCACTTCGTCTCAACACAAACGGACTGGGAGACCTTGTCAATGAACGCTCTGTTGCAGATGAGCTCTGCTGGCTTTTCGACATCATCTCCGTAAGTCTTAACGCAGGCACCCATGACGAGTATATGAAGGTAACCCGTCCTAAATTCGACAATGCCTTCGAAGCTATGCAGAAGTTTACATCTGACTGCGTGAAAAACGGCTCTGTAAAGGTTATGATGACCGTTGTGGACGTTATTTCTCCCGAAGAAATCAGGGCTTCGGAAGCTCTGGCAGAAAAGCTCGGAGCAGAGTTCAGAGTAAGAAAATACGACTGCTGATTGTGCAATATCGACAAATATCAGTCAAAAAAATTTCTCTTATTCTTTTCCAATTTTAAGTTTTTTTCGGTTTACCTATGGAAAAACTGCCGGAAATATGATATAATATTCATAATAACAGCTAAGCTGACGCCTTTGGTGTCACTGTGCAAATAAAAACAGACAGGAGATAATTATGAAAAAAGCTAAAATTATTATTGCAATTGTCGCATCTGTAGTGACTGTTGTTACACTCACAATTACAGCCATTATCGTTTGCAGAAAGCTGTTTGAGAAAAAATATTTCACTGTCAATGAATAAATTTTTATAAAGAGGTTGATGAAAATGGAAATCAAATTTACTAAAGCAGAAACACTTAAAGCTAAACCTGCCGATGAAACTAAACTCGGCTTTGGTCAGGTATTTACCGACTATATGCTCGTTATGCCCTATGACGAGGGTCAGGGCTGGCACGATCCCGAAATCCGTCCTTACGGTCCTATCGAGCTTGCTCCCGCAGCTATGTGCCTCCACTACGGTCAGACCGTTTTTGAGGGTATGAAGGCTTACAGAACTGCTGACGATAAAATTCAGCTCTTCCGTCCTATGGAAAACTTCAAGAGACTCAATAAGTCAAATGAGCGTCTTGTTATTCCAGAGCTGGACGAAAATCTCGCTATGGAATGTCTTATGGAGCTCCTTAAGGTTGAAAAGGACTGGGTTCCTTCAGCTGACGGTGCATCACTCTACATAAGACCTTACATCTTCGCTGTTGATCCTTTCCTCGGCGTTAAGCCCGGCGCACACTATCTCTTTATGATCATTCTTTCTCCCTCAGGCGCTTACTATTCAACAGGTCTTAACCCTGTAAGCATCTATGTTGAAAACAAGTATGTCCGCGCTGTAAGAGGCGGTATGGGCTTTGCTAAAACAGGCGGTAACTACGCTGCTTCCCTTATCGGTCAGGACGAGGCTCATAAGCAGAATTACTCTCAGGTGCTCTGGCTTGACGGCGTTGAGCAGAAGTACATCGAAGAGGTTGGCGCTATGAATATCTTCTTCGTTATCGACGGCGAGGTTGTTACTCCTGAGCTTCAGGGCTCTATCCTTCCCGGTATCACAAGAAAGTCTGCTATTGAGGTATGCAAGAGCTGGGGTATGAAGGTTTCTGAGAGAAGAATCTCTATCCAGGAAATCTCAGACGCTTACGACGCCGGCAAGCTTCAGGAAGTTTTCGGCACAGGTACTGCTGCTGTAATCTCTCCTGTTGGTCACCTCAAGTGGGGCGATAAGGTTATGGAGATCAACAACAACGAAATCGGTGAGATCTCTCAGAAGCTCTATGATACTATGACAGGTATTCAGTGGGGCAAGATCGAGGATACTTTCGGCTGGACTGTTGAGGTTAAGTAATCACATAAAATTCAAGGACATCTCTTGCGAGATGTCCTTTTTATATATTGCGGGACGATGTGGGCGTCGTCCCATACAGCATATAAAAACCTGAGAGCTATGCAAAACTCTCAGGTTTATTTTTATTCTTCAAAAAGCGGAGTGGAGAAGTATCTCTCTGCTGTATCGGGAAGAACAGTTACCACACGCTTGCCCTCGCCCAGCTTTTCCGCAAGCTTCAGAGCTGCCGCAACATTGGTTCCGCTGGAAATTCCGCACATAATTCCCTCAAGACAAGCTAAATCCTTGGCTGTCTGAATAGCCTCCTCATCAGTTACAACGTAAATATCATTGTAAATCTCTGTGTTGAGGTTTTCGGGGATAAGTCCGTCGCCTATTCCCATCTGAAGGTGAGTTCCGATAGTTCCGCCGGCAAGAATAGCTGCATTTTCAGGCTCTACAGCCCATATTTCGATATCGGGATAAAGTGCCTTGAGCACCTCGCCTATACCGCTGATTGTTCCACCTGTGCCTATTCCCGAACAGAATCCGTGAATTTCTGCACCTATCTGCTCAAGAATTTCAAGTCCCGTATGATGCTTATGCACCATAGGATTTGCAGGATTTTCAAACTGCTGAGGTACAAAAACATTGGGATTTTCTGCCTTAAGACGAAGAGCTGTCTGCAGACACTCATCTATACAGTCGCCGATATTTCCCGCATCGTGGATAAGCATAACCTCTGCTCCGTAGTGCTTTACAAGCTTTCTGCGCTCCTCGCTTACAGAGTCGGGCATAATAATTATAGTTTTATAGCCTCTTACAGCTCCTATAAGAGCAAGACCTATTCCCTGATTTCCGCTTGTAGGCTCAACAATTATTGTACCCTTATTGATAATACCCTTACGCTCGGCATCAACAATCATATTGTATGCCGTTCTTGTTTTGATAGAACCGCCCACGTTGAGTCCTTCAAACTTTACAAGAACCTCGGCGCTTCCCTTTTTCACCATTCTGTTGAGACGTATTACAGGGGTATGCCCGATAACGTCCAGAATATTATTATAGACCATAACGAATGTCTCCTTGGAATTATGTTTTATTCAGCATCTACTGCTTCAAAGCAGGCTTCGAGCTCTTCAGCGCTCAGCGATTTCTCATTAAAGCCTGTGGAAATAATCACACCTGTGATGTAATCTCCGTCCTTGCGGACGTAGTAAATCTGAGTCATAGACACATCGCCCATAAGCTCATACTGACAGGAATACTCTGCCTTTAAGAATTCTTTTCCCGCAAGAGTAACGTTCTCTCTTGAAACGGGAGTATAAATAATTCCTGTATTCATAGTTTCAAACTGTGTATCCATAGCGTCAACATAAAGCTCTGCGGTATATACATCGGGAGCATTTTCGCCATATGCTCTGAGATTTTCATACAGAACAATTACGTTATCGCCTGTAACAGCGTCCTTTGCCAGCATATCGTAGACTGTTGTCTGCTGAGCTACAAGCGAGTACATATCCAGCATATCGTCATCAAGAACCTCAGTTCCCATATTCATCATCTCAAGGATTTCCTCACGTGTTGAGAAGATATAGTTTTCGGGAGCATTGAACTTTATACCGCCGAAATTACTTGTATACGCTCCGTTTTCGGATACTCCGAATTCAAAATCCTCAAAGCTTGCGGAGTAATTTTCCTTTATAGCCTCTTCAAGCTCATTATTCTTAACTGTCTCTTCCGCAGAAGAGTGTATTTCAGACGGCTTCTCGTCCTTATCCTCACAGGCAGAGAATGACATAACTGAAACAAGCGCAAGAAGCACGGCAAATAATTTTTTCATAGCAAATCCTCCACACAGTATTCTAAATAATAATTTTATCATATTTTCACGAAATTGTCAATATTTGCAAAAACAACAGGACGCTCTGCACTGAACGTCCTGTTAATCATTAATCCTGTTTTTTGAAATTAATCTCGCGGATATCATAGTTAAGCTCATACGAGCCGTCGTCGCACTCTCCGTAAAAGCTACTGAGAATACGGTTTGCAACGAGATGCGCACCGTTATCATCTGTTCCCAGAAGCATAATCACAACCTGATTTTTACTGAACACCGACGAAATATCGCCTCTTCTCAGGCAAAGCTGAACCAATCCCGCAAGAACGCTCATAGTTTCATCACAGGGGTCACCTCCGTCACATTCAAGGGTGAAAAGCACCATCTGAACCTTGCCCTCAGTACGTTCAAGTCCTCTGAGAATAAAGCGGTAGATATTTGCAAAATCATCTTTGCCAACGCAGAAGGCTCCTCTTGACTTATCCTTTTCATTAACCGAATCAAGAAGCTCATCAAATTTCACAGCGAAGCTGTCGCTTCCGGACTTAACGCCCTTACTGCAGTTTACCGCAGAGCAGATACGCTTCAGCAAAAGCTCACGGCAAAGAGGTAGAACTATCACATCATCAGCTCTGACACCGCAAAGCCTGCTCTGCTCAGCCATATCACTTGTTTCTGTAATAAGAATAACAGGAAGATTTCCACCCTTAAGCTGTATTACAGTTTCTTCAAGACAATCCTTGCAGTAATCGGCACATACCGCTACAGCGTCATATTCATTATTTATATCTGCTATATCATTATCTGCAATAATTACTGCTTCAAAGCTTCCTGAAACAGCATCAGCAATGCTGTTAAAAAAGCTTGCTTCTCCTAAAAGCGCCAGTTTCTGCATTTGCATTTCCTCCTGTCTTTAAAGCCTGATACATCATATTATATCAGACCGTTTTATGTGAATATATAATGTCAGCATTATTCAGATGAAGCCTTACAGAGCCAGAGTGCTTTCAGGCTCGCGTGGTCCGCATATAAACGAAATTGCCTTTCTGTTGTTTACAACCTGATTTACCTGAGCATCTCCGCCGTATTCACCGTCAAGAGTCCAGGTAATAGGCTCATCACTCAGCGAAGTAAAGGTTATCTTATCTGTTCTGAAATACTTGATATAGTCCTTATTTATCTCCTCATTGATATTGAGAAGCGAATGAATTATTCTTTCAAGCTCAAGAATATTTGAAGGCTTTTTAATAAGTGTAACCTCAAACACTCCGTCATCAAGAAGAAAATCATTAAGCGAAAGAAGTCCCGCTACTGATGCCGAATTAGTTACCATTCCAAAAACATAATCGTCTTCCATTACATTTCCGTCATACTCTACCCTCATTCTCTTTGAACGTATACTTGTAAGCTTAAGAAGTCCGTTCAATATATAAGCAGAATGTCCCAGAATATTCTTTATATTCTGCGGAGTTTCGTATGTTACGTTTGTAAAAGCTCCGAAGGCTACGATATAACTGAAGAACGAGTCATTGAAGCCACCAATGTCACAAGGAACAGGCGTGCCCTTGATTATCCACTCTGTTGCCTCCATAATCCCCTTTGGAATTCCCAGCCCTCTGGCAAAATCGTTTGTAGAGCCCGCCGGAATAAATCCTATGGGAATTTTATTTTCACTTTTCATTACTCCGTGAATACACTGGCTGAGAGTGCCGTCGCCACCCGCACACACAATAAGGTCATATTTCTCCTGACAAGCGTATGCAGAAGCCTGAACAGCGTCTCCGTTTTCCTGTGTAGGTCTGGCAGTAACTTCGTAACCTGCTTTTGTAAAGGCATCTATGATATCGGCGAGCTTTTCACCGATAATCGCTTTTCCGGCATTCAGATTAAAAATGAAGTACATTTTTTTCATAAAGTAATCCTCCCCATGCTTATGAATAAATATACAATTCATAATAATTCCTGAAAATTATACCTATGTATATTATATATTCTTTTGCATATAAATTCAAGTACAGCGCTAATAAATTAAATAATAAAAATATTTCGAAAATGCTTGACATATCCTTTTTATAGTGATATAATAATAAAGCTGAATGGTTAAGCCGTTCAAAATAATACACTGGGGTGTCGCCAAGCGGTAAGGCAGCGGACTCTGACTCCGTTATTCGAGGGTTCAAATCCTTCCACCCCAACCATCTATATGTGACGAAAAAGATCACATGCCAAAAAAGTCCGATATTTCGGACTTTTTTGCGTATGTGGACACTAAAATTTTATTCGCAAAACCGTGGATCACCTAAGGCCTTTTTCGAGTGTTTTTTGGACTTGAACGGGCGTTTTTTCATTTTCAAGAGATGTGAGAGCAGATTTGGAAGAAAAATTCCAAAGTCTGCTCTTTTTTATTGCGAAAAACTTTCACAAAGTTTGAAACGGTTTCTTGTTCGTTATGCCGAATCCATTGAGAGTCACCACTCTCGATTGGTTCGGCATTTTTTTATTTCCCCCTATACTATTAAAAAGAAAGAGAGGCGATGCCCATGTCTAAAGACAGGAAGAAAATCACATTCAATGCTCTGCTCAATCACAAGGCTCATAACTATAAGCCGATGCAGATTGAAGTGGAGAAAGTTATTCCCCTCTACGGAAAGAGATTTGAGCAGATGAGAGATCATCCCTTGGATGACTGCCCCGAAATCATCGAGAACAGAGATCTGATGTATATGAAGGGCAACACTGCACACTGTATCCTCTTCCTTGATGCCAACGGCAGCGATGGAATCCTCGTTGAAGCCGAGGGTGCTGACTACGCCCGCAAGTCACAGTTCATTCTGAATGCAAGAGCAATCGTTGAGGCGAATGACATTACTGCCGGAGAACATCAGCTTCACCAAGAGATGAAAAAGATGGCAGATAAAATTGCTGGGCTTGCTCATAGAGGTGAACATCATATTTACTTTGGAAATTTGCATGAAAG